>MEYR01000001.1:0-1813 GCA_001774075.1 Candidatus Azambacteria bacterium RIFCSPLOWO2_01_FULL_44_84
CAGAAATATTAAGTTTTTTTTCATAACAGAATTATATTCCGTTCCGATTAAATCAATTCGCCAAAACCGTATATGTTATCGGAGAAGACGTGTAAGTTCCACCGGCCTGATTGACAGGAACATCGAGTCTAAAAACTACCGCTTGACCCGTGCCGCCAGAATTATAAAAATTGCAATCGGCGATTTTTTGCGCTGAAGTAGAAGTAGATACACCCGAGAATTTGGCGGCGCCGTCATCGGTGGCTCCCCACCAGCCGGTTGCCGCTCCGCAAGTTGTTGAAGCGCCACTACCGATATCGGAAGCCGATACTACTACCCTGAACCCAAGACCTTTCGTTGTGCCATAAGTCCACGTGGCCGAAGGCCCGGTAGCGGTTGAAGTAGCCGTTGGCGCTGTCCAGTTGTAACCGCTGGGAGCGTCAGAAATCGTCTCAGAGCCGCTAGATAAAGTGACTGTCGTTGAAGCGCGATTGATTGAAGTGTAATAACCCGTCGCATTGTTAGTTGTAACGTACAACATTGACGTGGCTTGTTGAGGTGTACCAGCAGTTAAGGCGGCAAAACCCTTAGAGCCTGAGTCAACGCTAAAACTTAAAGTCGAGCTTACGGTTACCGATAACGCTACCGAACTAGTTGCGGCTCTGGCAAAATCAATAAAATCCGAACCGAAACTGACCATTAAAAACAGCGCTAAACTCACCATAAACACCGGCCAGAATTTTTCCTCTCTTTCAGGCTTACTGACTTTATCAAATTTTACAACAAATTTTTTAAAATCTACTTTCATATTTTTATTTTTATAATTTAAAAAATAAAAAAACCGCTTATTTACGCTTTGATAAGCGGCTTAAACAATCCTCTCTTAATAAGAGGGTTAGAGAGAGAGAGAGAGAGAGAGAGAGAGAGAGAGACGAAATTTTGAAGCGATTTTACCATTAATTTTATTATATCATATTATAACAATACAGTTATCCACAATAAACCTCGCTTTTACAAAAACGAGGTTATCAAGGATTCACTATAGCAGTGAAAATTATCGGAGAAGATATGTAAGCGCCGGTTTTTTGCTGGTTAGAAACATCAATTTTGTATTCCACCGTTGTTTTTTCATCAGCGCCGGAACCTGCCCAGACGGAATTGGCGATTGCCTGCGCCGAAGTGGAAGTGGAAATGCCGGAATATAAGGCATTGCCGGCCGCATCATCGGCTCCCCACCAGGCGGTTGAGTAAGTGTTGGCCACCGTGCCGGTCAGTTTAAGACGAAAGCCAAGCGCCTTAGTAACGGCAGTCCAAAGCGCGGAAGGGCCCGCCGCGGAAGAAGTCGCCGGCGCCGTCCAGTTATATCCATTGGGATCATCGTAGATATAATCACTCGGATCGAGTGTTGAAAATAAAGTCGGCGTTGTTGAAGCGCGGTTTATGGATATATTGTAGCCGCTGGAGCTGTTAGTATTAACAGTCAAAACGCTTGAAGTGGAAACGGGCGTTCCCGGCGTTAACCCGCCGACAAAAGTAACGCTCGGGGTGTCAATGGTGAAAGTGAGAGAGACACTGACTGGGGTAAAAGTGCCGATGCTCGCGCCGGCGTCATAATTGCCGTTAGTGTCGCGCTGAAAAGCCACATAAGTATATGCCTGGCCGTTGGTAAGCACATTGGTAGTACAGCCGACATCTCCTCCGGAACCATCAATTTTACTTAAAGACGCCGAAGCGGCGGAAGAAATTACGCAAGCGACAGTCGCGGTTGGAGTATCGGTGATAGTATCGCCAGCGGTGTAATCGCTTTTACCTTCGGCCGGAACCGCGCTTCCGG
>MEYR01000001.1:1822-8308 GCA_001774075.1 Candidatus Azambacteria bacterium RIFCSPLOWO2_01_FULL_44_84
CCACCTTAAAATCACCGAACCGTTTGTGGTGTCAAAGTCGCCGCTATCTGAAGCTGTCCAATTAAGAGTAACCTTTTGATCGTCGGCGCTGCCGCTGGTTACCGTCGCTCCGTTCGGCGAGGCATTGTCAATTGTCACCGTGTCGCTCGTAGTATCCACTCCGCTGGCAGTAGTGGTGGCTGGAGTAAAAGAGGTAATAGTTGCTGAAACGCTAAAAGTATTACCCGGAGGAGAAGGCATGGCGCCGTGAGTCAGGGGTTTTATCCGAAGATTAAAAGTAGTTGAAGCGGTCGTAACCGAAAGGTTGCAACCGGTAAGATTCACGGTATCGCTTGAGGGATCGTAAGTAGCGCAATAAGTGGTAGTGTTGCCACTGTCAGTGACAAGTACCGCCGCAGTGCCGGTTGCCGAACCGGCTGAAAACGTAGCGGTGAGATTAGTTACCGTTTCGGCGGCTCCCCCTTTATTGGTTTTTAAGTTAAAAGTGTCAACCGTGGTCGTGGCCGCCCCCGGCGCAATGGTCGGGTTAACACCCGGATCAGTGTCATTGCCGATAAATGTCGCGGCCGGCTGAATCGCCAAAGTAACATTAGCAGAGGAATTGGTGTTTGTTGTGTCCCAATTTCCAAGCGCTCCTGGATCTTCGGCGCCGGAAGTCCAGAATTTTGAAGACATGCCGCCGCTTATGGCGCTTCCCGGATCAACTTGAGCGCTTACCAGATTAACATAACCAGTCGGAGCATTAACGGTGGGAAGAGTATTGTCGTCATCAGTAGCCAATACGGCGCAAATAACAACCGCTCCGCTGGTAACGGGAGTTATTGAATCACAATTCGGCTTGGCGCCGTTGGTTAAGGTAGATGTTACAACCGCAGTATCCATCGGTGTTGTACTGGCCGCGTTACGCCAAACCTGAACCATGCAAACCGCGCCCAGAGTAGTTGAACCACTGCCGTTGCAGGAAACAGAAGTGTCCGGAGTACCGCCCATAATTTTCCAGTTGACGGAAAAATTGGCATCAAAACCGTCATCGGAATAAAGGTCGGCTACTTCGGTGTAATTGGCAGTACCCACGCCGGGATTGCCATCGGTAGTCCCCGTCCAGCCGTCAGCAACGATAACGAGGTCGCCCGCGGCCGCGGAAGTAGCAATGCCCCCGGTAAGAGCATCGAGAGCTACGGTAAATGAAGCGCTATTTCCGGTAGCTGAATTGTTTCCGACAAAAGTAAGCCCGGCCTGCGCTTCTAAAACCCCGGTCCCAAAAATCCAGCCGATAACAAGAAAAATAACAATAAATTTTGCGATTTTTTTTATCATTGCTCCGTTATGGTAAAAATTTTCTTCAAACTATCCCCCTCCAAAAATTTACTCATCTCGCCGCCCCGTTCGCAACCTTCTTGGGTGTGTCCCGCGTAAGCCATAATCTCAATATAACTTCCCGCGGGCAAATCAAATGCAAAAGTATGGGACAAAATTTCATTTGAAACACATTCGGAATTGAAAGGGTCGTTATCAAAGTTTGTCGCGCGAACGCCCCAGAAATCGCAGGATTGGCTGTTAAGCCCGCAACCATTGCCGAAACCAAAATCCTCAAAACTATCAACTGAAACGCTAATGGAAACAGGGCCCGTTACGCTTGAACCGCTTGGCGTTCGACTGTAAGAATTATAAAAAACATTGGGACTTAGCAGTTGAGATGAAACTGAAGCTGTTTTTGATTGTAAAGTTTGAGATGTTTCATACTCCACTCCCAGCGCCATGCCGTCCAAATAAACAAACGGAGTTTCATTTAAAATCGGAAGTGATTCAATTTTTATCTGGATTTTCTTGATGTCTTCCAACTGATAAACCGGAATTTGGAAATTTATATTTTGCCAGTTGTTTTTATTGACCATCCCGAGCGCCTGCCAGTCAACACCGTCAAGAGTATAAGAAACTTTTAAAAAACCTTCCGTCGCCGCGATTGGGCTTTCTAATAAAGAAGTGGAGGTCGTTATTTCTTGTCCCGTACCACTCGCGCCTGTCTGTGTTTCTGTATTTTGGGCAATTTCAAGCATGCTTGTTGCCTGCCACGCGTCACTTGTTACTTGCACGCTGTCTACCTCATCGCTGGCGAAAAATAAATTATATTTTTTCCACCAAAAAGAAGTCGGCGATGAGGTCGCTTGTTGCGGCTCGCCTACGTTTTCTAATTGCGCGTTTTCCGTTTCTTGCTGTTCATCGTTTATTTCAATATTGTTTCCAATGGCGGCAACACCCTCATCCGTTTCTATTATCTCCGGCTCCTGATCTCCGGTCTCTATCGCGTTTGTCGTGATAGTAATTTCCGAAGTGGTGGTTGAAATTATGAGTCGCACCTCGTCGGCGTGAATATTATCTAAAATCTGATTAATAATATAGTTGGTATTTGAAACAACCTCATCCGAAGAAGTGGCGGGCGGTTGAATTATTGTTATAGAAGAAATGGCGGCTCCGACGCTTGCGGCCGGAGTCCCGACCTCATCAGAGGTGAGCGTCGGGACTTTTAATTCCTCATCGATAACCAGCCACGAGAATTTCAAATTGACGCTTTTAATAAGCTTTATTTCGCTTTCCGAAAGATCGCCGTTAAAACTGCCGCAATAAATTTCTTTTATTCCCCCTTCCGAGAAAACCGCGGCATTGTCTTTGTTGATAAGATTAATGTCGCTAGTGTCGGGTTGTCCTTGCGCCAGATTGGAATTCCGCCATGAGCCCAGACAACTGCCGGGGTACAAGCTGAACGACGCGGCTTTGGCCCATCGGAAATAAAATGAAAGCCCGCTCGCGATAATCGCAAGAGTTAAAAATCCAAAAAGAATCAGAAAGGGTTTAAATCTGACTTTTTTCTTTTTTCTGATTGATTTTTCTTTCACGGTAAAAATCATGGCCGTTTAACCATGAATTGAATTACTTCTGTTTTAGATTATATCACTATAAACTCCCGCTTGCAGACAAGAGTTTATACACAGGATTTAATCTTATTTGGTCAAAAACCGGAAAGTCTAATTGTGGAGCCGAAGGTGAGAATCGAACTCACGTTTCTGCTTTACGAAAGCAATGTTCTGCCATTGAACTACTTCGGCCTGTTAAAGCGATTTAGCGCTGCCTTGACAATTTTATCTAAAAGTTGCGGAAAATTCAAGCCGCAGGCGGCGGCGCCCTTGGGCAATAAACTTGTTTCTGTCATGCCCGGAATCGTATTAATTTCTAAAACATAGATTTTGCCGTCCCGCGCCAGAATCATATCGGTCCTGGACACGCCGGAAGCGCCCATTGCTTTGTGAACCTTAAGAGCCGTCTGCCGCACTTTTTGAAGCGTTTTTTTATCAAGCCGTGCGGGAGTTAACTCTTGCGCGCCGCCGGCAAGATATTTGGAATTATAATCGAAGAAATCGCCTTTTTTGGCGATAATTTCCGTCGGCATAAGCGCCGCCGCTTTTCCACGGCCGTCGTCCAACACGCCGCAGGTAAGTTCCGTCCCCGGAATAAATTTTTCAATCATTACCTCGTCGTCAAATTTGAAGGCATCGCGTATCGCGGAGTTAAACGCCTCTTTTTTACGGACAATCGCTACGCCGACGCTCGAGCCCCTTTTGTTCGGCTTGACAACGCAGGGAAGGCCGAATGGCGGCATCTTTCCGTTTTTTCTAATAATAACGCCTGGCGCGGCGAAAATTTTTTTCTTTTTCAATAAAACGAGAGTTTCGGATTTATTCATTGCCAAGGCGCTCGCTTTCGAATCCGAACCGGTATAAGGAACTTTCATTTTTTCCAACAATTTCTGAACTTGGCCGTCTTCGCCCCATTCTCCATGTAGCGCTAAAAATGCTAAGTCCATGCCTTTTGGTAATTTGCTCCGGAGATTAAAATCGCCGCGTTTCGGCAATCTTACGGCGACTGCTTCATAGCGTTCTGGCATATTTTCCAAGACCATCTTGCCGGAAGCCAAAGACACACTGTGTTCGCTTGAGGGGCCACCCATTAAGACCGCAATTTTTAACTTTTTTTTATTAATCACAAAGACAATATTAACTTATCCATAAACGAATTACCACCCCGCCAAAGCGGGGTGGTAATTCGTAATACTATACTTATGTTTGTAAAATCGACCTTTCTATCTATAGAACGACGCCCTGGCGGGTTTGGTTTCTCTTTGCATGACATTCAGTTCAACCAACGCCTTAAGGACATTCCGGACGGCAAAAATAAAGAGAACCGCCGCCCCCAAAGACAGGGCCTGAATAACCGGTTTTCGGTAAAAAAATGAGTCGGCCATATAGAACGCCCATCCCCAGGGATTGGCCGCGAAAGCCGCGAGCGCGTTATCAACAACATGTCTCACATAAACCAAGCGGCCTAATGCATAGACCACCGATACAAAACCGGCTGCCTCAATGACCACATACGGCAAAACACGCTTGGCAAACCAAATAGCGTATACCCGGCGCATAATCCGCGACTGCAAACTATTATTTTCTTTTGTTATATTCATTTTGATCATTTCTTGGTAAGCTCTTCTCTTAACATCTTTTTTGCCCTGAACAGCTTCATTTTAAGGGCAGGGATGGTTAGCCCCTCCTGCGCGGCAATATCTTTATACGGCTTATCTTCTAAATAGTATAACGCAACCAGGCGGGCCATTGGTTTCGGCAGGCGGGCTAGCACGGTTTCAACCTGCGCCTTGGCGTCCGCCACTAAAGCCAAGTCCTGTTCGTGGGGCAGGTTTTCATAAAGCACCGGATCAAGGAACTCAACCGCCCGTTCCTGCTTTAATTTCCTGTATTTCGTTATGGCGACATTAACCAGCACTCTGTAGGCCCAGCTTTTAAATTCAATCCCCTCCTGCTTGGTGAATTTCTTGGCGTTGAAATATATTTTTACAAACGCTTCCTGGACTATGTCTTCCGCCTCTTGAGGACTTTTTACAATACTCTGGGCTTTGCGCAAAAAAGCGGCCTGGTACCTGTCTACGAGCATTTTATAAAGAGACGGCTTTTCCTGGGAAAGCCAAAGAACTTCCTCGTCTTTCAAGGAAGAATAATCGGGATTTTGAGGTTCGTTCTGGGGTTCGTTTCCCAAATACATGGCCGAGTAAGTTACTAATAATCCTGCCCGCAGGCAGGCCTGTACCTCTATATAACAACAAAACCACCAAAAAATCAATAAACGCTCCGATTGAAGATCGAAGTGTTTATTTGTATGCCTGCGCTTGGCTTTTGTTTATCTCGTTACTGAAATTATTTCGCCTAACTCCGCGTTTGGAGCGCTGACAGTAATTCTGCCGCTGTTGGCATCCTGAATTATGGCATAGCCGATATCCGCCGAAGCTCCGACCGAAGGATCCATAACAATAGTTGAAACATAGGTGGGAACAATACAAGGATTAAGATTTATATTTCCGGCGCCGTTGCCTATAAAAGTCGCGGTCGCCGGCAATATTGCCGTACAAAGAGTGGGCCGTGAAAGAGCGATATTATCAAAGGCAGAAATGTTAGAACTTCCCGCGGTTGTTATAATAAGCTGGTTCACGCCGGTCGCCCCTGTCATAATCAGATTATTATTAATTGTCTGATTATTCGCGGTCAAACTGCTCGCTCCGGTGCTAAAGTTATAACCAATAGTGACATCATGCCAAATATCCGGCGTATTGCCCAAATCTATATTTTGGGAGCCGTCAAAATTTCTAATTCTGCAATTGCTTCCCGAGCCTGTTTCTATCCTATAAGAAAATCTCTGATTTAGATTATTATCCAATCTAATGCCGCCCAGTAACGATACGCTACAAAATCTATAAAGTAACTTGAGGTTAACAGTCCCGTTATTCCACCAAACAAACGGCAAAGTTAAATCGCCTATTTGCGTCAATAGATTGTTCGGTGAAGAAAATGGAACAGGATTTGATGTCACTATTTGTCCGACACCGGTCCACTTTCCCTGTCCATCTACGGGACCGGGAATATAAGCGTCTAATTTATCAAAAACATCGGCGGAAGGATTAGTAGCCCAAATCCCCCTATTATCTGCCATTCTCTGGCCGACGGCGTTAAGAAGAGTGTTGACATTGGACCATCTTTGGGTGTTTCTGGCTTGGGCAAACTGTCTCGCCGGATTAATGGCGATAATAACGACTGTGGCTAAAATGGCGATAATGCCAATCACCACCAAAAGTTCGATTAAAGTGAAACCAGGCGCGTAGTTTAATTTATTTCGCATGTGTATAAGGCTTATATTACCAAATTTTTTATATATACCAAATACCAGCGTTAAAGTCACCTAAAAAAATAAATGCTCCAACAATAATTTGAAGCATTCATCTTTTTTTGTATCCCTTGTCTTGCTTTATCTCGTAACCGCGATCGTTTCGGTTAACTCCGCGTTTGGAGCGCTGACAGTAATTCTGCCGCTGGCGCCACCCGTCTGGACAATGGTGTATCCGGTGTTTCCCACGACGCCGACCGAAGGATC
>MEYR01000001.1:8356-9922 GCA_001774075.1 Candidatus Azambacteria bacterium RIFCSPLOWO2_01_FULL_44_84
TGACCGACGGCGTTAAGAAGAGTGTTGACGTTGGACCATCTTTGGGTGTTTCTGGCTTGGGCGAACTGTCTCGCCGGATTGATGGCGATAATAACGACCGTGGCTAAAATGGCGATGATGCCAATCACCACCAAAAGTTCGATTAAAGTGAAACCGCTTTGTTTACCAAACATTTTTCGCATATTTTATTTTTTATTTATTTAATAAATATTAATGTTAATTAAGTTTTAAATTATCTCGTAACTGTAATTACCTCGCTTAACTCCGCGTTCGGAGCGTTGATCGTAATTCTGCCGCTGGCGCCACCCGTCTGGATAATGGTGTATCCGGTGTCTCCCACGACGCCGACCGAAGGATCCATAACCATAATGGAAACATAGGTAGGAACTATACAGGGTGAAAGATCGGCATTGCCCACATCACTGCCTATTGGAGTCGTACTTGCCGGCAAAGTCGCAACACAGGTAGCGTCAGTGGTCCATAGACCGCGCTTATCGGCCATTCTCTGGCCGACGGCGTTAAGAAGAGTGTTGACGTTGGACCATCTTTGGGTGTTTCTGGCTTGGGCGAACTGACGGGCGGGATTAATGGCGATGATAACGACCGTGGCTAAAACAGCAATGATGCCGATTACCACCAAAAGTTCGATTAAAGTGAAACCATGCGCGTAGTTTAATTTATTTCGCATTTGAATTTACGATCTTAATTTTATTATCTCGCTAACACAAGCATATCATACCGCTGTCAAAACTAAAAAGCTGACTTATCCACAATATTTTCACTTCTTCTTTTTAAAAATTTCAACGCCAATATCAGCGTTAAAATCAGCAAAGCCGCGCCGCCGGTGATATACGGCAATCGAGTCATTATTGATTCCCAAAAAGAAATCATTCGCGCTTCAAACTCTTTTGGTTTATCAATCTTTTTAAAAGCGCTGTCTTCCACGGCATAGACGATCGCCGAGTATTTGCCTTCCTTGATATTTAGAAAGTTAACGGAGTGATCTCCGGTATTTGCTAAATTAGAGCCGACCAATTTCTTATTTTCATCAAATAAATCCACTCTATAGCCTTCCGTCGGCTCGCTACCAGAAGAAGGCGCCTGCCAGCTTACCACGGCATTATAAAAACCCGTGTTATCGCTATTTTGAATTTCAACGGAAATACTATCCGTTTGAGTTGATGGCGGAGGCGGAGATGGAGGTGAAGGTGACGGTGGGGGTGGAGAAGGAGGAGTGGGCGGAGGCGGAGGTGGAGGGGACGTTGGCGGCGGAAATGGAGGAGGCAGGGTTGCGAGAGTTGTAAATGTCGTGGTCGCCCGCACTTCGTTATCATAAACATCGCGAGATCTCGCGGTAACGAAATAAGTAGTGGCTTGTGTCAGATTATCGCCGGAACTTAAAAAATGCTCTAATTCAAAGGTCGTATCGTTAGCCGCGGCAATCGTAATATAATTATCCGTAAAACTGACAAGAATGTTTGAATTAGCCGCTTCATCCGTGCTCCAAGCTACATCGGCCGAATTGCTTTTAATATTAAGCACGCGAAAATTAGAAATTATCGGCGG
>MEYR01000002.1 GCA_001774075.1 Candidatus Azambacteria bacterium RIFCSPLOWO2_01_FULL_44_84
CGGCTATAATTTCCGTATATGGCCTGCGGCTTTGTGAAAATTTTTCAACAAAAGTGATAGCTTTGCCTCAAAATTTTCGCTTCGCCTCGGCTCACATACGGAAATTCTATCTCGAAAGAGGGTTTGGAGATGACCTCAATCAAAGATTTGGACCAAAAATAAAAATCCCACTTAATTATATAGTGGGAAAAATTTAAATTCCAACGTCGGTCGTAAAATTCTCAACGACCTTATCAGCAAGACCAAATGATACGGTTTCAATAGCGTTCATCCAATGATCTTTTCGATTAATGACTTGTTCAATTTCTTCAGGCGTTTTACCGGTATGTCGGGAGAGAATTCCTATATACTTATCTTTAGTTTTCTTCAGCTCTTTGGCTTGTTTTTCCAGATCGTCATCGTCGCCTTGGGCGCCACCGCGAGGCAAATGGATCATTGTTCTTGAGCTCGCAAAGATAAACCTTTTCCCGGGCGTACCTCCTGCTAAGACTGAAGCAGCGGCCGAGGAAATAACTCCCATAGCAATAGTATAAATAGGAGAACTGGCGGTTTGTATAATATCATAAAGATTCAGATATTGAGATACTAAGCCGCCCGGTGAATCGATAATTATTCCGATACGCTTGATTTCCAGATGATCAAGATGAAGGATTTGATCGATGACGGCGCGGGGCGAGGTTGCCCAGAGACCCGGCAGCGTTGGATCGTTGCCGGCATAAACAGCGCCGTAACTCGGATCCAACTGACCCTCCAAATAAAGAAGCCGCCTTTTTTCAAAAAACAATTGCCTCAGAAGTCTTAGGTTTTGCTGCCTGTAATCCTTTTCGTGGACCATCATCGGCATCACCTCCGGTATGCTTGACAAAGGACTATATATAATAGGATAGAATTATTACCTTATCTTAGCAAGCCCCACCCAAAGTTCCTGGTTTTCTAGCTGGATGTGGCGATCAATCAATAATCCTTCCTTGATCTGATTTATTAACTCAAGTTTCCCCGCACCAACTTCTTTTTTGAGCATTTCACTCGAGCGGCTAATCAAATCTTTGAGGTCTTGAAAATCAATCTTGAAGTAAACCGCAATTTTGTCCTGCGGGACAAGGCCCGCGTCTCGCCTCATCTCCTGAATCTGCCGCACCAGTTCGCGCGCCAACCCCTCTTCTTTAAGTTCCGCGGTAATTTTAGTGTCAAGCCAAAAATCTTCTTTCAGATTCTGGTCAAAAGCGATCTCTTTAACATTAACTTCGTCTTTAATCAGTTCTAATAATCCTTTACCTAAAATTTTTAATTTTTCATTTTTAATTTTTAATTTTTGAAGCGATTGCCTTACTTTGACGCCGGCTTCCGATCGAAGCGCCAACCCATTAGTAGAAATTTCCCTGACTAAATTCATTTGTTCTTCTAATTTCAAATCAATAAATTTTTTGCTTGATTTCGGCCAATCGCAAAGATGGACCGATTCCAGCATTGTTTTTGATTTCAAAAATAAATAGATTTCTTCTGATAAAAACGGAAGAAACGGAGAAATAATTTTTGACAAATCGAGTAATACAGAATAAAGCGTTTCAGTCGCCTCTTCTTTTTCACGCTCTGATTTCGGTCTTTGGAATCGCGCTCGCGAACGGCGGATGTACCATAAAGAGAGATCTTCAATGAAAAACCCTTCAATCGCTCGGCTGGCAGAAGCCGGGTTATATTTATCCAAACTTTTAGTAACTTTTTCTATCAAATTATTCAGGCGCGACAAAATCCATCGGTCTAATAAGTTTTGACTTTTGACTTTTGACTTTTGACTTTTGGCCACATATGTCTTAAAAAAATTTAGACTATTCCAAAGATTCATAAGTTTTCTTTCGAATTCTTTCGCGGTTCCGTAGCCGAATTTCAAATTATCCGCCGGATTTTGCTTAGCATACATCCAGCGCATGGCGTCAACGCCAATTTTTTCCGCCGCTTCGTCAAACCAGATAGCGTTTCCCTTTGATTTATGCATTTCTTCTCCCTTTTCATCACGAACCGAAGCATAACCGAAAACCGTTTTCATCGGCGGAACTTTTTCTAAAACCGTGCTCATTACAATTAAAGAATAAAACCAATTTTTAAATTGGCCGGGAAAGGATTCGCAAACCAATTCGGCGGGAAACCATTGGCGCCAGAATTTTTTGCCTGGCATGTTACTGCCATCGGGCAATTTTACGCGCTCTTCAAAATATCCCATTGTTGAGTAAGGCACTATTCCGGCGTCCAACCAAGGATTGCCGACATCTAAAATGCGCGAAGTTTTTTTGCCGCACTTGGAACATCTGATTTCAATTTCATCAACGTAAGGCCGATGTAGGTCCAAATCGCCTGCTTCACTGTAAGGCCAATTATGTCCCGGCATTTCAAAAGTGCTGCCCGTGGTGCCGTCAAGACAGAACCTGCCATGCAATTCTGAACTCTTGTCGTTGTCATAGCCCTGATAAGCGCTCGCCGCCGCCCAGATAGGATTGCCGTGGCTGACGATTAAAATCTTTTTGCCCTGATATTTCTTATCCAGAAACTTCATAAAGTCCATCATTCTTTTTTGGACTTCTTTCAGATTTTCGCCGTCAATCGGTTTAGAAAAATATAAATTCTCTTTTTTGTGATCATAAAACGCGTACCATTCTTTAACCGAACGGCCGTTGAACACGCCGAAGTCATGTTCTCGCAGACGTTTATCGAAAACTATTTTTTTGCCGAGTGCCCCGCTTGCTATCTGGGCGGTCTGACTGGCGCGCAGCAAATCGGAAGAAAAAATCAAATCGATTTTCTGTTTTTTCAGCCAGGGAATCAGCCTCTCTATTTCTTTAACGCCCTGTAAAGTCAGCGGATACTTTTTCAATTCTGGCCAAGAAGAAATTATCTCAACGTGATTACTTTCAGCTTCGCCGTGGCGCAAGAAAATATAGCTGTTGGGTTTTTGCGGCGATAGTTTATCAAGCTCGGCAAGCGACCCGATAACTTCAAAGTTTCCGCATTGGCACTCAAAAATCGGCAGAGCTAATCCCCAATATCTTTTTTTGGAAATCAGCCAATCAGACATATTTTTTAGCCAATCAATTTCCCTTTCTAGTCCAAAAGAGGGAATCCATTTTATTTTTTTAGCCACTTCTACCAACGGTTTTCTTAATTTGTCCATCGATATGTACCATTCATCGGCGATTTTCCACACCAGTTCGGTTTTGCACCTCCAACATATAGGATAGCGGTGCGTATATTTTGGAGCGCCAAAAAGAGACCCGGCGGTTTTTAAATAATCAATGATTATCTCCGGATGTTCTTTCGCGTTTTTGCCGCTGAACTGTCCCAAATCTTTAAGGTAGACGGCAGCGTCGTCAATTAAGTTGATTGCCGGGATTTTGAGTTTCTTGCCTAGTCTATAATCTTCAACGCCTTGGCCGGGCGCTATATGAATCAGTCCCGTCCCTTCCGTCTCGCTAACCGGCAAAATGCGAGAATCTGTGGCAACAACTTTATGGACGAAACCGGACAAAGTTTTTTTGACAGCCGGCAAATTGTCAAAAGGCGATTTATAAGTTAAACCGACTAATTCTTTTCCTTTGAAAGTTCTGATGATTTTAAGGTTTAATTTTTCCGCCGCTGTCTTTATAAGATAATAGATATTACCCCCAACTCTCCCAACCGCTTCGACATAAATTTTTTCAAGGTCAATTGCCACCGCCGCGTTTCCGGGAAGAGTCCATGGGGTTGTCGTCCAAACTAAAAGATGGGCATTTTTTTTGCCCTCTATCGGATATTCTATGTAAACCGAATCGTGAGCAACTTCTTTATAATCTTCGGATGATATCTCATGCTGGGATATGGCCGTGCCGCATCTATAGCACCAAGGAACAACGTCAACTCCTTTATAAAGCAATCCTTTTTCAAAGCATTTTTTCAAAAAGTGCCAGATGGCGACATTATTTCCGTTTGACATTGTGTAATAACTGTTTTCCCAGTCCATCCATTGGCCCAGCCTGATTGATTGTTGAGTCTGAATCGTGGAATATTTTATCACGCGCTCTTTGCATTTTTCCACGAATTTAGCGATACCGTATTTTTCAATGTCTTTTTTTGATTTAAAACCCAATTCTTTTTCAACTTCAACCTCCACCCAGAGTCCCTGGGCGTCAAATCCGTTTTGAAACCTCTCATCAAAGCCCCTCATTGCTTTGTATCTTTGGAATAAATCTTTGTATGTTCTTCCCCACGCGTGGTGAACGCCCATGGGGTTATTGGCGGTTATCGGCCCATCCAAAAAAGACCAATTTTTCCGGCCTTTGATTTTTTTTCTTAATTTCTCAAAAATTTGCTCCCGTTGCCAAAAGTTAAGAATTTTCTCTTCAGTTTTCGGACTAAAAAGTTCCATGATTATGGTTCATATAATAGCCGAGAATTGGATTAAATTCAAATGAAATACCTCGAGCTTACGCTCGGGGTATTTATGCGGAATAAAAATGGAAACGCCTGCACGGTTTACCGTGCAGGCGTTGAATTGCTCAAAAGTCTCATATGTATCTGAACTTGTGCACCCTATTTTTGCGCATTGTTATTTTTTCCTAAAATTTATAAGTATCTTCCCGGCGGCGTTCAATGGCAATGATATTAATCTTCTCTTTATCCTTAGCAAAAAATAATTCTAATTTTGCCTTTCCGAATTCGAAATATGTTTTGGTATCCTTTTAATTTTTTGATATTCAAGCCGCTCCAATTTAAAGAAACTATTTTCTCGATCAAAAACTCTAAAACACCTCTCTCTTCCCTGTTAAATTTAGAGAGAAGTTTTTTAAGGCTAGGCATTCAATTTTTGTAGCTCTTTTAGGATTCTTCTGGCATCCACGCCATTTTTATTTATTTTTGTAAAATCAATAACGCGCTCCCAAAGCTCTTCTTCCTCGGGTGAAGAAATTCTAAGCACCGGTTTTGAGCGGCGCACCACGATAAAAGATTTTCCTTTCTTTACCTGAGTAATGTAATTTTCTATATTTTGCCTCAATTCTTTTAGCCCAACGATGGTGTTTTTCATATATTGATAGTTTATCTTTAGGTTAACTTGCTGTCAACCCCTACATTCTTTCCGGCGCCTTAATTCCCATCAAGTTAAGCGAATAGGCTAAAACCATCTTGGCTGCCGCGACCAGAGCCAGCCGCGCCGCCTTTTTTTGCGCGGGGGCTCTCAAAACGGGAATGTCGCGATAAAAAGCGCTGACTTGGCGCGCCAGTTCCAAGGCGTACCGGCTTAAACGATGGACTTCGTAACTTCCGGCTATGCCGGCCAAGAGTTCGGGATACTCGACCAGCTTTCTCATTAAATCTAATTCAGCCTTTTCGGTAAATTTTAAATTTTGACTTATAATTTTGACTTTTGACTTTTGACTTTTGACTTTTCTCAAGATTGAACTCAATCTTGCGTGCGCGTATTGAACGTAATAAACCGGATTTTTTTCAGAACGTTCTTTCGCGAGATCAATATTAAAATCAAGCTGAGTGTTGGGCGATAGCGACAAAAAGAAGTAGCGCGCCGCGTCCGCTCCTACCTCGTCAACCAGCTCTTCGATAGTCACAAACGCGCCGGTGCGCTTTGAGATTTTGAATTCCTTGCCTCCCTTGGTCAGGCGGATAAGCTGGGTGGCAATGATATCAAGCCGTTCTTTATCTATACCCAAAGCAGTGAGAGCTCCGACAAGCCGCGGGGCATAGCCGTGATGATCGGCTCCCCAGATATCGACAACCTTATCGAATCCCCGGACGTTGAATTTGTTCCAGTGATACAAAATGTCCGAAAGAAAATAGGTTTCGTTGCCGTTTTTCTTTATGAGTACTCTGTCCTCCGTATCTCCTAGCTTGGAAGTTTTCATCCACGTGGCGCCGTCCTTTTCATAAACCAAGTCCTTTTCTCGCAATAGATTCCAGACTGTTTCATAAACCCCGTTAGAAGTAAGTCGCGCCGAGCGACTGCCAATACCTTTTGGTATCGGACTTCTAACGGGGTAAACCCCGTTAGAAGTAGCCCGCCCCATAGGCCCTCTGGGCGCGCCAGCCCCGTTAGAGACCGCGAGGGTTCGCAGCGCGTCCCCGTCTCTAACGGGGCCAGCGCGGGCGCGACTTATAACGGGGTAAAGAGATTTTTCCGAAAACCATTTGTTAAATTTTATTTTTAATTTTTTCTCGACTACCGGCTTAATATAGCTTTTCAAAACAATTTCAACCGCTTTCCGGCCCGCCTCTTCCGCGCTTAGGTTTTTGCCGATTTTTTTGGCAAGGTCTTTTACGTAATCTCCCTTATAGATATTTTCTTGATCTTCAACTTTGAATCCCTGGGCAAGTTTTATTGACCGGCCCAACACCAGAACCTGCTCTCCCCTGTCGTTTATATAGTACTCGCGCTCGGTCTTAAAACCCTGCGACGCGAAAATATTCGCCAGAACGTCGCCTAAAAATCCGCCGCGGCCGTTGCCCAAAGTCATCGGGCCGGTGGGGTTGGCGGAAATAAATTCAACCTGGATTTTTTTGCCGTTGCCGTTTTTTGAAAACCCGTATTTGTTTTTGGTTTTTAGAATCTTCTTGACTTGATCGGCCAGGCACTCCGGGGAAAGAAAAAAATTGATAAAACCGCCCACTGCTTTGATATCCGAAAAATCGGAGGCCTTTTGTTCTTTTAATTTTTTGGCGAGCTCGACAGCAATATCCTGAGACGACCTTTTAAGCGTTTTTGCGAGCTGGAAAGCGATATTGCTTGAATAGTCTCCGTGCTCTTTGTTTTCTGGCGTCTCAATCAAAATACCGCCTTTAAATTCAGGTGCCATCTTTCGGACAATATCGGCCAAGTAGGTTTTAATCAGCTCTTTCATCTTGCCTTAACTTTAATCTAAATTCGATAAAAAATAAACCCCCGTGTCAAAATCTCAATAACAAAATAATTTAACTCAAAGTGCAAAACTCAAAGCGCAAAACTTAAAGCTGAGACTCAATAGTTTTAAGTTTTAAGATACAATTTTGAGTTTTGAACTTTGAGCTTTAAACTTGATTTGGGATTTGAGCTTTGATATTAAAAATTATATATTAAACATATGGCCGTATTTTCAGAAAACAGAAAAGCCTATCACGACTATGAAATCCTCGAGACCTTCGAGGCCGGTTTAGTTTTGACCGGGCCGGAAGTGAAATCAACCAAAGGTGGCCGGATGAGCATAGCCGGGTCCTACGTTACTTTCCACAATGGTGAGGCCTATTTGATCGGCGCCTCAATCTCCCCCTACCAGCCAAAAAACCAGCCGGCCGACTACGACCCGGCGCGCTCAAGAAAACTCCTGCTTCATAAAGAAGAAATCGCTTCATTGCTCGGAAAAATACAGCAAAAGGGCTTGACGTTGGTGCCAATCAAGGTGTATAATAAGGGCAGAAGAATCAAGCTTGAATTTGCCTTGGCAAGAGGCAAGAAACAATATGACCGCCGCGCCGATATCGCCAAAAAAGAAGCAAAGAGAAAGATAGGCCGGGCTTTGAGAAAAGAAATTTAAAGTCAGAAACTCCCGCCTTGAAAACAATTAATTGTTTTCAAGGCGGGAGTGATGGGCTTCGATAGAATTTAAAACTAAATATGCAGATAAAGGACATCTCGTAACCTTTAAAAGTCATTATCTCAAAAGAGACAAAGACAATCCCCGAGATGCAGCAAATAACTGCCAAAACAAATTTAACCCCTGCTTTAGCTTTCGCTTAAGCAGCATCGGCTGTCTGACGCCCAATAGGACAACCCCGGTGTCAACCATTGGGCTTTGGCTTGATAAATTCTTCGCTTCAGGCCGAAATTAAGAAGAATCGGAGCATTTCTGTTTTGTCTGTCTTAAGGAAATTCTCCTAAAACCTAAAACAGGCCAAATCTGTAGAAATATTTAGCAAATAAATTCTAGATGCGAGTTCAACTCTCGCCACTTCCACAAATTTTGTTCAAAAAATCGGTCATTTAATAGAACCGATTTTTTATTCAGCTCAAAATCATTGCATTGACTTTTTGGCTTATATCTGTTAACTTTTCTAAGTTAATCATTTATAAAAAATCTTATTAAAAAGCGAGTAAATCACCAAATAACCGCTTCGGAACTGCGCGTAATTGACGAAGACGGCGCTCAAATCGGCGTGCTTTCTCTTTCGGAAGCTCTGAAAGCCGCCCAGGAACGGGGGTTTGATCTGATAGAAATCGTGCCAAACGCCAAGCCGCCAGTAGCCAAAATAATGGATTATGGCAAGTACCTTTACCGTGAGGCAAAAGAGGAGCGGAAACAAAAAGCCAAGCAGAAGAAAGATGAGATGAAGACCATCCGTCTTACGGCGAAAATCGGACCGCACGACATGCGGTTCAAGGCTGACCAGGCGAGCGAGTTTATAAAGGAAGGAATGAAAGTCCGGATTGAACTGGTGTTGAGAGGCCGGGAAAAATACCAGAAAACGATACATGACTTAAGCCGCAAAAAGATTGAAGATTTCATAAAACTTATCTCAGTACCCACCAAAGTCATGCAGGAACTGAAAAAAGAGCCCAGGGGTTTTTCGATAAATATAATGAAAGGCTAAAGTCCTACGAATTACTAATATTCACGAATTACGAATATTCGTAATTCGAAAGAATTCGTAATTGGTAGGAAAATTATGAAGCTGAAAACCAACAAATCAATAAGTGAAAGAATAAAAATTACCGGCAGCGGTAAATTTTTGCATCGCCCGGTTAATCAGTCGCATTTCAATGCCAAGGATTCCGGTAAAACGGGCCGGGCCAAACACGGCAACAGATCGGTTGAAAAAGCTGATGTTAAATCATTTAAACAATACCTACCGTACAATTAGCTTCGCTAATTGAATTTCCAATTTCCAATTTCTAATTTCTAAACAAATCCTAATTTTTAAATTCTAAAATTATAAACCTGTGCCTAGAGTTAAACGAGGAAAAATCGCCTTAAAAAGACGAGAAAAAATTCTAAAATACGCCAAGGGTTTCCGATGGAGCCGTAAATCAAAAGAGCGGGCTACAAAAGAAGCTTTGGTGCACGCCTGGACTCACGCTTACCGCGATAGGCGTCTGAAAAAACGGACGCGCCGGGCTTTGTGGCAGATTCAGATTAACGCCGCCGTTCGCCAGGAAGGTTTGAATTACAGCAAATTCATAGGCGGCCTCAAAAAATCGAAAATAGAACTTGACAGGAAAGTTATGTCCGACTTGGCAAGAAACCACCCGGCAGTTTTCAAAAAAATCGTTGAAAAAGTGAAATAACAACTTTGCCAATAAAAAATGCCGCTTTGAATAGCGGTGTTTTTTGTTAAAACGATTGATTCCAGTTAACGTAATTATACTTAATGGTCACGTTTTCACCTTCAATATAGGCGTTCTTGGGTTTCTTGGGTTTCTTGTGCCGGAGGGCATCGCAAAAGTTGCATTTCCAATGCATAATCAAGTTAGCGTAATACCAGATATGCGGCGGGCATTGATAGCTCGCTTCGTAAACCCCTCTATGGCCGGCAAGCTCTGTAAGCGTGACGATGATTTCCTTTTTATCCGCCGGTTTGCCCACTGGATTGCCTCCAAACACCAAAGAACTGAATGTGCCCAGTTTACAAAAATTTCCTAAAAATTACAAGCCAAGGTCCGATTCTCTGGCAAGTAAGGTGTCAAATTTATGATATAGCATAAATTTGACACCTTACTTGAATACTGATTTTTCTTTCCGAAGCAATCTCAATTTTTGACTCATGCCGCGATTATAGCCGCCAAGCCTGCCGTCGGAACAGATAACCCTGTGGCAAGGAATTGCCGGATCGTAATTTTTGTTTAAAATATTGCCCACTGCCCGCCAGGCGCGGGGCTTGCCGGCTTTTGCCGCCACTTCCTTATAGGTCATTACTTCGCCCTCAGGAATTTTTTTGACGGCTTCGCGGACTTTTTGAGAGAAATTTATTCGCTGCATCTAAAACCTCCTTTGAATTTTCAAAAGTTATCAATTCGCGCGCCTCTTTGTACGGCAGCCATTTGTATCCTGTGTGTTCATAAGATAACTTAATTTTAGCGGTATGGCTTTGCGCCAGATAAAAAGTGGCGAATTTCATTATAACCTCCGACCTCGGAGCGGCCACCAGTTCCGCCGAAACCAGTCTCGCGTGATTATCCCCGATGGCTTGGGCGCCGCGTTCCCCCATCTTTCCACGGAAAAAGTAACGAATAGTGTGCTTAAAACCGGGAATGATTTTTAAATCTGAAAGTCCGGTCTCTTCTTTCGCCTCACGCAAAAAAGTTTCCTCCGGCCTCTCGCCTTTTTCTATGTGACCTTTGACGTAGTCCCAATGGCCCAATTCATAATGGAGCAAGAGATAGTAAATTTTTTTATCACCGCTTTTAGCGGGACCCCGCCGCAAGCGGTGGCCGACGCGCCTGAAAATGACTGCGCCGGCTGATCGTTCTATTGGCATGAAAATAAAACTGATCGGCTACTTAAGAAGTTTCAACATATCCCGCCACGGCCGGGTATTTATAATGTCGTTCTTGGTCGCCCACCCCCGTCGCGCCTGTGCTATGCCGAACTCCAAATAATGAAGATGGGTTATGGCGTGAGCATCGGTATCAATGGAAAGTTTAACTTGCGCCTGGATCGCCTTCCTAATGTATTCATCTTTCAAATCAAGCCGGTCCGGATAAGCGTCAATCTCAAGCACGGTCCCCGTTTCTTTGGCCGCCTTGATAATTTCGTCCATATCCAGATCATAGGCCTCGCGCCGCTGGATAACGCGACCCGTGGGATGAAATAAAATATCTGCATTTTTATTCTGCATCGCTTTGACGATTCTTCTTGTCTGTTCTGCCCGCGATAGGTTGAAATGAGAATGGACCGCCACCCCGACCACATCCAGCTTCGCCAGAACTTCGTCTTTGATATCAAGCGAGCCGTCTTTCATTATATTGACCTCGGCTCCTTTTAGTATCATAAATTTTGAATTTTGAATTTTGAATTTTGAATTTAACTTATCTATCTCGGCCATTTGCTTCAGCAATTTCTTTTCATCTGATCCGCCTGTCATCGCCAAACTCTTGGTATGGTCGGTGATGGCAATATACTCCCACCCCAGCTTTTGAGCTTCACTCGCCATCGCTTCAATGGAGTTCACGCCATCGGTCCAGTCGGTCTGGACCTGCAAATCCCCTCTTACGTCGCCATAACCGATGAGTTTGGGCAATTTATTTTTAAGAGCCGCCTGAATTTCTCCGGAGTCATTCCTGATTTCCGGCGGCGGCGTTTGCATGCCCAACATCTTATAAATCTCATCTTCGGTGCGTCCGGCAACCAATTTTTTGCCGCGCCACAGGCCGTATTCATTGAGTTTATATCCTTTTTTTTCTGCCAAAACTCTTAGAGTGATATTGTGGCGCTTGTCGCCGGTGAAATACTGCAGGGCGGCGCCAAAACCTTTGTCCGGCACGACGCGCAAATCGGCGTCCATGCCGTTTTTAAGGCGCGCCATGGTTTTGGTAGGCCCGGTTGAATAGACATGGCCGACCTCGGGCATATTTACAAAAAATTCCATCACAGTTTTTGGTTTTGACGAAGTAACCAGAATATCCAAGTCCCCGATCGTTTCCTGCCACCTTCTGGCTGAACCGGCCACCGCGATATGGTCGACTTCCCTAAGGTTTTTGAGGCGATTTTCGATTGTTCTTATCTGCGGCAAAATGAAACCCAGAATAAAACGCCCGCCCGATTTTTTCATAAATTCTATCCCCCGCAAAATCTTTTCTTCGCTTTTTTTTCCGAATCCTTCAAGTTTGGCGATTTTCCCAGCGCGCGCCGATTTCTCCAGAGTTTTCAGGTCCTTGATGCCGAGCTCCTTATAAAGTTTCATGACCATCTTCGGCCCAACGCCCTCTATGGCGGTCAACTCTCCAATTTTCACAGGCAACTTATTTTTAAGCTGTTCGTAATATTTTAAACGGCCGGTTTTGACTAGTTCTTCGATTTTTTCACCGATTGATTCCCCTACTCCCGGAATGTCTTCAACCGCTTTTAAGCCGCCCTTTTTGTAAATCTCGGATACGTCTTCTTCCAGTCCCTCAACAGAATGCCCCGCCTTTTCGTAAGCGCGGGGTTTGAATTGAACTCCCTGCATTTCCAGATACTCGCCGATGGCGTAAAGAATGCCGGCTATTTCTTGATTACTAACTTTTGCCATATTTGTCTATAAAATTTATGAAATAAATTTTTAGCTACAAATCTGAGCACCACCTCACTCAAAAACGAGATTGTGTTGTACAAGAGTAAAGTTTTACCGTTTGGGTTGTGAAGAGTTTTCGGATATAATCTCGTTCTGGGTGAGGGGGTAGGGTTTTGTTTCCATAAATCATTCGCCTCACGGCTCTGATTTCTGGTCAAAGCCCTTATGATCAAGTTTAAGCACAGTGCTGTAAAGAGAAATCTGAATTATCAACCCAATGAGCGAAAGGATACCAACGACCAAAAATAAGCTATTAAAACCTAAGCGCTCGGCTAAAACACCGCCCGCGGCGGCAGCGCCCGCAGACGCGAGCGCCACACTGACATTTTCAAAAGTCCATTCGGTGCTTTCTTTTTCTTTATCAATGTGGCGAGTGAAAATCGCATACCAGCCCGGGTTGGCCAAGGCGCCTCCTAGACCATAGATGGCCTGCGCCGCGTAAAGCTGCCAGACCTGATCCACGAAAATATAGGCAAAAGGTACGATGCTTATAAGCGTGTAGCCGGCAACCATGAAAAGAAAGTCGTCTTTTTCGCCTTTATGCTTATCAATGTAGCGCGCAACCGGCATCTGAAAGACCGCCCTGACGACAAGGTTAATGGTAGCGGCAAAGCCGGCTGTGGCAATAGTAGCACCCTTAACCTGACCCGTAATAAAAATAGCGAAAATAGGACTTATGAGACCAAATGCGGAAAAAAACATTATGTCGCCCAGGACCAAAGTCCGGATGACCCTATTGATAAAAGCCGTAAACATGCATTTATTTTAAAATAAATTGCGCCGGTAAGCAAAGATTGACCCCGTTAGAAGTCCGACAAGTCGGCAGACGCCGTCGGCGTCTTACTTCTAACGGGGTTGACAGAGTTGTAAAAAGGGTATATAAGTATAATTACAAGTGACACCAACCCGCATCTTAAAAAGAAGGGGTAAAACATGGGAAAGATCGGAAACGCTTGCGCCGTCATTACTTCGCACAACGCCGAGCAATTATTAGATCAACTGGGCCAAGCGGGACTGATTAATCCGGATATTTATTTGAAACAGTGTCAGAAATGTGGAACGGAGATCATCACCAATACCCTAGACTTTGATCGTTGTCCTGATCCAGAATGTGCTTCTTATCTTTTCGTTTCTCGCGTTATTTCTTATACGGAATGGAATCGACGACAGCAACTTGCGCATAGTCTTTCGTACCTTGATGGACAGCTCCCCTCGCCCTAACGGCTGTCTGTAAACGCCAAACGGCAAAAAACTAATGATTTCTTGCCGTTTTTTATTTTTTCTTCCAACTTGCCTTTTTCTAAAGATAAGCAATCCTAGTCCAATAAAAGATAAGAAGGGTAGGATAAAAAAGGTTTGACAGTTTTCATCGATGCTTTTCCAAAAGCAATACTCTCTTTTCCAAAGCCGCGAATTCATCAATATCAATCTTTTTCTTTACAGAATTTTTAATCAGTTCGATATCCGTCTTAATTATTTCTATATCAATTCTAGTTGTTTTGACATCGCT
>MEYR01000003.1 GCA_001774075.1 Candidatus Azambacteria bacterium RIFCSPLOWO2_01_FULL_44_84
TATGCATCTTTCCGTAATCATTCCCTCTTATAATGGAGAAAAAAGGCTAGAGGCAACGCTTCCTGCCGTTTTTGATTATCTTTCAAGGCAGTCTTATGAATGGGAAGTCATCATTGTTAGTGACGGCTCAAAAGACAAAACGGCAGAGGTGGCGCAGGCCTTCGCGGCCGCGCATGCCGGCTTTAGTGTTATCGCAAGGGCGGAAAATCGCGGCAAGGGCTATACGGTCCGGGAGGGGATGTTGAAAGCCCGGGGCGATTTCCGGTTGTTTACGGATGACGACAACTCCACCACAATTGAACAAATAGAAAAATTCTGGCCCTATTTTGGCCAGGATTACGATATTGTAATCGGCTCCATTGAAGTCGCGGGCGCGAAAATTTTTGAACAGGCGCAATGGTACCGTCGTATTATGGGCCATTACTCAAAGTTGATAATACGAGTAGTAGCCGGACTTTGGGGAATACACGACACCCAGCGCGGGTTCAAGTGTTTTACGGCAAAATCAACCCAGGATATTTTCTCTCGCGCCAGAATAAACCGCTTCGCGTTTGATATTGAAGTTTTGACGCTCGCGAAAAAATTCAGTTATAAAGTCAAAGAAGTACCGGTTGTTTGGAATAATCCGGCCGAAACTAAAGTCCACCTTTCGAGTTATTTTCAGGTTTTAAAAGATTTATTTAAAATCAGATTTTGGCTTTGGTTCAATTCATATAATATTAAACATTAAACATAGAGCATAGAAATATGAAATATCCAACTAAAGCATCGAAAAAGACTCATATCCACGAAAAAGATACCCCTCCAATTTCAGAGTTGCGCCAGGACGCGGTTTCCGGAGATTGGGTTTTAATTGCGCCTTCAAGGCTAAAACGTCCGGAATTTTTCGCTAAAAAAGAAAAAATTCGAAACCTTCTTCCAAAGAGCCGGTGTCCGTTTGAAAATCCCCAAAAATCAGGCAACGCCGCCCCCATGCTTGTTTATCAGAAAGATTCCGGCAAGGACTGGTTTTTACAGGTCATCTCGAATAAATATCCAGCCGTCGGGCCTGGCCATTGCGGCGTCATAAATCGCCGTGGGCATTACGTTTCACAGGCGGGCACCGGCAACCACGAAATAGTCATAATGAGGGATCATGACAAGCATCTGGCCCAATATACCGCCGGAGAAATAAAAAGAGTGCTTAGCGCTTACCAGGACCGTTACCGGTCGCTTGCGCGGGAAAAGTGTATCAATTATATTTCTATTTTTCATAATCACGGTCGGGAAGCGGGCGCTTCGGTACCGCATCCTCACTCGCAAATTTTAACGTTACCGGTCGTGCCGCCAGATGTTGGCCGAAGTATTGACGGATCAAAAAAATATTTCCATAAAAATAGGAAATGCATTCATTGCGCAATGCTGGCTGACGAAATTAAAGATAAAAAAAGAATCGTTTTCGAAAACAAAATGGCGATAGTTTTTGCTCCGTTTGCTTCTCATTCCAACTTTGAACTCCGCATCTTTCCCAAAAAACATGAAGCTCATTTTGAAAAGATGGATAAAAAAGAGCTTACTTATTTTGCCGAGGCGCTCCGTCAATCACTGAGGAAAATTTACAAGGGCCTGAAAGACCCGTCTTTCAATTTTTTTATTCACACCGCGCCGACGATCCCTCATCAAGATTACCAGCATTATCACTGGCATATAGAAATCTTGCCCAAAGTCAGTATTTGGGGCGGCTTTGAATTAGGTACGGGAATTGATATCGTGAGTATGTCACCAGAAGCCACAGCCGCCTATTTTAAAAAAATTTAAATAGATAGTATGAATAGAAAGATCATTGTTGCCAATTGGAAAATGAATCCTCAGACTCTTGATGAAGCCAGCCGTTTGTTAGACGGAATCGCGCAGGGCTTCAAAGACGCGGATTCAAAAAAATTGGAGCTGGTACTTGCTCCTCCGTTTCCTTATCTTTATGAATCAAAAAAACGTCTGCCGCGCGGCATTGGTCTTGCGGCCCAGGATGTCTCTTTTTCGGAACGCGGCGCTTATACCGGTGAAGTTTCGGCGTTGATGGTAAAAAACGCAGGTTGCGATTATGCCATTATCGGCCATTCGGAAAGGCGGTGGAAAATGGGAGAGACCGATGAAACTATAAATCTAAAAATAAAACAGGCTTTAGCTGCCGGTCTTAAGCCGATTCTTGCTGTTGGAGAAAAGGAAGAGGGCGCGGACTTAACGCAGATTATAGGTACACAGCTAGCTAAAGCATTGGACGGGGTAGCATCGCTGGAAGATATAACGATTGCCTATGAGCCGGTTTGGGCAATAGGTACCGGAAAACCGGACACGCCTGATGGCGCTTTGTCGGCTGCGCTCCTGATAAGAAAGATTGTCGGAAATATTTATGATAATTACCAGTCAGAAAACCTATCTGTTCTTTACGGCGGTTCGGTGAACGCGGACAATGTTAAAAGCTTCGTGTTTCAAAATGGGATCAATGGAGCTTTGGTTGGCGGAGCCAGTATTGTTGCGCAAGATTTTACTAAAATAATCAAATTGATTTTGAATATGTAATGACGCCAATGAGTATATTGAGAAAACTATCAATATTTTTTCTTATTGTAATCGGCAGTGCATTCATGACTGCTATTTTATTTTTTTGGCTTGTAATAAAAACGCCGCAAGATCCGCTGGGTCAGAGCAGGGTATTTAAAGTCGAGCCGGGTGAAAGCGCTCAAAGCATTGCTTTGCGCCTTGAACGGGGTGGCATCATCAGAAACGCGTTCTATTTTCGCCTCTATACATTATTGTCTCTCAGACATCAGGCGCTCAAAAGAGGAGAGTACGATATTGGCCCACAGTTTTCTATACGCGATATTGCCGACACGATATTCCAGGGGCGGGCTAATGAAGTAAGGATAACCTTGCCGGAAGGCCTAAACCTGAAAGAAATAGAAAATTTATTTATTTCAAACGGTTTACTCCAAAAAGGGGAATTAGAGAATTACTCATTGCGCGATTTTGCGGCTTTTACGGTTCTTAAAGATAAACCGTTTAACGCTGGTCCGGAGGGTTATCTATTTCCCGATACTTATAATTTTTATAAAGATTCTAGCGTAGACGATATTGTCAGGAAAATGCTGAGTACCCTTGATGCTAAAGCCGGTAGCTTGCTAGCGAGTAGACCAAAAGACAGAACAATCTTCCAGATTTTGACTATGGCTTCGCTTATCGAAAAAGAAACAAAAAATGATCCGGATCGCCAAATGGTTTCCGGTATTTTATGGAAGCGTCTTGAAGCCGGTATGCCTCTTCAAGTTGATGCGACCCTTATTTATATAACCGGTCGAAGAGAAATCTACGAGGAAGATAAAAAAATACAGTCTCTATATAATACTTACATGTATCGTGGTTTACCCAAGGGTCCGATTTCCAATCCGGGGCTTGCCGCAATAACGTCCGTTCTTAATCCGAAAGATAGTCCTTATTGGTACTATTTAAACTCGCCGGATGGAAAAACCATTTACTCAATTACTTTAGAACAGCATAATCGTGCCAAGGCGATTTACCTAAGGGCTTCATCCAAAAACTAAAATCCGCAATAGCGGATGAATAGTTTTTGATAACGGACTTTATCCACAGTCTGCTATATTTGTCTTATAGAATTCTGCTATAATACATCTTGTAATCATGATAATATCGTAAATACGATATTACTTTTTATTGGATACAAGCCATTTTATGACGATACAGACAGAGATCAGCGGGTCCGATTCTAAACAATATTTATCTTTGCGCGAAGCGGCGCAACTTTATGGTTATACCCGGGATCACTTAGGGCTTATGATTAGACGAGGCAGACTTGAGGGAGTAAGGCTCGGTAATTATTACGCTACAACCGCGGTTTATATGGATGAGTATATTAAAAATTATTCTGACACCGATGACCGAAAAGCAAAGACAAAATTTTCAAATAAATTTCGCAGTAATATTCTGGATAGAAAACAATCTTTGAGTGTTCCGCTTGTCGCGGTCAAACGCGTTGTCAAAAGTCCGGAGTTTGTCGCCGTCAGGCAAAAATCTAAAACTCCGGATTTTGGGGAACTACAAAAACACATTGATGAGGTATTAGCACAGGCTATGCCTATCGATAGGCGGGTCTCACATCAGATAGCCCCCACGCTGGTTGGGAAATTACCAGAACCAAAGTTTATTGCAGCGGCATCGAGTCTTGTCTCAACTACGCCTGCTGTTGAGTCATTGCCCACGCCAAGTGAACTTGAGATTATTATATTGCCGATAAGGAAAATGCATGCTTTTGAACGCCAGATCATAATCAGTCAGGCCAAACAGCAGAAAAAAACAATGTAATATCGGCTTTAAAAATAAACTACGCTATCTTGATGATTACCATTATATGCCATTATAAAGATAGCGTTTTTTTATTTTTCGAACGGACTTAAAAACGGCTACCATGGCTAAAATTCGCATTTTTGTAAATTTAACTATTGAGTTTCTGGTTTATCTCTCGGAATTACAACTAAGCCGCCCCGTCATACTTTTTAGCACCACAACGCTTGCCCCTCCGAGACTCGCTTAGTGGCTCTCCTCGCCGGTCGACTCGGATCACTTTTGCTCGCTCTTCGCTTTCGGCGAATCACAAGGCCCTTCACAAAAGTAGCTTGCAAAAAAGTACGCCAGGGCAGCTTTTTAATTAAAGCGACGTCTACCCAGTTGCCTGAAAGAAGCTCTCGGAGGCGAAAAAGCTTGGCCTTTGCCATAGGCAAAGTTTTGAGCCGAGAGAGCAGTGATGGCTCTCGCCGCTGGAGCGAGAGAACATCCGGTTCTTGAAGGCAAGCTGGGTGGGCGGAGCGAGATAGAGAGAAAAGATATGATGAGCGAGGGGTGCTAAAAAATATATCCGGCCGCCTCTCTATTAGTTGGAGTAGGTATGTAGTTTGGAAATGCAATTGGGCAGGACGAGACGCGCGATTCTTGTTGTTTATAATCAGTTATTAAATTGTATATAGGTTGTGGGCGGTGTTTTTAAAATTAAATTTCGGGAAGTTATCCACAGATGGCCGTTTTAAAGTTATTTCCAGAAAATTATGTCAAGACCATAATCAAATGTTACGTCTTTTGTCCTTGGGATTTGGGATTTGAGATTTGGGATTTTCAACTTGTATCGTTGTTTTTTGGCTTTACTTAGAATTAAATCCACGATTTATACTGGTGATAATAAGTAAAAATAATTATTGAGTTTTGCTTTTTTATAGATCATTTAGTATCATATAATTACTAAATTATCCCCACCCAACAATATAACTATGCTAAAAAATAATAAGAAAAACCCACATAACATAGAAAGCGTTGCCGAGCATCACAGCCACATGAAGTATAAAATCTGCGTTGCCGGCGCCGCTGAAACTAATCACTGCGGTGAAAACGCTTTAGAGACGGCGGCAGAAATGGGCAGAGAAATAGTCAGGCATAATGGTATTTTGCTTACCGGCGCAACGACAGGCATTCCTTTTTGGTCGGCCAAGGGGGCAAAAGAAGAAGGGGGTATTTCCATTGGTCTTTCACCGGCGGCAACCGAAAAGGCGCATGTTAATACCTATAAACTTCCGACTGATTATTTTGATTTTATAATTTACACCGGCTTTGAATACGCCGGACGCAACCTTTTACTGACTCGTTCGGCGGATGCTATTATTATTGCCTGCGGCCGAATAGGCACGCTTAATGAATTTACCGTTGCTTTTGAAGACGGCAAGCCAATAGGCGTTTTAGAAGGCACCGGTGGCACTGCGGATATGATCAGGGAAATAATCGCGAAGTCTCATCGCGGTCCCGGCAAGGTTGTTTTTGACTCCGATCCTAAGCGGCTTCTGGAAAAAGTTTTGGAATTAATCAATAAAGAAAAAGTGGTTTTGATAAAAAACTCTTACAAAAGCCGCGCGATGGATGAAAATTACGGCAAAGAGTAAAAATTAAAGGTCGCAATCCTTCTTCATATAAAGCTACGAAGGACAAGAAAATAAAAATTATGGAAAAAAAATCTCGTGAAAAATTAATTGGCAAAGTGACTCATTACTATGACAAGGCTGGCGTTGCGATTGTGAAGCTTTCGGCTCCGGTGGCGGTCGGTGATGAAATTCATATTTGCGGCGGCAAAACAGATTTAGAACAGACCGTCGGCTCAATGCAAGTTGAGCACGAAGATATCCAAAAAGCCAAAAAAGGCGATGAGATTGGGATCAAGGTTGAAGACAAGGTGCGCGAGGGCGACGAAGTTTACGCTAAGTAACAATTCCTACGAATTACGAACTTTACCGAATTACGAATTCGTAATTCGAGATCCATTCGTAATTGGTAGGAAAATTTTGAAAAAATTTATGTTTTTTGACTACAACCAATTGGTAGCTTTCGGCCAGCTCGCTTTGGCCGCGTTGCTAGGAGGTCTTATGGGCCTTGAGCGCGAATATGTTGGCAAGGCCGCGGGCATGAGGACATATTCGATAGTAAGTTTAGGCGCCGCCTTATTTACTATTCTTTCTATTAATGTCCTTGAAGTCGTGCCCAACGCCATCAATTTCGACCCTGGAAGAATCGCGGCTCAAATTGTCGTCGGCGTCGGTTTTTTGGGAGCCGGCCTGATAATTTTTCGGGAACAAAAAGTGCAGGGGCTGACAACGGCGGCCGGCCTTTGGACTTCGGCCGCGGTAGGCACAGCCGTGGGTTTTAAGTTTTACTGGTCGGCGATTTTTACTTCTTTGTTAGTTCTCTTTATTTTTACCGCGCTTATAATCGTGGAATCGTGGATAAAGTCAAAACGGAAAGATAATTCATCATCGAATAAATACTATGAACCCTAAAGACCTTAAATTTTGGTACGCAGTCTTCGCTCTTGTCGGCACCACTATCGGCGCCGGCATTTTTGGTTTGCCATTCGTTTTCTTTAAGGCGGGATTTCTCGTAGGTCTCGCGGAGTTGCTCGTTTTAACGTCGGTTATTATTTTGGTTCAGCAGATCTTTGGCGAAATAGCTTTGCGCACTCGCGGCAAAAAGCGGCTCGTTGGTTACGATGAAGAATATTTAGGATCTGTCTGGAAATTTTTTTCCGCCCTCGCCGTTATCTTCGGCGCTTCCGGCGCGGTTCTCGTCTATGTGATACTGGGCGGAGAGTTCCTGGCGGCGATTTTCGGAACGGATAAATTTTTCAGCTCTCTGGCTTTTTTCGCTGTCTGGTTTTTGGCGATTTTAGCGCGTCCAAAAACCTTCGGCCGATTTGAATTTTATATCGGAGCTTTTGCGTTTTTTATAATCGTAATTTTACCGTTATTCAGTCTTGGCTATATTGATTTAAACAATCTTAAAAATTTAGATTTAAGCAATTCATTTTTACCCTACGGCGTGATTTTATTCGCGATAGCCGGCTATAGCGTAATCCCCGAGATGGAAGAAATACTTGGCGATCAGAAAAACAAACTTAGGAAAGCGATTGTTTTGGGAACGCTTATTCCCGTGGCGGTATATCTGATTTTCACTTTTACCGTAGTTGGCGTTTCCGGTTCATTGACCTCGCGCGACGCTATATCTGGCTTGGCTTTGGCAACCAACTCGCAATTTCTTTTGATTGTCGGATCTTTTTTAGGTCTTCTTACTGTATCGGGCGCCGCTTTGAGCCAAGGCGTATTTTTGAAGGAAACTTTTATATATGATTTGAAAATTCGCACAGGGCTTGCTTGGGCGCTAACGGGTGTTATCCCGCTTACCGTATTTTTGCTTGGCGCTAGGGATTTTCTTTATGTTGTCGGATTAGTCGGCGCGGTCATCTTTGGTTTCAGAGTCGTTGACGTTTTACTTATTCATAAACGGGCTAAAAAATCTGAAATCACTCCTGCTTATGAAATCAATCTTTCTCCTTGGGGTTATTACGCGCTCGGCTCTCTGGCGATTTTGGGAGCGATTCTGGAAATATGGTATATTATCAGTAAATAAATTTTCAATTTTCAATTTTTAATTTTCAATCAATTTTTAATTTTTAAACAATCCCTATGGCTAAATTCACTCACACTCCATCGAAAAAAACTAAAGAATTGCCTAAAAAGAGAGAACACGCCTCGGAGTTTAAAAAAGGCAAAGCCGAATATATCATCTGTCCGGCTTGCTCTTCCGTTTACTATAATAAGTCATGGCATCACTCCATGGAGGGCGATAAGCATTTTACGGAAAATAAAAACGTGAATTTCACCGTTTGCCCGGCCGATAAAATGATCAAGGCAAAACAGTTTGAGGGGCAGATTGTATTGGAAAATGTGCCGGAAATTCTGCGTGGCGAACTATTCAGTCTTATCGAGAATATGGGCGAGCACGCTTTTAGACGCGATCCTATGGACAGGGTAATAAGCATCAGAGACGAGAAAGACACGATTGAGATTTTGACCACTGAAAATCAACTGGCCGTAAGTATTGCCAAAAAGATCCGGGACAGTTTTAAGGATAAGATGAGGGGCAAATTGGAAATTAAATTTTCGGAGCGCGAAGATCCGGTTAGGATAATTTGGAAAAGTGAATAATAAATGATATATGATAAAAAGAGGCGGTAGCCTCTTTTTGAGTCCCTGTAGCTCAGTGGATAGAGCGCTTCCCTCCGAAGGAAGAGGCCGCAGGTTCAAATCCTGCCAGGGACACACTCTAGAAAAAGGCAATTGAGCCAAGAATAAAGCACGCCAAAATGAAATGTTGACTTCGCTAAATATTGAGATTAAGATTTAAAGTAATGATAAAGATAAAAAAAATAAAAAACGCTGATCCAGAAATTCGTCATTTAGGAAGTATGATTGAGAGTGTTAACGATGGCGTTAAGTTGATAGCTGAACAATACGGAGATATTAAGGGAACTTTAGATAATCACACTAAAATCTTGAATAGCCATACTGAAATGATCGGCAATCTGACGGTTGGTTTAGAAATCGTTAAAGAAGATTTAGAAATTGTTAAAAACGATGTTAAGACAACCAAGATTGATTTAGAAATTGTTAAAAGCGATGTCAAAACAACTAAAGA
>MEYR01000004.1:0-39476 GCA_001774075.1 Candidatus Azambacteria bacterium RIFCSPLOWO2_01_FULL_44_84
CAAAAGTTTATATTTTGGATTTTCATATTTACGTGCGTTACGATATGGGTTTCTTTATTTTTTATTAATAATGCCTGGCCGGTCGAGCCGGCAAATTCTCTCCCGGAAGTTGAAAGCTGGCGGGTTGTTGAAGAAGGCACCAATTTCGGCAACCTCTTTGTGACCAAATTCCATCAGGATCCGAATGATCCGGCTAAGCTGGGGTTCACAATGTGGTTCCCCAATAAGGACAAGAACTTCGAATATGAGGTTTTTGTGAGAATGGTTGATTTTACGAAGAAAGATGGCGGAAAAATAGATACTGCTCAGGCCAGAGGTTCCATTAAGCTGGAGAACGGCAATTGGAGCGAGGTTGTTTCCGGCAACAAAACTCTATTGAGTCTCGGCCTGTTTAACGGTGAACGGGCGGCTATTTTCAGATCGACTGACGATCAAGGTGAAACCAAGGCATTTCGCGCCTTTTTGCTGAAAGATTTGGTGAAACCAAAAAATTAAATTAAAAATCCCTTTTAAAAAGGGATTTTATTTTATCTAATTTTATCCATTATCACGCATATGCGCGATAATGGATACGATCTACCACGATTTATTTTGGGCTTTATTTTTCTTCTTCGACTTCGGTCTCATGGGGCTTCTTCCATGAAGCAAAGTCGCAGTCGGGCCAGCGCGAACAGCCGTAAAAGAATCGTCCTTTTTTGGTCCGCCGTTTTACAATCTGTCCGGGATTATCCCGCTTTGCGGGATCTGGCGAAGCCAGACATTTCGGGCATGGCCCCAGTTTTTCCGCTTCTTTTTTCTCGAGCGGGGCGGTGTATTTGCAGTCCGGAAATCCGGTGCAGGCATAAAACCTTCCGAAGCGGCCCATCCTAATCACCAATTCTTTGCCGCATTGTGGGCATTTAAGATCGGTTTTTTCCGTGGTTACTTCTTTTTTGCTGAGTTCTTTTGTTTTTTTATCGAGGTTTTCTTTAAACGGAATCCAGAACTCTTTTACAACCGGTATCCATTCTTGTTTGCCTTCGGCGATACGGTCCAAGTCTTCTTCCATGCGCGCGGTAAACTGAATATCAACGATTTTTGGGAAATGTTCGGTTAAGATATCGTTGACCAGGATTCCGATGTCGGTCGGTCTGAATCTTTTTTGCTCGTCTTTTTCCACGTAGCGGCGAATTTGGATAGTGGACATAATCGGCGCGTAAGTTGAAGGCCGGCCGATTCCGAATTCTTCAAGAGTTTTGATAAGCGTCGCTTCGTTGTAGCGCGCCGGAGGCTCGGTTTGGTGTTCAAGGGCCTCCGCTTTTTCCAATAATAATTTTTGGTTTTCTTTCAAATCCGGCAGTAAAATCTCCTCCATCTTTAACGGATAAACTCTCAGGAAACCGTCGAATTTAAGTTGCGAGCCGGAAGCTCTAAGGGTGTATTTGTCCGCTTTTATGTCAATTGAAGTGCTTGCTACAATTGTTTCCGGCATTTGCGACGCCATGAATCGTCTCCAAATCAAATCGTAAAGTTTGAATTGGCGGGGTTCCAGATATTTTTTCAGGCTTTCGGGATCACGGCCGGGATCCGCCGGCCTTACGGCCTCGTGAGCTTCTTGGGCTGATTTGGATTTAGTTTTGAACACACGCGTCGAATCCAGGGCGTAGCTTTTGCCGAACTCGGAAAGTATTTTTATTTTTGCCGCTTCCAGCGCCTCGACGGAAATGTTCACGGAATCGGTTCTCATGTAGGTAATAAGACCGGTTGGGCCTTCTTCGCCGATTTCAACGCCTTCATAAAGTTGCTGGGCGATCATCATTGTCTGCTTTGCCGACCATCTAAATCTCTGGAATGCCGCCTGCTGCATTGTTGAAGTTGTGAAAGGCGGCAGGGGAGAGCGCCTAACTTCTTTTGCCGTGATTTTCTCTACTATAAAATCCGATTTTTTGAGTTCGGAAACAATGTCGTCGGCTTCTTCTTTTGTTTTTATGTCGAACTTGCCGACGGTTTTATTTTCTATTTTTACAAGACGTGTTTCGATCGGGTGAGAATTTTTTAGCAGGGCCGAAATCGTAAAATAAGTTTCCGGTTTGAAATTGAGCACCTCTCGTTCCCGTTCAACAATGAGCCGGACCGCGACCGATTGCACTCGGCCGGCCGAGAGGCCGCGGGCGACTTTTTTCCACAAAAACGGAGAAAGTTTGTAGCCGACAAGCCGGTCTAGAATTCTGCGCGTCTGCTGGGCATCCACCAGATGTTCGTCAATGTTTCGCGGATGCTGAAGCGCTTTTTCGATGGCCGATTTGGTAATTTCGTGAAAAACAATCCTTTCAACTTTCGGCATTTGGAGTTTGTCTGACTTCGCCAGATCTCGTGAAGCGGGAGAACTTGGAGTTTGTTTGTGATTTGTAATTTGTGATTTGGGTTTTTCCAAGCCAAGAGCTTGGATAAGGTGCCAAGAAATCGCTTCGCCTTCACGGTCTTCGTCAGTCGCGAGAATGACTTTTTTGGATTTTTTTACTGCGGCCTTAAGCTCGGAAATTCTTTTTTTGGCTTTCGGAAGAATTGTATATTCGGGTTCGAAATCTTTCTCTACATCAATGCCGAGTTTCTTTTGCGGTAAATCCCGGACGTGTCCGTAGGAAGACTCAACGACAAAATCCCCCCCTAAAAATTTGGAGATTGTTTTCGCTTTTGTCGGAGATTCCACTATGACTAAGTTCATTTTACGGTGTATTTCCCGCCGACTTTTCGGATGATTCCTTTTATCTCAAGCATTGAGATTAGAATATTCATTTGAGAGGCGGTTATTTTATTCTCTTGTATTAGTTCTTCGGCTGTTTTTGGTTCGTTCGCGAGTATAGTCGCAATTTTTAACTCATCTTCAGCCAGGTTGTCAAATCTGCCTGTCACTTGTTGCTTGTCGCTTGTCACTATTTTAAATCCCAATTCTTCCATTATATCACGAGCGTCCGTCACAATCTTGGCTCCTTCTTTGATAAGCCGGTTCGGGCCGTAAGAAGTCGGTCGGCCAATGGGGCCGGGGACGGCAAAGACGTCCCGATTTTGTTCAAGCGCGAAGTTTGCCGTTATTAACGCTCCGGATTTTTCGCGGGCTTCTACAACAACCGTCCCGAGCGAAAGACCCGAAATGATCCTATTGCGCTGGGGAAAATGGTGAGGAAGTGCTGGCGTGCCGGGAGAAAACTCGGAAATAATCACGCCGCAGTCTTCGTCTAAAATTCTTTTGGCGAGCTTAATGTTTGAAGTCGGGTAAATAACGTCAACTCCGGTTCCCAGAACCGCAATTGTTCTACCGCCAGCATCCAGGGCCCCCTTGTGGGCCTCGGTGTCGATTCCCTGCGCCAGGCCGCTGACTATCGTGACTCCGGCGCCGGCGAGCTGGAAGGCCAATTCGTAAGCGTTCTTTAATCCTTCGGAGGTAGCGATGCGCGCTCCGACAATCGCAACGGCATTTTTGTCCCGCGGCTCAATAGACCCTCTTACATATAGTAATTGCGGCGGCAGGACTGTCTCTTTCAGGAGAAACGGATAATCTTTATCCGTAAATTTTATTATTTTAAAATTTTCTTTTCCGCGCATGCTACTGACTTTAACATTTTAAAAAGCTCTTTTGCAAAAAATGCTGACGAGCGCCGCCTGCTCGGAAGGTTTCGAGAAAAGATATCTGACTCGCTTTCTAGAATCCCAAAAGCGTTCTGCCTTGCTGCTTTGAGGAAGCAAGGCAGAACGCTTATTAAGACTTTAATTGACAGGAGCTTGTTTTCATTTTATTTTAAAGCCAAGCTGACTATTTTAGGATAGTCCGCCGTCCCTTAACAATTAAAAGAGGCAAGCACGATGGAAAGAAATCGAGGAAGGCCTGAACGTTTTGACTTCTTTGTTGATAAGCTGCGTCAGGCTAAAGCCGAGATGCAGAAAGTGATCGTCGGCCAGGAGGAGATGGTTAACTGCTATTTAGCCGCGCTGATTATCGGCGGCCACATCTGGAGCGAGGGGCCGCCCGGCGTTGGGAAGACTTTGGGCGCTCGCACATTCGCCAAGATTCTGGATATTGAATTCAAAGCCATTCAGTTCACGCCGGATCTTTTACCTACGGATATTAAAATTGCCGTTGACTTGCTTTCCGAATCCGATTCCGGCGATGTTCAGGGAGAAGCCGCTTTTTTACTTAAGAAAGTCATCCGCGGCGTTGTCTTCACTAATTTTCTTTTGGTGGACGAAGCCAACCGCGCGCCCCAAAAAGTTCAGGCGGCGCTTCTTGAAGTTATGCAGGAGCGCGAAGTTAAGACCGGCGCCAAGACTCACAAACTCGACAGGCCTTACATGGTGGCCCTGACTTCAAACTTCATTGAACATGAAGGGACTTACGGTATTTCCGAAGCTTTGGCCGACCGTGTGACTTTGAAAACACGACTTGATTATCCATCCTTTGAGGAAGAATGCCGAGTCGCCGCCATGCGCAAAGACATTGAAGCTGATAGAATCAACCTTAAAAAGGTTTTTACGAAAGAAGAAATCGTCGAGATGCAGGACTTATTTGATTCGCTTTACCGTTACGCGCCCAATCATCCCTTGACCGAATACGCGGTCGGTATCGCGCGCGCCGTGAGAGTCCAGAAGGATTTTGTGACCTACGGGCCGACTCCGCGAGGTTCAGCCGATCTTTTGGTTTCCGCGTCGGCTCTTGCAATGATCGAGGGGACTCTGGAAGTGAGTCCGGACCATGTCAAGAAAATGGCTTTGTCGGCTTTACGCGGCACGTTCAACCTTAAGGCTGACCCCGAGCATGGCGGAAAAGATCACGACCAAATTATCACCGAAGCTATTGAAAGCGTTAAGGTATTTTCCGAGAAGCGGTCATGAGGGGCCACTTAAGAATTTATCTTAGGCGGTTTGTTTCCGGGCTGATTGGCGGCATCTATCGTTCCAATGAACCAGGAAGCGGCGGTTATGAACTTAAAGAACTGAAAGAGTTCGGCATTGGAGACGACGTCTCGGCCGTTAACTTTCTTACGAGCATCAAGCGGGGAAAAGTGTTCTTGGTTTTACGCGAACCGGAGCGGGCTGTCAGGATCCTGTTTCTAGTGGACCTTTCACGATCGGGGAAGTTTGGATCATCCGGCGCTTCAGCGTTGGATCTTCAAGCTTCCCTTTTGTCTATATTGAGTGAGGCCGCAGCCGAAGGCACTAATCAAATTGGACTTCTGGCGTTTACTTCCCGCGTGGAAAACTTCTGGAAGCCGCGGGTAGGGCTCGGCAGGTTTCTTAGTAGGGTCCAAAAAGCCGCCGGTTTTACCGATTTGAAATCGGGCACCGATTTAAAGGTTGCGTTTGATTTCGCGGTAAAGTTGAAAAGCCGTCCGGACCTGACCATAATTTGTTCCGACTTTTTGGCGGAAGAAAATTACAACGAATCATTGGCGCGGCTTAAGTCAAAAAGCGATGTCGTGGCGCTGTTGCTGACCGATCCGAAGGAAAGAGAATTGGAGGCGCCTTGGGGCGGCCATATATCAATACGCGATTTGGAAAGCAGGGCCTTTAAAAACGTCGGCGGAGTCAAAGTCGATATCTGGCCGGGCGAGGAAACGCTCAAACGGTCGGCCGTCGATTACGAAGTTTTTTCAACTTCTGACGATAGTGAAGCTCAGAAGGCAAGGTTGCAGCGGCTGTTTGAAAAGAGGCGTATCGCGGGGGTGAGACTGAAATGAAGCGGCCGGCCATCTTAATCTTAGTTTTTCTGGCCGGCGTATTTTTAGTCGGTTTTGAGCCATCAACTTTTGCCCAAACAGCATATACTGCTCAACAGCACTGCGCCGACGGCAAAGATAAAATTGTTGTCGCCAACAGCAACAGAACCAATGCTTTCGCGAGCGGCCAGAATGCCGTTGGCGTCATTATTTTCGAATTTTCTCTGGAGTATCTTGTCTGCAAGGAAAAAAGCCCGAAAATTATTGAAACCAAAGAATTGATTCTTTCCGTTGCTGGCGCCAATCTTCTTGAAATCGAGGACTTCGCTCGAATTTACGTCAAAGATGAGAACGGGAAAGTCTATCCTGCAAGGATTGAAAAAACATCAAATGTTTTTGACTGGAGAGTGGTCGCTGACCTCGGCACGCGGCTTGAAAGTCAGAAGGCAAGAAAATTCCGGGTCTTTGCCGATTTGCCGAAAATGAAGCCCGGGGCCAGCTTTAACATCACTTTCCATACCGGCAAGATGAGCCACTTCATGACCGCCGATGGCAAGACAATTGTTGCCAGCGACCAGACGGGAATGGCCGTTGCGCATTTCAATGGCAATCGGCCGCCAAAGTTATATTGGACGGATTACAGCCAGGGCGTGAAATCCGCGGTGTCGCCCTTTTCCGGGCTTTCCGGCGAGCAGTTTGAATTCAGGATCAAGTACGGCGATGAAGACAATGAAGCGCCTAAGGCCGCGCAGGTCTGGGTCGACTTAAACGGCGATGGTAAATATCAGGCTAATGAAAAGTTCAATATGGCCATGGTCAATTCGGATCAGAAAAATTTTAGCCAAGGCGACGGCGTTGAATATTTCCGGACATTCCGGATTGTCGTTAAAAAGCCGCAAACCGTAAAGTTCAGATTCTACTTTACCGACAGTAAACTTGAGGCCGAAAGCAGTGTTCGTGTTGTGAACGAATACTCGTCTGAAGCGGCAAGACAGAAGCCGACGGATGAATACAGTTTTACCATTGGCACGCCCGTAGCTTTTGGGTCGGTCCAACTCACCGGCGACAAATTTGTAAAAGGAGAGCCGGTCAAAATAGTTCTGCCGGTGTTCTATCTGTATCGCGATCTTGAAGTTGACTGGGCAAGCATTGCCCGCAACAACTTTGGACCGTTCAAGCTCCTGCGATGGCAGCTTGGCCGCCGCGGGATAGCGAGTCCCGAGTATAAACTTCCGGCCGAAAATTTTGACTTCCAGGAAATTATTTTGTTCCTGGGCACGAGCGGCATTAAGACGAGCGCGGTAAATTTCCCGGCGCTGAAAATCAGCTATGGCATTAAAGACGCGAAGGGCCAATTTAAAACCCAAAGCGAAAAGTTGGCGTTTCAAAACGTAAAACTGCGGATTGAAAATAGCGTCACCAACACTCTGATAAGAGTGGGCGATCAGTTTGTCTACTCGCTGAAGATAATCAGGCTGCCCGATTATGAGCTGGCGGATTTCAAACCCCAAGAGATGACATTTGAACCTTTTGAAACTTTGAAGTTCGCGAAACAAAGCGATAATCGCGATTTGTACATCGTTGACACTTATGTTTGGACCCTGGCAAGTTATTATGCCATATCCGATCCGATTCCTTTGCCGAGCTTTGAAATTAGCTGGCGTAAAGTCGCTGGCAAGAAAAATAACGTCCATAAGATTGAATCAGTAATGGTCGAAATGGTTCCTATTTTGGGGAAGAACGACAAGGTAATGTCCCAATGGGACACGGGCGCGCGGCCTTGGCCTCCGCTCGCGACTTATCTTTTTAGTGTTCTGCCGATTGCTCTTGGCGGCGCGGTGCTTGTTGCGTTTTTCGGCTTTTGGGCGGTCAGACGCTTGATGGTCTGGCTCGCGATATGGCAGGAAAGCAATTACAGGGTTTTTAGGGCAAACCGCCGCAAAGCCCTGCGCCTCATCAAGTCGCTGCTCGGTCAGTTGGAAGGCAGTCTCGTTGAGCTTCTCAACTGCGTTAAAGTTTTGATCGGGCTCAATTTCGGCCTAACGTCGGAAGCGGCGCAGGCGATGACCGCGTCGGAAATCGAAACTCTGTTATCGATTCGGGGCAATTCCAAATATCAAGCCCTTAAAGATCGACTCACGGTCAAAGGCACCAATCTATTCGTGCCCAAACTTTTGGAGAAAGCGATTCTCCGGGACGAAGCAGAAGTTCTTTACTTTGAACAAGTGCTTCTGTGCGTGAAGGCATTCTTGAGAAAAACCAAATACAACCCGCCGGATTAATCTCGGTGGGTTTTTTTTATTACAGTTTCTGATTGAGTTACTCATCCCACCCCGATTGTCTTTCCGAACCGGGTGTTCTCTTGCTCCAGCGGCAAGAGCCACCACTGCTCTCTCGGCTCAAAACTTCGCCTGCGGCGAAGACCAAGCTTTTTCGCCTCCGAGAGCTTCTCCAAGACAACCGGGTGGGCTTCATTAATTAGTTTTTAAAATGAGGCGACTAGATGTAATTTTTAGCAGGCTACTTTTGCGAGCGGCCAAGGTCTCCGATAAATATCGGAGGAGCGAGAAAAAGTGATCCGAGCCGACGGGCTCGGAGAGTTACTGAGCGAGTCTCGGGGGGATGAGCGAGGGGTGCTAAAAAATACATCTAGTCGCCTCCTTCTACCAGTAAGTTGCATTTTCTCAAATTTTATGGCATTTTAATGGCAAATTCCGGTTCATTGATAATTCGAAACAAGGGAAGGCAATGCAGGGAATCTCGTTCGAGAATCATTGGCTTCTTTTATTGGTACCTTTAGTCTGTCTTCTTTTTTTGATCAAGCGCCGCGGAGTGTACTGGGTCGGGCATCAGGTGATGTTGACTCGCCCGCTTGGATTCATCAAAAGAACCTTTCGGAAGATATCGGCTTTAACGCTTCTTTTGGCGTTTGTTTTCGCCATTATCGCCTGGGCTAACCCGACACAGGGCAAAGAAGAAAAAGTAACTAAAGTAAAAGCCCGGCAGGTTTGCATGGCGGTGGATATTTCCGGATCAATGTTCGGTTCAGTGTCATATGAGATTCAGGAAAAAAGAATCCAAGTCGCGGCAAAAGCCGGAAACGAATTCGTCGACGCTAGGGCCGGCGACATGTTCAGTTTTGTGCCCTTTGACGACAAGTCCCGCCTCGGCCTTTCTGTTCCTCTTACTTTTGACAGAGAGCTGATTAAAAAGCAGTTCCAAGCGGTTGCCGACGGGCAATCAGGCGGCAGCACCGCCATAGGCGAGGGTATCTGGAGTTGTATGATTTTTCTGGTACGCGACGCGCTTCCGAAAAAGTTCAGTCTGGACATAGGCCAACTTAGACGGTCGCTGGAAAGCGAAGATTTAGGTCCTTATGCGACAAGCGCGGCTCGCGAGATTGGCTGTCTTAAGCACGCGTTCATCACGGTTTTGACCGACGGCGAAAGCAACGCCGGAATCAACCCCTTGCGGGTGCTTGCCTTTGCCGGCCGGCTTTGCGTAAAGGTTTACACTATCGCCGCCACGCCGGAGCGTTATCCTGATCTGATTCGGGCGGTTGAAAAGACCGGCGGGCAATACTTTTTTGCCCGCGATATTCAGGAAAGCAAGCGGTTTTACTCCGATATCAACCGGATTGAAAAGAAAGAAGTTATTGTTGAAAGAGAAACCAGGGCGCGAAGTTTGCGCTGGTATTTTTCTCTGGCAAGCGCTTTGAGTCTTTTCGTTTTCGGCGTATTCAGACTCGTGGCCATTAAGGTACCGTAGGGAGTCCGGCGATGAAAAGAAAAATCCGGAGATTTTTTAAGGTCATCCTAATTGCCGCCGCAATGCTTGCGGTCGTCTTTGGGATTTTTAAGTATCTCGAGCGGAATTTTATCCGCCGCGCGACAGAGCGTCTTGATAAAAACGAACCTTACGCGGCGTTAGCCGAGTTCGATTCGTGGCAATCCTTTAAAATTCATCGTCTTGCTCTGGAGTGGGGGCTGATGGATCCACTTTGGTACTACCATTGGGGGCTGGCGGCCTTGAGAACGGGAGATTATCAAAAAGCCTATGTTCAGTTCCGGCGGGTTAGCGAAGTTTCCAGCGATCCCGTTCTTAAGAGTCTCGCATATTTCAATCAAGGAGAAGCGCGACTGTGGCAGTGGGACGCGGGCGCACATGAGAACGCCGCTTCTCTTTATATTGACGCGCTGAAAATCAATCCCGAAATGGTTATTGCCAAAAAACGTCTTGAGTGGTTGCGCCAGGCGAACTTGGTTAAAACCAAAGCGGAAATGAAAGCCAGGGGCGATAAAGGCAGGCCTAATCAAGACAGTAAGAACCAGGATGATAAAGACGGGCAAAGCGAAAAATTCAAGTCGACCCAGGGTAAGCAGAGACGGGGCTATTAAATATGTGGTCTAGCGCGTCGGAATGGATTATTTGGATAAGACAGATTCAATTCGGAAGAACCGATCTTCAGAAATGGGTTTTGGTCTTTCTTGTGTCGGCGCTGTTATTCCACATCGCCGTTGAGATCAGGAGGTATCTGTGGCGGAGAAAAAACTTTGGCCAGAGCCGTCTGATCAAATCTATTTCTCACTGGCCGAGATGGTGGCAGGAAGTGCTACGGTCTCTGGCGTTTGTTTCCGGTTTAGTTTTGGCCGGCCTTATTGTCCTTGAGCCGATTAACAAAACGGTAGACCATAAGCCCGTCAGGGAGCCCGCTTTGATCGCGGTCGGGCTTGATGGTTCGATGTCGATGCTGGCGAAGGTCGATCCTTCATCCAGCAAATCACGATTGGACCTTTCCAAGGAACAGATTGAAAAATTAGTTACCGCTTTGAAAAAAGAAGGCAGCAGCGACAAATTAATACTCTTTACTTTTGCCGAAGAGCCACATAAGGAACTGAAAGATTTTACCGATGACTATCCCCGGATTTTCCTGCCGGCGCTGGATTCGGTGGAAGATTTTTATGTCCGGGCGTTCGGATACGGAACTGATTTGTCAAAAGTAATGGAATTTTGTGCCAAAGCATTTCCTAAGTCGGAGTACCAGAAAATTTGTCTTGTTGTGACGGATGGGGAACTTGAGGGAAAGGATCTTAAGAAACTCGATGAAGATTTCCAGAAAAGTTTGAAAGAATGGCGGGTTGTCGGTAAAGGCATAAAACTATATTTTATTGCCGTCGGACACGGCGGCAGGGCGGAAAGGATTCCTAAGTTCAATATTTACGGCAATGCCACAAATGAGTACGAAACCGACGATGATGGCAAGGATATTAAAACGAGAACGCGTCCCGATTATCTGCGCAAAGCCGCGGTCCTCGCCGGCGGCGGCTTTATACATCTGCAGGCAAGCAACAGCGACGAAGCGATGCTTGCCGGCGTGGTTGAAAAGGGCAAAAAGATAATCGGCTGGAAAAAAGTCGAAAAGGTTGCCGACGTTTCAGAAAACTTTATTAAAGTTTATCTGATTATTCTCTTGTTGATTTTGCTGTTTGTTTAATTAAATTCCCTCTTTTAAAGAGGGGATTTTACTTTTATCGGAAGCCGGGTTACTATTGGAACAATACTTCAGAAAGAAAAGGGCATGGCCAACCGCCGTCGACTCTATTCCTACAAGTGGCGGATTTGGCTTTGCTCTTTTTTGTTTTTTGAAAACTAAAAACCGAGGAGAAATCATGAAAATCGGCGTGCGGATTTTGTTTGTTCTTTTGGTTCTGATTCTTGCTCCACTGTCAGCGCTGGCCGATGAGAGTTCGATAGTAGAATATGCCAGTGCCCAAAAAGAATTCCGGCGCGCTATTTTTAGAAGCGAAGTCAAGATTCACACGAGTGTTTTGGTGCGCGATGGGTTATGGAAAAATGGCATCGGCACGGGGGTCGTTGTCGGCCGAGAAAATCAGCCGGATAAAACGATTTTTTATGTTATCACGGCAGCCCATGTTTTGCTGACGGAGAATTCCGAACTTTTGAAAGAAACAAAGATTGTCGCGGCCTTTCCGGAAAAGAGTATCGCTTTCCCGGTGGCCCAGACTGGCTATTCCGCTAAATTTTTATTTGTCGCCTGGAATTTGGAATACGTTCTTTTACAGGTAGAGGTGCCAAACAGCGACCTTGGAAAACTTGATGTCGCTGTCGCTTCAATAGCGCAAAAAGCGCCGGAACGATTAGAGAGTTTCTGGGTTTCCGGATATCTTCGAGGCACGCTTCCTGTCGTTAACCAGGCTTATTTTGTCCGCGCCGTCGTTAACGAAAGGGGGCAGGCCGGAGAATTTGTTTATTTCTTACTATTGAATTTTTTTTTCATCGCCGATGGCATCAGCGGCCCAGGCATGTCGGGGGGCGGTGTTTTTAACGCCAAAGGCGAACTTATGGCCATGACTTGGGCGGTAGAAAGCGATCACATTGTCAACGCCATTCCGGCATTTCTGATTCGGCAGGACTTTACTGCACGGCTCGAAGTCTTGAAAAATAAACCAAAAGCCGGGGAGTAGAAAATTAGCAAGCCGAGTAATTTTGCTTCGCAAAACATTCGGCTTTAAAAAGCCGATTTTCACTTCCCGGTTTTAATTTTGTTTTAGAGTTTCTACCGCCTCGCTAAGCATCTGGCAATATAAATTAAGACCGATTGCCGAAATGTGGCCTGACTGCTCTCTGCCCAAAATATTGCCCGCGCCTCTGATTTCCAAATCTTGCAAGGCGATATCATCGCCGGCGCCCAGATCCTGATGCTCCTGAAGCGCCAAAAGCCTCCGTTTGGCTTTATCTCCCGCCCCGTTAGAAGCCGCTCTGCCGGAAGCGCGGCTACGATCGTCTTGGGACGATCTGCTTCTAACGGGGTCAAATTTTTTTGATTGATACAGGAAATAAGCGTAGGCCTGGGCGTTTGACCTGCCGATCCGGCCTCTTATTTGGTGGCTTTGAGAAAGCCCCAAACGGGAGGCGCTGTCGACGATTAATGTATTGGCATTCTGAAAATCAAGGCCGTTTTCGATAATGCTTGTCGCGAGAATCATCTGGATTTCGCCGACGTGGAATTTTTTCATTGTTTCTATTATCTGTTTTTCGGACAGCCGCGCGTGAAGTATCCCGATTTTGAGGTCTGGTTTTATTTTCAGCAGGCGCCTTTTCACCAACTCTATAGTTTCAATGCGGTTATGAAGATAATAGATTTGACCACTGCGTTCCAGCTCAAAATCAATCGCGTCCCTGATAACTTTCCGGGAGTAAGGCAAAACGAAAGTTTTTATCGCGAGGCGGCCGGGCGGCGGAGTTTTGATCTGGCTTACGTCCTGCAGCGAAGAGAGCGCGAGATAAAGCGTGCGGGGGATGGGCGTGGCCGACAAGTTTAGGATGTCGATTTTGGGGTTCAACGACTTAAGTTTTTCTTTTTGCTTAACGCCGAATCGCTGTTCCTCGTCTATTATCAAAAGTCCTCCCTTTTGGGGGAAAAGATCCGCCAGGTCTTTTGAGAGCAAACGATGAGTGCCGATGACGATGTCAATCTTGCCGTCTTTGATTTTTTTAATGACCTCATGCTGTTCCTGTTTTGGTGTCAGGCGGGAGAGCCGCGCGACCATAATCGGAAAACGGCTGAATCTTTTTGAGAAAGTTTCAAAATGCTGTTCGCAAAGAATAGTGGTCGGCGTCAGAACCGCCACCGGCAATCCTGAAAGCACCGCTTTGAAAGCGGCTCTCATAGCAACCTCGGTTTTGCCGAAACCGACGTCGCCGCACACAAGCCGGTTCATCGGCCGTTCTTTTCTAAGGTCAGCGCTGATTTCTTCCAGAGCGCGGATTTGGTCTTCGGTTTCTATATATTCGAATTCTGTAGCGAAATATTTTTCTTGCGCTTCGTCTCCTAGGACCGGTTGTCTTTGAGCCATTTCTCTTTTGGCGTAAAGAGCGATTAGTTCCTGAGCCAGCTTTATCGTTTCTTCTTTTATTCTTTTTTTGGTATTGAACCAAATCTGGCTGCCCAGGCGGTGAATCTGAGGCGTTGCGAACCCCAAATAAGGCGACAGTTTGTCAGCTTTAACAAATGGCACATAAAGCGTGTCTGGCGCCGCGCCCGGCCGCGGCGCTCCGTATTCAATTATGAAAAAATCAGAACCGTTTTGGTCGTTTGAAATTTTGGCTTTGTTTGGAATTTGTAATTTGGGCTTTGTGGTTTCATTTTCCGCGGCAAAGCCGCGGAAAATGCCTATTCCATGGTCGAGGTGGACGACATAATCGCCGGGCTTGTATCTTTCTTCTATTTTTGATTTTTTGAGACGAGCCAGCGTCGCCGATTCTTTTTCGGCGGCGGTGAGTTTAATATCGCTTATTGTTTCGATGATATTGCCAAGCCAATCAATCTTTATGGGCATGACGGCATTTATCGGGAAGACGTCAATACTTCCGCCGAGTTGTGAAAATTCGCCCCTCGCTCCCAGATAAGAAACTCTTTCATATCCCAAATCGGTAAGCCGCCGCAGTACTTCGGAGATTTTAACGCTTTGGCTAGTTTCCAGAAACAGGGTGTTGTCTTGCCACCAGGAGTTGGTTTTGGCATGGGTTTTTATTTTTTCAAAATTTTCCTGAAACCATAAAAGCCCCTTCTCCAAAAATGAGGGGGTGATTCCGGCAATCAGGATTTCTTGATTTGTTTTCATATCAGGCGACCAAATCTGCTTTTTAGCACCCTTCACTCATCCCTCCGAAACTCGCTCAGTGGCTCTCCTCGCCAGTCGGCTCGGATCACTTTTGCTCGCTCGGCTTCGCCTCCTTGGCCGCTCGCAAAAGTAGCCTGCTAAAAACCACATCTGATCGCCTAGTGTGCTTAACTTAAGACTATACATTATCATCTGGTTAGTAACACTTTATCGGGCGCAAGACAATTACCTCTTTTTAAGCGATCGCATGAAAAGTGGCAATCCGACTTGACATTTATTACCTAATGGTTTATTATCTATTTACTTTGGGTCTTTGTCAAATAGAGGTGGTGATAATGGAGGCGCTATTCGGCAAGTTTTGGACTATTTCTCTCGGAGACATGGCCGTGATTATTTTTATAGCTTTCTTCGTCGGCGGTCTACTAATCGGATTCATGTTTGGCCGCGCCGCTACAATCGGCGGGCCGGAACACCGGGATCCGACCGAGGCGGAAATAAAGGCCGCCAAGGAGCGTTATCGCAACGAATATCTTGAATATCGTGGTCGTCCCAACGATTCTCTTCCGCCTATTAATCGCTCCGATGAGGAGTAGAATGAAGCGCGCCTGGGAAATCACAAGCGCTTTGGGGTTTTTCGCTCTTTATCTTGGCCTATCCTGTTATCTGTTGGCGCGCGGCGTTAAAGAATGGCCGGAAATGGAGGAGTAAAATGTTGGAATTATTTTACTCTATTGTGCTTGGCGCGGCAGCTTTAGCGATATTCTTTCTTTTGGGTATTGCGGGATTGGCCTTTATCTTGCTAATCGCTGCTCTTTTGATAGTGTTTACAATACGGGCTCTGAGGTTGATAAAGTTCCTGCTCCCTGTAGTATTCGCTCTAATTGTTCCTAAACTCTTAGGAGTTATCTGAAGCCATTTCCAATTGGGAGACGGCTTTTTTTATTGTATTGCCGAGAATTTTTAATTCTGCCGGCGTAAATTTTTTCAAAATAATTTTTTCAGCGGGCGTGTGTTTTTTTAGGGTAGGTTGGATACCTATTCTTATTCGCCAAAAATCTTTTGTTTTTAGAGCCCCGATGATAGATTCAACTCCCTTGTGCCCCCCAGATGATCGTCCGAATGATATTTTAAAACTTTCCCAAAGAATATCAATGTCATCGTGAATTATCCAAATATCTTTAGGCTTAATTTTGTAAAATTTTGCCAAAGCCGCGACGGCAACGCCGGATTTATTCATAAATGTTTGAGGTTTGGCCAGAATCATTGTTTGGGTTTTGATTTTTGGGCTTTGTAATTTGTTTGATTTTTGGGCTTTGTAATTTGGAATTTCGGCTTCCGTTACTTCGGAAAATAATTTTTTCTTATAATTGAATTCCGCTACTTTTAGTTGTCTTGCCAGCTCATTAACAAAAAGGAAGCCGGCATTGTGGCGGGTGTTTTCATATTCTTTTTCGGGATTACCGAGGCCGATGATTAGTTTCATATAAAAATATATTATCAGAAGCCATATCAAGAAGCCAGTCGGCTATCTATAATTTGCTTTATTTAAGCCAAAATTTGCTATTGCAATTGGCTAATTTTTATGATAAAATCAGGAAGTGAAAATTGGACTACCCTCCTAAATTCTTTTGCCCGATTAATCGGTGTTGGGCTAATCATGGTTTCTCTAACTTACAAAAAGAGCCTGCGCTCTAATGAAGAATTTGGAGGGCAAAAATGCCAGGAAGTAGAAATTCGACAAATTCATTTTTGTCCTTAAAATTCTTTATTAAAACTCAAGATATATTTTGTGTATAGCGTACACTACAGTGTCAATCTAGAAAAAACGGACAAAAAGAATTTTTAAGGATGGGTCGAATTTTCACTTCCTGGAATGAATTTGTCCAATTTCTACTTCCTGATAAAATTTTAGACAATGAAAGAGGCAATGCGTAATTTTTTTGGCTTTATCTGGGAACTTTTTAAGATCGCCGTCATTGCGTTGGTGCTGGCGGGGCTTGCCCGTTATTTTATTTTCCAGCCGTTTTTCGTGAAAGGCGCTTCCATGGAGCCGAATTTTGACGATGGCCAATACTTGATAGTTGATGAGCTAAGTTATTATTTCCGCACTCCTGAAAGGGGCGAAGTGATTGTTTTTAAGTATCCTTTAGACACCCGCACTTACTATATCAAAAGGATAATAGGGCTTCCCGGGGAGACGGTTGAGATTAAATCCGGACAGGTGAATGTTTATAATGACGAAAACCCCAAAGGTTTTGTTTTGAATGAGGCTTACTTGCCACAAGGCCTCGCGACCGATGGCAATGTCAAACAGCGCCTCAATAGGGATGAATATTTTGTTCTTGGCGATAACAGATTGTCGTCTTCGGATTCCCGGCGCTGGGGGGTTTTGCCAAAAAGCGATATTGTTGGAAGGGTGTTTGTAAGGGTCTGGCCGGTGGATACTTTTGAATTACTCAATCAGGCGCCGGCGTATTAGATTAATTTTGAAATTGATTTGGAAATTAGAACTTAAAAATTGATTAAAAATTGAAAATTTGAAATTAAAAATTTAGTTATTTATGTCACGAAAAGGAAAATCAAAATTATTTCAGGTACCTCGCGGTATGCGCGACATTCTGCCGGCCGAGCAAAAATATTGGGAGCGTTGCGTCAAAATCGCTAAAGAGTTGGCGCTCTATTACGGTTTTGAACTGATAGAAACCCCGATTCTTGAAAATGCCGAGCTTTTCGCTAAGGGCGTCGGCGCGGGCACTGACATTGTCGAAAAAGAGATGTACACCCTGCGCACCAAGGGAGGCGATCTTCTTGCTCTGCGGCCCGAAGGAACGCCCCCAATCATCCGCTCTTATCTTGAAAACGGCATGGTCAGCCAGCCGCACCCGGTCAAACTTTTTTATATTGGACCGATGTTTAGGCATGACGCGCCTCAAGCCGGACGCTATCGTGAACATCACCAGATCGGTTTTGAAACTATCGGCGATCCGGACCCGGTGATTGACGCCCAGATAATTCAGCTTATCTACGCTATTTTAACCGAACTGGGCCTAAAAGGCCTAACTATCCAGATAAACAGCATCGGCGACAAACAATGCCGCCCGAAGTTCAGAGACGAGCTAAAAAATTTCTACCGGAATCGAGTTAACCGGCTTTGCAAGAACTGCAAAAGGAAATTCAAAGAAAATCCCTTGCGTCTTTTCGACTGCAAGGAGGCTGATTGCGTCGCTTTGAGGAGTCTGGCGCCGCATTTAATAGACCATCTTGATGAAAATTGCCATAACCACTTTAAGTCAGTCCTTGAATTTCTTGATGAACTAGGGTTGCCATACAGTTTAAATCCTTATTTAGTGAGAGGGCAGGATTACTATACGCGTACGGTTTTTGAAGTTGTTCCCGAAGAGGTAGTAGGGGCACAGTCGGCTTTGGGAGGGGGCGGACGTTTTGATGGCCTTATTGAACTGTTAGGCGGCAAACCTACGCCGGCTGTGGGCGGGGCTTTGGGACTTGAACGGGTCATTGCCGAAATACAACGAAGGGAACTAAAAATCGCGGCTACAAAGCCGCGTGTCAGAATTTTCTTGGCTCAATTGGGAGATTTGGCAAAAAGAAAAAGCTTAAAACTTTTTGAAGACTTCAGGAAAGCCGGCGTCCAAGTTGCCGAATCGTTCGGTCGTGATTCGATAAAAGCCCAACTTAGGGTGGCTGACCGGCTTGGCGCCGACATTTCTTTGATTATGGGCCAAAAAGAAGCGCTTGATAATACCGTAATTTTGCGGGAAATGCAGTCCGGAACGCAAGAAACGATTCCACTGGCAAAGATCATCGATGAGGTTAAAAAGCGGCTCAAAAAGATTGGGCCTGCTCGGCGGTCGATTAGTAATTTGACTGATGAGGAAATTGATGATAAAAAATAGGTTCTGGAACCATGGAGTGCATTTTTTGCAAAATAGCCAATAAAGAGATTTTTTCAGAGATAATCGCCGAAGATGAGGCATTCGTTGTTTTCAAAGATATAAAGCCGAAAGCGCCAGTTCACCTCTTGTTCATCCCTAAAACGCATTTAGGTCCGGTGAATACTCTTAGACTAAAAGATACCGAGCTTGTTGGTCGGCTGATACTTAAGGCGAAGGAAGTCGCGCAAAGTTCGGGAATTTCCGAAGATGGTTACCGATTAATTTTTAATATCGGCCGAGATGCTGGCATGGAAGTTGAACATCTCCACCTGCATCTGTTAGCAGGCAAACCTCTGAAATTGGTAAATTAGTAACTTTATGGCAGTTGAAGTCAGAAAAAAAGAAAAAGAAACCACAGCGTCTTTATTGAGGCGCTTTTCCAGGCGTGTTCAGCAAAGCGGCGTCTTATTGCGCGCCCGCCGTACTCGTTTTTACGAACCCCCGAAGTCGAAGCGCAAGAAAAGAATTGACGCTTTACGGCGAGCGACGATGACCAAAGAACATGAAAAATTAGTTAAGCTCGGTAAGATAGAAGAAAGACGAAGATAAATTATCATAATCCGAATGATTGGAATCTTTATCCGAATAACCCGAATATGCAGAAACCTAAACTAAAATTCATTCGGAATATTCGGATATTAGGATTATAAATTCGGATTATTAAGCGAAGCGTATGAATTTAAACCAAAAACTGACCGAAGACATGAAAGCCGCGATGAAAAGCGGCGATTCACAAACGCTCTTGACCGTTAAACTTCTGATCAGCGCGATTCACAATAAAGAAATAGAAAAAAGAACCAAGCTCTCCAAACAAGTCACCGAAGCGCGGGAACTCGAAGAAAAATCCCGTCTGACCGAAGAAGAAATTATCGAAGTGATCTCAAGCGAAGTAAAAAAACGCAAAGACTCCATTGCCGCTTACGAATCCGCGAGACCTGACTTGGCGGAAAAAGAAAAACAGGAATTGGAAATCCTAAAAAAATACGCGCCGAAGGAATTGTCCGGGGAAGAGGTAAGAATAATCGTAAAAGCAAAAATTATCGAGACCGGCGCTTCTTCCACCAAAGATTTTGGCAAAGTGATGGGCAGGGTAACTCAAGAAACCAAGGGACGGGCCGATGGAGTTCTGGTAAAGAAGATCGTTGAGGAAGAATTATCCCAACTATAAATTTTAAATTTCTAATTTTAAATTTTCAATGAATTTCTAATGATTTAATGTTTAAAAATTAAGAAATTAGAATTTGATTCAAAATTTAAAATTCAAAATTGGAAATTATGCCGCATGAGATTCTTGTATATAATAAAACGAAGTTTCTGATACCCCGTAAATTCGTTGTTAATGTTATTTTGAAATCGCTTAAAAACCTCGGAATTAAACAGCCAGTCGAAATGGCTGTTTTAGTTGTCGGCGACAAGAAAATTCGCCGGCTGAACCGAATCTGGCGAAGAAAAAACAGGGCCACTAATGTATTGTCTTTTCCACAGATGACAAAAACCGAGTTGAAAAAATCGGTTAATTTTGGCTCTGGAAGTCGGAAATTGGGAAAACCTGCCCGTCCGGAAGGCGGGTTTGATTTGCAGTCAAAGTCCGTGATATCATTAGGACAAATATTGATAGATCCGCACCAAATTCTGTCGGGAATAAAAAAGAATCGAAAAGATTTCGAAAAAGAATTGATAAAACTTGTTATCCACGGCCTTCTGCATCTTCTCGGATACGATCATAAGACAACAAAAGAAGGGCGTGAGATGGCGGCACGAGAAGAGAAAATTTTAAAAAATATCAAATTATAACTTTTCACTTTAAATTTTTAATTTCTATTATGACTCGCGAACAAATAATCGTAGGATTGGATGTCGGCACGACGGCTGTGAAAACGGTTGTTGCCCAGAAATCTCGGACACAACTTTTGCCTCAAATCGTCGGCTGGGGTTCTGCCGACAGTCGCGGTATTAAAAAGGGAGTGGTTGACGACATTGAAGAAGCGGCTTTAGCTATAAGCGAATCCTTTGAAAAAGCGAGAGCTCACGCGGGCATTAAGTTTGATGAAGCGATTGTCAGCGTCGGCGGCGATCACGTTATCGTTAGGCCGTCGCGCGGTATCGCAATGGTTTCACGCGCCGACCGGATTATTTCAAACGAAGACATTGAACGCGCTTTGGCGCAGGCGTCATCTTTAACACCCATCCCGAACAGGGAATTGCTGCATAATCTGCCCCAGGCCTGGAGCGTTGACGACGATCGGGCAGTCAAGGATCCTCTTGGCATGACAGGAAGCCGTTTGGAAGTTAACACCCTTTTGATTGAAGGTTTTTCCAAGCCCATAAAAGATTTACGAAAAGCGGCGGACCTCGCCGGAATACGCGTAAAAGAAATAGTTTTTACGCCGCTGGCCGCTTCACGCGCCATCCTAAACCGGAAACAGCGGGATTTAGGAGCTTTGGTCTTGGATATCGGTGGCGGCACGACGAGTCTCGCGGTTTTTGAAGAAGGGGACATCACTCACGCGATGGTCCTGCCTTTTGGTTCTCATTATGTAACGCGGGACTTAGTCAAGGGACTTGTTATAGACGCCGAATCCGCCGAAAAACTGAAAAAGGCCCATGGTTCGGCATTTGTTGAATCAACCAGTTCCAGAGACATGGTTGACTTGAAAAAATTCGGGGGGGATAAAACCGTTGAGCGCAAAGTAATAGCTGAAATTTGCGAAGCGAGGTTTTCAGAAATTCTTGAGCAGGTCCAAAAACAGGTTAAGTCGCTGAAAAAATCAATTTATCTGCCGGGAGGCGTGGTGCTGACTGGCGGTGGCTCAAAGATTCCGAGGCTTGATAAACTGGCAAAAAAGGAGCTCGGTTTGCCGACGGCTCGCGGAGTTGCCGAAGAAATCATCGGGCCAGAAGAAATTCTCCAGGATTCTTCTTATGCTACGGCTTTGGGATTGGTGATGTGGGGATTTGACGAGGGAAAGGTATTGGTATCCCAAAACGATGAAGAAGGTTTTTGGAGGGGTCTGATGAACTGGCTGAAGAAATTTGCCCCGTAAAGACTTTCTCCTACCAATTACGAATGATCGCGAATTACGAATAAATAAAATAAATTTATAATTGGCATTTGAAATATTCGTAATTCGGTGTTATTCGTAATTAGTAGGAAATTTATATGCCTCACATTAAACCGGACATAGAAACATTCGCGCGTATTAAAGTGGTCGGTGTCGGCGGCGGCGGCGGCAACGCCGTTACCCGCATGGTTAACGCTCAAATAAAGGGCGTTGATTTTATTGCCGTCAATACCGATGCGCAGGATCTGCACCATACAAAGGCCCAGGTGAAAATCCACATAGGCAAAAATTTGACCCGGGGTCTCGGCGCGGGGATGAACCCGGACGTCGGCCGGCAGGCGGCGGAAGAAAACCGCGACGAAATTCAGGACGCCCTAAGGGGGGCTGACCTTGTTTTTATCACCTGCGGTCTTGGCGGCGGAACCGGTTCGGGCGCCTCGCCGGTCATTGCCGACGCGGCTAAAGACGTCGGTGCTTTGGTAGTGGCAGTTGTTACAAGACCCTTTGGTTTTGAAGGAGCCCAGCGGACCAAGATAGCCGATGAGGCGATGACACAGCTGCGCGACCGCGTCGACACTCTCATTACGATTCCGAACGATAAAATCCATAATTTAATTGATAAGAATACGAGCATTTTGGATGCTTTTGGCATAGTTGATGACATTTTGCGTCAGGGCGTTCAGGGCATTGCCGATCTGATAACTTACCCCGGCATTGTTAATGTGGATTTTGCCGATATAAAGGTAATCATGTCCGAAGCCGGGTCGGCTCTTTTGGGCATCGGCAAGGCCTCGGGTGAAGACCGCGCAGTAAACGCGGCTAAGTCCGCTATTAACTCTCCTTTACTTGATGTTTCTATTGACGGCGCCCGGGGTGTTTTGTTCAATGTTTCCGGTGGCGCGGACCTAACAATGACCGACATAAACGACGCCGCGAAAGCTATTACAGAGTCAATCGATTCCAACGCCAAAGTCATTTTTGGCGCCTTGCATGATACTCGCCTGAAGAAAGGTGAGGTTAAAGTGACTGTAATCGCCACCGGATTTGGAAGTAATAGAAGTAATAGCAATGGGAATGAGCCGCTTTTTAAAAGTGAATCGCAGCTCAAGCCGCCCTTTAAACCCGCACTGATCCGGCCGGTCATATCGTTGGATATAAATGGCAATGGTAAAAAATCGGAAGTAATCAAAGGTATTAACGTCTCTAAAAAACCCGAAGTCCAAATCATTGATGAGGAAGAAGACGAGTGGGATGTACCGGCATTTTTAAGAAGAAAAAAGGATGTTAAGAAATAAGGGCTTCCTCCTACGAATTACGAATGCGGTCGAATTACGAATTTATAATTTGTAATTCGCTAATATTCGTAATTAGTAGGATTGCATGCCTAAATCAAAAGTTTTTGTTTTGATATTGATGAGTTTTGTGGGAGGCATATTTCTGTATTCATTTTTAAAAACTCCGCCGATGATTATCGGCGGAGTTTTTGTTTTCGGCGTTTTCATATTACTGAGAGGCGCTTGCCGCAGGTTTAAAGATTTAGAGTTCGTTTTCGGAATCGTTTTTGGCATTTGCATTTTGATTTTCGGTTTTGGACTCTGGCGCAGCGCAGTGGTTTTTGATAACACAGGGCGAGGGATAACTTCTTATGCGAGCGGCGACGCTCTAGAGCTTTCCGGTTTGGTATCAGAAGAGCCGGATGTCAGGACAGACGCGGTCTATTATGTTTTAGAAACGCCTGACTTTGGCAAGGTTCTTTTTAAAACGCCACTCTGGCCGGCATACTCTTACGGCGATTTACTGACGATTAAAGGGATAATTCGTCGGCCGGAAAACTTCGATGACTTTGATTATAAAAATTATCTTGCAAAACGGGATATATTTTGGGTTGGACAAAATTTCAAAATTACAAAAGTTGATTCATCCGGCCGCGTGACTCTTTTTGGACGTTTGTTTTCCTACAAAGGCGCGTTTGTTGCCAGCGTCAATAAAATTTTAAGCGAACCGCACGCTTCTTTTCTAAACGCGCTACTTTTGGGGGCAAGGCGCGGTTTGCCAAAAGACTTGCTCGAAGCTTTTAATAAAACTGGAACAAGCCATATCGTCGCCATTTCCGGCTACAATATCTCTCTTATCAGTGTCTTAGTTTTCAATTTCTTGGCGTATTTGCTTGTTCCGAGGCGTGCCAGTATTTGGATAGTCGGCGCTGGCATAGTTTTCTTTACTGTTATTTCCGGCGCTAGCGCTTCTGTCGTGCGCGCCGCTATTATGGGGAGCCTTCTGATTATCGCTCGGGCTCGCGATCGGATTTATGGCGTTAGCAATGCGTTGGTTTTAGCCGGAGCGTTAATGCTCTTTTTAAATCCGCGTCTTTTACGCTATGACGCGGGGTTTCAACTGTCCTTTCTCGCCACTTTGGGGCTTATTTATATTTCGCCATATTTTAATAAATGGTTTTCGACATTGCCCAATATATTTTCTTTTCGCGCTAATTTGGCGGCGACTCTTTCGGCTCAAGCGGCGGTTTTTCCTGTTTTACTTTTCGGATTCGGACAAGTTTCTCTTGTCGCGCCCCTGGCCAATGTTTTAATCTTACCCGCTATCCCTCCGACAATGTTTTTCGGTTTTTTGGCGGGCATTGCCGGCTTCGTGTCGGTCGGCGCCGCGTCGGTAATAGCGATTCCGGCTTGGATTTTACTTTCTTGGCAACTTTTTATTGTTAAGTTTTTGAGCGGACTATTATGAAGCGTTATTTTATTTTCCTGGCGGCAGTTGCGCTTTTTACGGCAGTTATTTGGGGCCTGATTTTTGTAAAAACTCAAGGCGTCCTTTTGGAAGTGATTTTTTTTGATGTAGGCCAGGGCGATTCTATTTTAATAAAAACGCCTTACGAGCAAACAATGCTGGTTGACGGCGGTCCCGATAATAGAGTTCTAAATAAATTGGGAGACCATTTGCCGCCGCTTCAAAAAAGAATCGATATTGTTATTCTCACACATCCTCACGCGGACCATGTTACCGGGCTTGTTGAGGTTCTGAAAAGATATGACGTCGGAGTGGTCATTATGAGCGCCGCCTATCTGAAGACCGATATATACGGCGAATTTTTAAAAACGCTGCGCGACAAAAATACGTCTATAATATTCGCTAAAGCTGGTCAGGCGCTTCACTTCGGCCCGAAAATGGATGTTGATATTTTATGGCCGGAAAGAAATAAGCTCGACTTATTCGGCGGATATAATGAAAGCTTCGGCATGGCCGGCAATGACGTGAATGACGACTCCGTGGTTACGAAGATGAGTTTTGGCGATTTCGCTTTGCTCATGACCGGAGACGCCACATCGGCGGTAGAAAAACAGCTTTTGGCTTACGGTAACGGCCTGCGGGCGGATATATTGAAAGTGGGCCATCATGGCTCGAAATATTCTTCTTCTTTGGAGTTTCTAAAGTTAGTTCAGCCTCAAGCCTCGATAATAGAGGTCGGTGCGCGTAATCGCTATGGTCATCCGGCGCCGGCGACTCTGGATCGATTAAAAAATTTTTCGCCTCAAGGAGCGGACCAGCTTCTCAAGTCTGAAACTTTCGGAGTCGAACGACCTCAGGCTGAAAATATTTCGATATTCCGCACCGATAAAGACAGTGACATCAAAGTACTAAGCAATGGTTACACGACGAGCATCTTTAAGGAAAAATAAACCACACATTAATAATGTGTGGTTAGGTTGGCAAAATCCGTTTTGGTTGCGGATCTAATTCTCCGGATTGCTGCCGGTTCAGAAAATTAATGTAGCGCTGAAGACTGTCGAGCGCGCTGATGGAAAAATTATATCGGACCCCGAGGAATTCTTCCTTAGCGTGGTAGCCGCCAAGGAAAGCCGCGGTGATACAGCCAAGCTTCTCCGCTTCTTTTATGAAGTGGGGACTATCGTCAATGAAAATCGCTTCTTCCGGTTTTGCCGGAGCAAGTTCCCGGACCAGATTCCCTATAGTCTCGAGTTTTTGTACATGGTCCATGCCGGCGTAAATTCTAGAAATATAATTTTTTAAGCCGTACTTCTCAAGAACGTTCTCGATGATTTTGGTAATTGCCATGCTGACGATAATGACGGTTATGTTTCTTTCATGAAGCCATCGGAGCGTGTCTTCGACGTGGTCGCAAAGAGGTGCAAAAGGTTTTTGTCTTAATTTCTCTTCGTAAACTCGCCAGATTTCTTCGCGGCTTTGTGTGATGCCCATTTCCCGGTAAAGAGACATATAGTCCGGCCGGTAAAGTTTGCGCCAGTTGGCTTCTCCGAAAGGTTGGGCGCCGAAGTGCGCCAGCATCTCGTCAAGCGCCTCGCTGTTAACTCTGTAGCTTTTGTATAAAGTGCCGTCCCAATCAAAAATAACGAGTTTGATCACTTAAATATCCTTCTGGAAGTACTGATTGAGCCTTTGACTCAAATCAATCAAAACATTTTCAAAACTCTTGTGAGGAGTCGGTTTAACATCAGCCGTATTTATGATGACAAACTTCTTAGGGCGCTGGAGGCGCAGGATGATGAAAAACATCCCAAGATCAAAAACAAAACCGATGCTGTTCTTATCATACCAAATGTGAACTTCATCGGCTTCGAGCATTCTTTCGCGGTTATAGTCGCAAATCAGAAAGCCGACCCTGTCGGTATTCTGATAAGGGTTGTCTTGGTCGGGCCAATAAACCTCGTATCCGTTTGATTCCATATAATAAACATATCCGTCTATCTTGTTCCTTACTTTTTTACTGACGTTTCTTACCGGGCAAATCACGAAGATCTTCTTTCCCATTTCCCGCCTCTATAGATGTTAACGAGCTTTGCCGCTAAATTAAGCTATAAAAAGCTCATTGTCAATTAAGACGAACTATGATATTTTTCCTTTACTAAATTAATTTTCTAAAATCATGGCGACAAAAAATCCAAAGGAAGAAAAAACGCTAGTGCTGATAAAGCCTGACGGCGTCAAGCGGGGCTTGATCGGTGAGGTCGTTGCCCGCATTGAAAAGCGCGGCCTAAAAGTAATCGCCATTTCAATGGTTAAGCCGAGTCGCAAGCAGATTGACGAGCACTATCCGAAAGATTTGAAATGGGTGAAGCGTCTCGGTGAAAAGTCGCTTGCCACCTACGCTAAATACGGCTGGGACCCGAAGAAAGAAATGGGCACCGACGACCCGATGAAAATCGGCAAGTCCGTCCGCAACTGGATTCTGGACTTTATGACCTCCGGTCCCGTCGTAAAAATCGTCGTGGAAGGGATTCACGCGGTTGATATGGTAAGGAAATTGGTTGGCAATTCCATTCCGGCTTTAGCCGAAATGGGCACCATAAGAGGGGACTTTTCGGTTGATTCGGCTGCGTTGGCTAACAAGGGTAAGCGCGCGGTCCATAATCTGATTCACGCGTCTGAAACGCCCGAGGAGGCAAGGCACGAATTGAAATATTGGTTTAAAGCCGGCGAGATTTTTGAATACAAACGCGCGGAAGAAGACATTATGTTCTGAAAATCTCAAATCTCAATTTCCAATTTCTAATAAAATCTCAAGCTTCAAATCTCAAATTTATGCTTTTGGTCATTGGGATTTGAGGTTTTATTTGACATTGGGATTTTGACATTGGGATTTTTGTCGTATAATGTACTTGGCTTTGGGAGCGGTTCTTTTTGAAGATTTTGGGCTAAAAATATATATTAGGGATTCCTATATCGCTCCGGCGCGTGCGCCGGAGTTGCGGACACCCACTTGGATTTAATTCCAATAATCTTCCTAAAGAATTTCCTGAGGCTATTAAAATCCCCGCCGACATCTGCGAAGTTGTGGCGGGGATTTTTTAATTCTTGACCAGGAAGTAGAAATTGGACAAATTCATTCCAGGAAGTGAAAATTCGACCCGTCCTTAAAAATTCTTTTTGTCCGTTTTTTCTAGATTGATACTGTAGTGTACGCTATACACAAAATATATCTTGAGTTTTAATAAAGAATTTTAAGGACAAAAATGAATTTGTCGAATTTCTACTTCCTGGCATTTTTGCCCTCAAATTCTTTATTACATCAGATAAGCTTTTTACCATGTTTTAGAAATTATAATGGTTAAACATTGAATCGCCGGGCAAAAGAATTTGAAAGGGCGTGTCCAATTTTCACTTCCTGGTTGACGAATTTTTTTTATCTGTTATTTTGAAGGCGTTCTTTAATCTTTACCAAAACGGAGCAGAATCGTGCCCTACGTACCGAGTAAGAAGACTGACGGTAAATCAACCGATCGCGAAGTAATCGATGCGGCGCTTGAGCCATTAGCTCAGAGCGTGGCCGAAGATATAACCAATAATTTCTCCTTGCGCCCGATTTACGAGCAGACTTTTATCCGCGTAGCATATGATCTTCGCGATATACTAAAAAGTCCCAGCGTTGTTGGTAATGGCCTGACATGGGATTTGGCTAAGGCGATTTATGAGACTGGCGCCAAGTACGGCTACGAGGGCGTGTACCTCGGCGAATTCAACTACGCTTTCACGAGATTCATCCAGCGCGTGCCGCAAATCAAAGTTAAGAGGGGCGATTGGAAAGACGAACTGCGCTATTGGCTTTATGCCGAGACAGTTACGGCTTTGTGCCATGCTGAAAAAGAGACGGAACATCTTGAAATCGGCGTGGATGGTGTTTTCAGGGACATCAAGGATGAATACAAGCGGCGCATGAATACTGCTTATGAAGCCGCGCAGATTGTCAAAAGTGGTGATTGTTACGATGGGCCATACTACACGCGATTGGTCGAAGTAGTGGATGAAGAGGGTAGGCTGATCGGCCATATGGAAGTAATGTTGAAACGTAGTCAAGACACACTGCATAAAGATGTACTCGATCGCCAGCTTGTTCTCAAAAGCAAGAATCCATATACCCCATAATTTATGGGGTATTTTAGTATCCCAACCTTTTTATTTCTCGTATCAATTCTTTAAGGTTTTTTCTGCGGGCGTTAACTTTTTCATGCTCTTCGCTGGTTAAAAAAGCATAGGGTTTATCGAACTGCGCTACAACCATAACCGGGCGGTAGGGGAAACCCGGTCTGACCTCGCCCTGTAACCGCTCGGAAATATAGCCCTCGGTCCAGTTTTCTTTTTTCAATAAATTTCGGCCGTCCCAAAAAACCAAAAAACCGCCGATGCGGGCTTTTCTTTGATGGAAGGGGACACCGGCCATTTTTTCAATAATTGCCTCGGCCAGTTCCTGATCGGTTGCTTGCCGGCCAAGCCAGCGGTGGCTGGAAACTCCCGGCGCTCCGCCAAGATAATCAACAATCAGTCCGCCGTCGTCCGCAACGCAGGGAACTCCGGTTTGGGCGAAATATCCCTTGGCTTTTAGGACCGCGTTTTCTTCAAAAGTTTTTCCGGTTTCTTCAACCGATTTTATATTTTCAAAATCTTTCAAGCTTAAAACCTCAAAATTGCCTCCGAGAATTGAGACGGCTTCCTGAAGCTTCGAGGGGTTTGTGGTTGCGATTAAAAGTTTACTCATTTTATTATGTTTACACTGAGCAAACGAAGTGAGTCGAAATGCTTGTACTGAGCGAGTGAAACGAGTCGAAGTGTCGGGATGCAGGGAATCGAACCCTGGCCGCAAGACCCCCAGCCTTGCATACTACCATTATACGACATCCCGTTTCTGAGTGGTTCTAAAAAGGAGAACTTCCGTTCTCCTTTCATTATACTCGAGTTTTGTGCATTGTTTTAATGCAGGTGACGCAGGCCTTAACTCTTTTGCCGGAAGCCCCGCCGACGCCAAGGCTTTGGCGGGCAGGCAAATGAACCCATTGGAGATTGGGGTATTTTCTGACTTTCGGGGCGGGGTTATATTTGCCACGAAGCTTGTTTCTTGGTGTAATTAAAGTTGAAGTTTTGGCGCAAATAGCGCAGACTCGGGACATAGTGTTAAAAAATTTCTAATTTCTAATTTTTCTCGCTTCGCGAGATCTGGCGCAGTCAGGCAATTTCTAATCAATTTCCAATTTATAATTTCTAATATTATTACATAAAGTATAACTTTTTACAACCCCATGGAGATTTTACTATTTGTTTTCGTAATATTGGTGCTTTTATTTTCGGCAGTCATCCACGAGGTGTCGCACGGTCTCACGGCGAAGTTTTTAGGGGACGACACGGCCGAAAAAGCCGGTCGGCTGACGCTCAATCCGATTCCTCACCTCGATCTTTTTGGTTCGGTCATCTTACCGCTACTTTTGGCGATTCCGGCGTTTTTTGGCGGACCAGCTCTTGTTATCGGTTGGGCTAAGCCGGTGCCTTACAACCCCGCCAATCTCAAAAACAAAAAATGGGGACCGTCGTTTGTCGCCTTGGCCGGGCCGATTTCAAACATAATTCTTGCTTCATTTTTTGGTTTGATGATCCGGTTTATGCTTATTCCCTCCAGTCTTCTTAACACAAGTTTTCTTTCGTTTATCGCGATAATCGTCTGGATAAATTTGCTTTTGGCGGTGTTTAATATGGTGCCTATTCCGCCGCTTGACGGCTCAAAACTTCTGATGGCGGTTCTGCCGCGGCGCTGGGATTGGCTCGGCCTGTGGCTTGAACGCTATGGCTTCATAATCATCTTGCTTTTTGTGTTTTTTGGCTTCAGCCTGATCATACCTATTATAAAAGGCCTGTTCTGGCTGATTACCGGCCAGCAGTTTGGGTTTTAGGCGGGGCGGGAGCTTTTCTATTGACTTTGTTTCAGACTATTGGTAAATATCAGGAAAATAAAGATATCCACAATTTAACTTAACCAAGTGCGTTTTTGGGTATAAAATGAGTATGAGAGTAAATGCCGATGGTTCTATTGATTTCCTGAGAGGGAAACAAACTTATAGGTTCGAAAAGCAGAATTATGACAGACATGCCAAAAAACGTCCGAAGATTTTGCATCAAAAATTTTTGAATGAAATAGAAACCACAATTACTGATCCAGATTGTATAACGGTGGGATCGCAATTGAACAAAGAGAATTTTTATAGGGTAGTCTATTTCGATGATATAAGGGGAACTAGGTTTTTAACATTTTGGAAAATACCAGTTTTTTATCACAATAAAAATTTTGCTGTCATAGCAACCGCAATCGAGAAAAATGCCCCCAATTTTTATGCTATAAATCCTTTAGAAAATAGAAAAGTGCCATGGAGAAAAACAAATTCACAAATTTAATAAATAGCCTTTCCGCAATAGCTGAAAAAGATCTTTGGATGCCGAGATACGATAAAGAATTAGATTATTTTTTTTGGACAAGAGAATCAGTATCTAAAAGAGCTAAGCTAATACAGGTTTCTCATGAAGCCTCCCTTTATGTTAGCCCAAAAGGGAAAATTGAAGGTGTTCTTGTTGAATATTTACAGAGCAACTTTGTCGAGCACAACCCTACATATAAGGATTTTGTTAAAAGTTTTACTAAGAGAATAGACGATTCCGTCTATACCATTAAAGATACTGACAATGAGAATAAGTATTTATTTGCATTTGGTGAGGCATTACGAGCTGATATATATCAGGATGCCAAAGAAATCGGAAAGGGTAAGTTAGATTTAGATGATTTAGCTAAATACGCCTTTGCAAAGAGCTAGGGCAGGTAAGTGAAACCTCGGTGAATAATCATGCGACCATATCTTGGTCGCATGATTTATTAGATCTCTGCACCACAACTTTGTCTTTTTCTATGCCTCCACTTTTCTATTTTGAAGAACATCGCGGAGGCGCGCTGGCTTGGTTTCAGCAGAACAGCGCGCCGAGCGCTGAGTGCTGCCGCTTATCGCTGGAATAAGCGGACAGCCGGTTCGGAAAAATAGAAAGGCGGATCGCGTTATTCTTTTATTGACAAACCCGCCGATTTCGGTTAAATTGTTGAGGTTATTTAAGTTCGGTCATTTTGACTTTTAATTTTTGAATTTTGAACTTGACCGAGTAAAGCGAGGGAACATGCCGACAATTCATCAATTAATGAAACGTCCGCGAAAGCGGAATGTTAAAAAAACCAAGTCGCCGGCCATGCGGCATTATTTTAATGTCCTCCAGAACCGGCCGGTTTTTTCGTCTTCACCCTTCAAGCGCGGCGTTTGCGTCAAAGTTTTTACCACCACCCCCAAGAAACCTAACTCGGCTTTGCGCAAAGTCGCCCGCGTGCGTCTGACCAACGGCATGGAAGTCACCGCTTACATTCCGGGAGAAGGACACAATCTTCAGGAACATTCCGTAGTCGTAATCCGCGGCGGCCGCGTTAAGGACTTGCCGGGCGTGCGCTATCACATCGTCCGCGGCGTTTTGGATTTTGCCGGCGTCGAAGGCCGCAAGCAACAAAGGTCTAAGTATGGAGCTAAAAAACCCAAGTAATCTAGCATAAATATGCGTAGAAAACGAGAAGTAAAACGAAATATTCTGCCCGATACCCGCTACAACAACGTGCAAGTAGCGAAGTTTATTAATTACCTTATGCGCCAGGGCAGAAAAACCGCGGCCCAGAAAATTCTCTACGGCGCTTTTGATATTATTGAAAAAGAAAAGAAAGCCAACCCTCTGGAAATATTCGACCGGGCTTTGAGGAATGTTTCGCCGGTGATCGAGGTTAAGTCCAAGCGGGTCGGCGGCGCCAACTATCAGGTGCCGCAGGAAGTAAGAGGCGAGCGGAAAACCGCTCTGACTTTCCGCTGGATTATCGGCGCGGCCAACGCCAAGAAAGGCAAACCGATGCGCGCCAAACTTGCCGAGGAGCTTCTGCTTGCGTCAAACAACGAAGGCAACGCTATTAAGAAAAAATTGGACATGCATAGGATGGCCGAGGCCAATAGAGCATTTGCTCACTTCAGTTGGTAATTTGCGAATTACCAAAATTTTCAATTTTCAATTTTAAATTTTCAATCAATTTTTAATGATTCAATTTTAAAATTTTCTAATTAGAAATTGATTAGAAATTAGAAATTGGAAATTAGAAATTATCATGAACGAGTATCCCATCGAAAAAATTCGTAACATAGGAATTATCGCTCACATAGATGCTGGCAAAACTACTGTAAGTGAGCGTATTTTATTTTACACTGGCATCTCTCACAAAATTGGAGAAGTGCATGAGGGCGCGGCCATTATGGACTGGATGGAGCAGGAACGGGAGCGCGGCATCACCATTACGGCCGCGGCGACCACTACTTTCTGGAAGCCGAGCTACTTGCCGGCTGAACAAAGAAAGGAAAATGAGTACCGCATTAATATTATCGACACTCCCGGCCATATTGATTTTACCGTTGAAGTTCAGCGCTCGCTCCGCGTTCTTGATGGTGCGGTAGTGGTTTTTGACGGCGTTGCCGGCGTGGAACCGCAGTCCGAAACCGTCTGGCGCCAGGCCGACAAATACGGCGTGCCCCGCATGTGTTTTATAAACAAGCTCGACCGCATGGGCGCTTCTTTTGACAAGAGCCTAACCTCGATTCGCGAGCGCTTGACTTTAAACGCTGTCCCGACCGTCACGCCTATAGGCATGGCCGAAACATATGAGGGCGTTATCGATTTGATCGAGAACAAGGCCGTCAGGTTTCTTGGGGAAAACGGCGAAAAAGTGGAATTTTATGATATCCCTGCTGAATTGAAAGAAAAAGCCGAGGCCGATAGAAAATATATGATAGAGAGAGTCGTTGAGACAAATGACAGGCTGATGGAAAAATATCTTGAGGGCCAGGAGATTTCTAAAGAAGATCTGCGAAAAGCTTTGCGCGAGGCAACCATCGCCAACAAACTCGTACCGATCATCTGCGGCTCGGCTCTTAAAAACAAAGGCGTCCAGCTGATGCTTGACGGCGTTGTCAATTATCTGCCGAATCCGGACGAGGTGCCGCCGACAAAAGGCACGGATTTTAAAGGTCGGGAAATCTTCCGTCATCCCAAAAATGAAGAGCCTTTCGCGGCTCTGGCTTTTAAAATTGCCACCGACCCGTTTGTCGGCTCTCTAACTTATTTCCGCGTTTACTCCGGCCAGATCGCCAAAGGTTCTTATGTCTTAAACTCGACAAAGGATTCAAAAGAGCGCGTTGGCCGAATTTTACGAATGCATGCCAACGAGCGAGAGGAAATGGAAGAAATCAAAGCGGGGGAGATCGGCGCCGCAGTCGGTCTTAAAAATACCACGACCGGCGACACGCTTTGCTCCGAGGACGATCCGATTATTCTTGAAAAAATTATCTTCCCGGATCCGGTTATCTCGCAGAGAATCGAACCCAAGACCAAAGCCGACCAGGAAAAAATGGGCTTTGCTTTGAAGCGTTTGTCTGACGAAGATCCGACCTTCAGAATCAGGACCGATCAGGAAACCGGCGAAACGATTATCGCCGGCATGGGCGAACTCCACCTTGAAATCATCGTTGACCGCATGAAGCGGGAATTTAAAGTTGAGGCCAATGTCGGCCGGCCGCAGGTCGCTTATAAGGAAACCATTAAAAAGACCGCCGAAGCGGAAGGCAAATACATCCGCCAGTCGGGCGGTCGCGGACAATATGGTCATGTCTGGTTGCGGGTTGAGCCGAATGAACGCGGCAAGGGTTTTGAATTCGTCAACGAAATCAAAGGCGGCCTCATTCCCCAAGAGTTCATCGCCCCGGTGCAAAAGGGCGTTATTGAAGCGATGGAAAAGGGCATTAAAGCCGGCTTCCCGGTTGTTGACATTAAAGTGGCGCTTTATGACGGCTCTTACCACGAGGTTGACTCTTCGGAAGCGGCTTTCAAGATTGCCGGTTCGATGGCCTTGCAAGAAGCGGCCCGCCGCGCTAATTTAGTGTTGCTTGAGCCGATAATGAAAGTTGAGGTAATTACTCCCGACCAGTTTCTGGGAGACGCGACTGGCGATCTGAACTCCAAACGGGGTAAAATTGAAGCCATGACCGATCGCGCCCAGCTTAAAGTCATTGACGCCAAAGTGCCTTTGTCTGAAATGTTCGGATACGCCACAAAACTGCGCTCAATGACCCAGGGCCGCGCGAGTTATACAATGGAATTTGATCATTATGAAGAAGTGCCGGCCAACGTTGTCGAGCTTATTGTCGCCGGAAAGAAATAATAGCCCCTACGAATTACGAATTTTACCGAATTACGAATTCGTAATTCGAACCCCATTCGTAATTGGTAGGAAAATTTTAAAAAATTTATGAACTTCAGTGAATTAAAAAAATTAATGGGTGAAAACGGCAGGCTTGTCATCGTCGAAAATGACAAGGCTGCGTATGTCGTTTTAACCGCCAGAGAATTTCTGGCGCTGCCCGCCTCTGTTAAGCTTTCCGCCGGAAGCGAGACTCGTCGAGAGTGGCAGGGGAACGAACCGGAAAATAAAATCACCAAATCGGTGTCAAAACCCGAACTCACGGCCGGCAAGAAAAGCCCCACTTCGTTCGCCAATTTTGAAGATACCGGAGAAGCTCTCGGACTGCAGGATATAACATTCGAAGATTTGGGTATTGACGAGTTGCCAGAATAGGGGAGTGCCTTGACAGAGCAGAAGCTTTTGATTAATATATTGATTGCATCTAAATGTATGGCTCCCCGCCCACTTTTTACGAAGTAAGTAGTTTGGCGGCGCGCTGCGCCCAACAAGGGTTCTGCTATTCGCAGTCGCGCGCCGCAAGAGATTAAGAAGATTATTCTTAACTCGAATCTATACTTTACAGTCATGGTAAAAAGTAAGCGGGATGCTCATATTTTTAGCTAAAAATTTTCATTATTAAGAAATATAATTCAATTTTTAGAAAAATATGGCAGAAAAATTCGAACGAACAAAACCGCATGTTAACGTAGGTACTATCGGTCATGTTGACCACGGTAAAACTACCCTAACCGCTGCGATCACCCATGTTCTTCACTTGAAGGGCTGGGCGAAGAAAGAAGAGTCGGTCAACGACATTGATAACGCGCCGGAAGAAAAAGCGCGCGGCATTACGATTGCTCTTCACCACTCGGAATACGAAACCGACAAGCGCCACTACGCTCATATTGACGCTCCCGGGCACGCCGACTATATCAAAAACATGATTACTGGCGCCGCTCAGATGGACGGCGCGATTCTCGTGGTTGCCGCCACCGATGGCCCGATGCCCCAGACCCGCGAGCATATTCTTTTGGCCTACCAGGTAGGTGTTCCTTCGATTGTTGTTTTCCTAAATAAAGTTGACCAGGTGAGCGATCCGGAATTGGTTGATCTTGTTGAAGCTGAAGTAAGAGAGATTTTGACTAAGTATCATTTTCCGGGCGATAAAGTTCCAGTAATCCGCGGTTCAGCTCTTAAAGCTTTGGAAGCAAAATCGGCTGATGACGAAGCGGCTAAACCGATCATGGAATTGGTTAAGGCGTTGGACGAGTCTATTCCCGAACCAGTCCGCCAGACCGACAAACCTTTTCTTATGCCCATAGAAGACATCTTTTCGATTGAAGGCCGCGGCACTGTCGTTACCGGCCGTATTGAAAGAGGTATGATTAAATTGAACGATGAAGTTGAGGTTATCGGCCTCAAACCGACTCAAAAGACAATCATCACCGGCATCGAAATGTTCAATAAATCCCTCGATGAAGGTCGGGCAGGCGATAACGCTGGTATTTTACTGCGCGGTTTGAAGAAAGAAGACGTCGAGCGCGGCCAGGTTTTAGCCAAGCCCGCTTCTGTCACCCCGCACACTGACTTTGAATCCGAGGTTTACGTTCTGACTAAAGAGGAGGGCGGCCGCCACACTCCATTTTTCAGCAACTACAAACCGCAATTCTATATCCGCACTACCGATGTTACCGGAAACGTTGCTTTAGCGCAGGGCACCGAAATGGTTATGCCCGGCGATACCGCTAAATTTACCGTCCAACTTATTGCGCCGGTTGCTCTTGAAGAACAGCAAAGGTTCGCTATCCGCGAAGGCGGCAAAACTGTGGGAGCGGGCGTTGTGACCAAGATTTTGAAATAGGCTGCAAATGTACAAATTTTACGTATGTACAAATTTGTAAATTTGTAAGGATTTGTAAATTCGTAACCTTTAAATGGTAAAAACCAAAGAAGAAGTAAAGCAAAGAATAAGAATCCGTATCCGGGCGTACGATAACAAGATTATCGATTCTTCGGCCAAGCAAATTGTTGAAACGGCCGAACGACAGGGCGCTGAAGTTTTGGGGCCTGTGCCTCTGCCAACGGAGGTTCACAAGTACACCGTTAACTCGTCAACCTTTGTGCACAAAAACAGCCGCGACCAGTATGAAATGCGGGTGCACAAACGATTGATTGATATTATGAACCCTACCCCCAAAACAATCGACGCGCTGATGAACTTGAACTTGCCGGCGGGCGTTGATATAGAGATTAAGATGTAATTCGTTTTTCGGGTAAAGTCGCTAAAATGCCCCCGAATTGGGGGTATTTAGTTAGATAGCATTGATTCATTCTCCTACTCCTACGAATTACGAATATTTTCGAATTACGAATATTCGCAATTCGTCATAATTCGTAATTGGTAGGGATAAAATTTATGAAGTTTATTTTGGGGAAAAAATTAACGATGAATCAGGTTTTTGATGAAACGGGTCGTGTGACGCCGGTTACTTATATTGAGATTGAACCGAATTTCGTGACGCAGGTAAAAACTCAAGACAAAGACGGCTACAGCGCCTTGCAAGTCGGCACGACTAAAACCAAAAAAGTTTCAAAAGCGAGGGCCGGCCACCTCCAAAAAATCTCAAATCTCAATTCTCAAATCTCAAATTTGCGCGATTTGAAAGAATTCAGAATGAGCGGGGAGGAAGCGAAAAATTTTAAAACAGGAGACAAATCGGAAGCCGACACGTTTGCGCAGGGCGACACGGTGACCGTCATTGGAGTTTCAAAAGGCAAGGGTTTTCAGGGCGTTGTTAAGCGCCACGGGTTCGCGGGAGGGCCTGCCAGCCACGGCCAGAAAGACAGGCACCGGGCGCCTGGTTCTATCGGTTCGTCTTTTCCGGAACACGTTATGAAAGGCATGAGAATGGCCGGCCGCATGGGCGGAGAAAAAATTACGGTGAAAAATTTGAAAGTTATTTCGGTTGACAAAGAAAATCAGTTGATCGCGCTTTCGGGCGCGGTGCCGGGAAGAAAAGGCAGTCTGGTTATTATTAAGGGATAGAACCTTATAACAATAATTTTAAATTTTTAATTTTAAATTTCGAATCAAATTCGAATTATTTAATGTTTGAAACATTCAGACATTTAAAATTCATTTAAAATTCAAAATTTGAAATTGAAAATTAAAGAAAACCCCCGCAGTTGCGGGGGACGTCGGCGGGGTTTGAACCTGCTGACGATTTGGTAGGGAACTAGTAGGGAAGCCAGACCTCGGCTCCTCCTGGTTGCACGTAGAGACGGCAGCCGGGAGTTCCCGGATAGCACAACGCTGTCCGGGATGGCGGCAGGTTTAGCCGTTGGCCGTAGTAGCCGGGAGGCGGGCCGCCGTAAGTGAAGATCGGTGTTAGGACGGTTACATGCGGGACTGGCTGCGGCTGGTAAGCCGGAGCCGGCGCGTAGTACGACGCATTGATCGGGGGGCCGGTCGGCCCCCCCTCGCTCCTCGTGCAGTTGCAGGGAGCCGGAGCCGGCACTGGAGCCGGCAGTTGCGGCTTGGGAGCTGGCGCCGGAGGCGCCAGGTCTTTCTTCGGCGCCGGAGCCGGCTTCGCCGGCTTGGCTGGGCGTTCCCATGGCCGGTCGCCGAACTGGCTGACCGGCGGGGCCACGACTCTGACCTTCTCCATCCGAACCACTGCCGGCGAAAAGCCGGCGAGGTTTGCGATGAGAAGCATGCCGAGGCCCGCAAGCGCCAGGCCCAGGAAGAACCCAAGCCAAGCGCGCGGTAGGTTACCGCGCGAGCGCCGAGACGCCGCGGGAGGAGCGACAGAGGCCGGGGGTGTGGGAGGGGTCGGCAGAGTGCCGCGGCGGCGCGGGGCGGCGGGAGCCGGAGGCGGGGTTGGAACGGGCGGAGTCGGTGGGACAGGTGGTGCCGGAGGAGACGGAGACGTTGGCGGGGCCGGAGGCCTGGGTGGCCGTGGCCGCCGAGGCGGATTCGTTCCACCGACGGCAGACCCGCCGGAAAGCGGAGCCGAGCCAGCCGGAGGATTTCCGGCGCTCGCGCGGAGTTGCGCCACCATTGCGGCGCGTTGCGCTGCAGTTGCCATGGTCTACTCCTCCTTTATGCGCTACCAGAGCGCTTGCAGTTTTTCCAGTTTTTCAGTAGCAAGTAACCGAGAATTAGCCAGCCTCCAGGCAGAATCAGCAGAGGGATTATCCACCACTTATACCACAGCTTCTGTTTGGGCATTCTCCGCTTTCTCAAGCCAAATATTCAAAATTGACAAACAACCGATTTTATAATAACATTTTAGCATATTTTTAGCCAAATGTCAAGGGATTTATGAAAGATATTAAAGTATATAACCAAGAAGGGAAAGAAATAGGAAAATTAGAGCTCAACGAAGCCATTTTTAATTTGTCTTGGAATGCCGATCTGGTTCATCAGGCTTTAGGCAAGATTTTGGCTAATTCAAGGCGAGTTTTAGCCAATACCAAGGATCGCGCTCAAGTTTCGGGCGGCGGCAGAAAACCTTGGAAGCAAAAAGGCACCGGCCGGGCCAGGCACGGCTCAATCCGCTCTCCTCTATGGAAGGGCGGCGGCGTGTCTTTCGGACCGACAAGCCAAAGGAACTTCAAAGTCAAAATAAACAAAAAAATGGCTCGGAAGGCCCTTTTGACCGTTCTTTCCGCTAAATTCAAAGACAATGAGCTTTTGGTAATTGACCGGCTGAAATTGGCTGGCGCCAAGACCAGGGAACTTTCAAAAATTTTGGGGGCGTTTCCCAAAATCAAATCGGCTTTGGTGATTCTGCCGAAAAAGGACGATGATATTCTGCGCGCCTCAGCCAATCTTCCCGGAGTGAAAATAATTACGACCGACAATTTGAATATTTTTGATATTTTAAAATACCAGAATGTGTTTTTAACTAGAGATGTCGTCGATTATCTGCACAAAACTTATGGTAAAACTGTTAAATAAATTATTCGGTAAAAAAGAAGAGTCGAAAAAGGCGCCGGCCACCGCCTTCGGC
>MEYR01000004.1:39484-49987 GCA_001774075.1 Candidatus Azambacteria bacterium RIFCSPLOWO2_01_FULL_44_84
CGATCCTGAGGCCTCAGACCGAAGGGCTACGGCGGGCAAAGAAGAAAAAAAGGCAGCCAAAGCAGAAAGCAAACTCCTTATTCCCCACGTCACCGAGAAGGCGTCACTCGCCGGTTCTTTAGGCAGATATATTTTCAGAGTCCCGGCTTCCGCCAATAAAATTGACGTTGCGCGGGAAGTGCGCAGGGTTTATAAAGTGAAAGCCGTTTCTGTTAATTTGATCAATGTCCCCGGAAAAGAAAGACGCGTCGGCCGGACTGTCGGGTTCCGTCCGGGCTATAGAAAAGCGATCATAAAGTTAGCTAAAGGACAAACTATTGAGTTGAAGTAATGCGATACCAATAAATACTAATAAAATTCGTATAAATTAGTATCATTAGTACAATTAGCATATTAGTATCGTATCAGCGAATAAATATGAGTGTAAAGCAATACAATCCAATAACACCGGGAAGACGCCAAATGACAGGCGTCGACTTTAGTATTCTGACCGCGAATGAACCGGAAAAAAGTTTGGCGCGCGGCATAAAAAATAACGCCGGTCGGAATAACCGAGGCCGCATTACCACGCGCCATCAGGGAGGCGGAGCAAAACGTCTTTATCGGTTTGTTGATTTTAAACAGAATAAAGTAGGCATTCCGGGCAGAGTTTTATCTTTGGAATACGACCCGAACCGCACGGCTTTTATCGCCCTTGTCGCTTACCGCGATGGCGAGAAGCGTTACATTCTTGCTCCAAAAGATTTGAAAGCTGGCGACGAAGTCGTGACGAGCTCTATCGCTCCCCATAAGAACGGTAATCGTCTGATGCTCAAGAATATTCCCGTAGGCGCTTTTGTGCATAATGTCGAGTTGTTTCCCGGCGGCGGCGGTAAAATCGCAAGGTCAGCCGGGAGTTCAGTTCAGATCATTGCCCAGGAAGGCGGCACGACACACTTGCTTATGCCTTCAAAAGAGGTGAGAATAGTTCCTGACTCCGGTTTTGCCTCTATGGGTGTTCTTTCCAACTCGGAGTGGAACGCTGTTTCAATCGGCAAAGCTGGTCGTTCGCGCTGGATGGGTATTCGTCCGACGGTTCGCGCCTCGGCGATGAACCCGCGAGATCATAAATACGGCGGCGGCGAAGGCCGGGCCGTGCGCGGCACACGACGGCCAAAAACCAAATGGGGCAAGATTACCGGCGGCCGCAGAACAAGAAACAAAAACAAAGCTTCCGGCCAGTTTATTTTGAGAAGGAGAAAAAAATAGGGGCTAAAGCTCACAAAATGTATGTCAAGAAGTATTAAAAAAGGCCTTTGGGTTGATCCCAAACTGCTTAAAAAAATTTTAAAATTGAAATCGGGAGACAAAACAGTTATTAAAACATGGTCGCGGGATTCGGTTGTGAGTCCCGAAATGATCGGTTTTACTATTGGCGTCCATAATGGCAAAAATCATATCCCGGTTCAGATTATTGAAGAAATGGTCGGCCACAAACTTGGCGAGTTTTCTCCGACAAGGAAATTCGTCAGGCATGGCGGCAAAATGCAGAAAGAGTTGGAAGCCAAGGCGGCGGAGGCCCAAAAAGCGGTTCCCGCCTCGCCGGTTAAAACTTGATACATCGATATATCGAAATTTAGATATTATGCAATTCAAATTTTATTTAAGAAATTTAAGAATAGCCCCGAGGAAAGTCAGAAGCGTCGCCGCGTTGATCAAGAGAATGCCAGCTCTTTCCGCTCAAAACCAGCTTGGCTTCCAAGTTCGCCGACCGGCAGAATCGCTTTTGAAACTTTTAAAGTCCGGCATCGCTTCAGCCGATAGAAATTTTAACGTGAAAGCCGACCATCTTTACATTAGAAATATTCTGGTTGATGAGGGACCAATGCTGAAGAGATTCAGGCCGAGAGCCCATGGGCGGGCTGGCGCCATTCATAAAAAAACCAGCCACATAACACTGGTGCTTGAAAGCGTCGGCGCCGCCGTGTCTGCCGCCGCCAAGAAGTCAAAATTGGCGGCCAAAAAATCAGAAAAGGCTGTTGCGGTCCAAGAGGGAAAAACAAAAGAAGAGCAGAAAACATCATTTGAGGCGCCAAAAGTTATTGGGCCGAAAACGCAGGCCGGCGCGGGCTTTGGCCGGAGAATTTTCAGGAGAAAAGTCGTTTAAACTTAACATATCGAAATATCGGCATGTCGATATATCGATATTTCGAAATATAAAATTATGGGACAAAAAGTCCATCCAATTGGTTTCAGACTAGGCATCACGAGCAACTGGAAGTCGCGCTGGCTTAGAAAAAAATCCTTCAGATTCTTTCTACAGGAGGATTTTGAGATTCGTGAATGGCTTGCAAAACATTTTCCCAAGGGCACTCTAGCTACGGCGGAAATTGAACGTTCCGGCGATTCCATCACCGTTATCTTGAGAACCGCTAAGCCCGGCCTGATTATCGGGCGCGGCGGCACCGGTCTTGAAGATTTGAAAAAAATGCTTGAAAAAATAGTTAAAAAATTAAGATTGGGCAAACGCTACGCTGAGGGCAAATGGAATTTAAAGCTTGAAGTCCAGGAAATCAAGAAGCCGGAAATGGACGCCGAAATCGTAGCGCAAAACGTCGCCTCGGAACTTGAAAGAAGGATTCCTTTTCGCCGGGTTATGAAAAGCACGATTGAGCGCGTAATGCAGCAAAAGGGGGTGGAAGGAGTAAAGATCATTCTCAAAGGCCGGCTTGACGGCAGTGAAATGGCTCGCAATGAAAGATTGGGCAAGGGCAAAATTCCGGCGCAAACTTTAAGGGCCAATCTTGATTTTGGCCAGTCCGAGGCCTTGACCACTTACGGCGTTATTGGCGTTAAAGTCTGGATTTATAAAGGAGAAATCTTCGCTGACGCTCAAAATCAAAAATAAAAGATCAAATTTCAAAATGGCAAATCAAAATTCAAAATTATTAAATAAAAATACCTAAATTTTAACTTTTGATTTTTGAATTTTTAATTTACTATCATGTTGACACCCAAAAGAGTAAAACATAGAAAATGGCACAAAGGCAGAAGACGGTTTGCGGGAATTGAAACCCGGGGGACTAATTTAGCTTTTGGAACTTACGGCTTGAAGTCCGAGGACAGGGCTTGGCTGACCGCGCGCCAGATCGAGGCGGCGCGGCGCGCTATCACCCGGTCTATTCAGCGCGGCGGTAAGGTTTGGATCAGGGTTTTTCCTGATAAGCCGATTACCAAAAAAGGCGCCGAAACTCCCATGGGCGCCGGCAAAGGAGGCGTGGATCACTACGTCGCTCCGGTAAAACCTGGCCGGATTATTTTTGAAATGGACGGGGTTACCGAAGAAGTGGCCAAACAGGCTTTGCGGCTTGCTAGTTATAAGTTGCCGGTGAAGACTAAATTTATTACACGACAATAATATGGAAAATAAATCAATAAACAGAAAAACTTTAAAGGGGATTGTGGTTTCTGATAAAATGCAAAAAACTGTTGTGGTTTCCGTTTTGACATTGAAAAAACATCCGCGTTATCACAAGTTTTTTAAATCCTCAAAGCATTACAAAGCCCATGATGAAAATAGAGAGTACCATGTCGGGGATGAAGTTATTATCGAAGAAACCCGCCCGATTTCCAAAGATAAAAGCTGGACAGTAATAAAGAAATTATAAAAAATTTACAATCATTTGAAAATTTAAAATTAAAACATTGATTAAAAATTAGAAATTGAAAATTATTTTGTATGATTCAGCCAAGATCTATTTTAAAAGTTGCTGACAATACCGGTGCCCGGACCATCCGGGTGTTTAAAGTTTTAGGTGGCACGCGGCGCCGTTATGCCCAGCTTGGCGATGTTATTATCGCTTCGGTCCAGGTGGCCGAGCCGAGGAAAATGGTCAAGAAAAAAGATATAGTGCGGGCTGTTATTGTCAGACAGCGTAAAACTTACCGCCGGCCGGACGGCAGTTACATCCGATTTGACGACAATGCCGCGGTTTTAGTCGATGGTCTTGAGCCAAGGGGCGGTCGTATTTTCGGGCCGGTGGCCCGAGAACTCCGCGATCGCGGATATGTCAAAATCGTTTCCATGGCTCCGGAAGTTTTGTAAACTTGAAATATCCGATATACCGAAATATCAAACAATATGGCAAAAATAAAAAGAGGCGATACAGTACAAATGATTTCAGGAAAATACAAAGGCAAAAAAGGCCGTGTTATTAGCGTTTTTCCTAAAGAAAACCGCCTTATTATTGAAAATATCAATTTACATAAAAAACATGCCCGCCCTAAGAAAAGAGGCGAAAAGGGCCAGCGCATTGAAGTGCCAGGTCCGGTTTCCGCTTCTTCGGCTATGCTCGTTTGCAAAAGCTGCGGCAAGTCTAGTCGCGTTGGTTTTAAAGTAATGCCCGATATGGTTAAAAAGCGCATTTGCAAAAAGTGCGGAGGGGAAGCATAGGGCTACAAATGTACAAATATTTGTAAATTAGTAGCCGCATAAATATTATGAAGCAAACTCGAACAACTAATATGTATCAAAAAGTCTTGCCAGCGCTCAAAAAGGAGTTGGGCATTGAGAATGTTATGGCTCTGCCAAAAGTAGAAAAGGTGGTGGTCAACTCCGGAGTTGGCCGTGCGATCAAAGACGAGAAATTACTGGACATGATTGTTAGAGAGCTTACTATGATTACCGGCCAAAAACCGGTTTTAACAAAAGCTAAACAATCTATTGCCAACTTCAAGACGCGTGAGGGTATGGTGGTAGGAGTTAAGGTTACCTTACGCGGTTCCCGGATGTATGACTTTATCAGCCGTCTCGTAAATATCGCGCTGCCAAGAACACGCGATTTCAGAGGGTTGGACCAGCGGTTAATTGACGCCGGCGGCAACTTGACAATAGGCATAAAAGAACATATTGTTTTTCCTGAAATCTTAACCGAAGACATTCGTAATATTTTTGGTTTTGAGGTGACGATTGTTGTTAAGGTAAGAAGCAAAGCACAGGCCTTGGCTTTATATCGGGCTTTGGGTTTTCCGATAAAATGAAAACTATAGCTTTCACCCCGCCTCTTTTGCTAAGATAAAAAGGGCGGGGTGGCTGCTAAAGCAACCATATGGCTACAAAAGCGCTTATCGCAAAATCTCAAAAAAATCCGAAATTTTCTACGCGTAAAGTCAGACGCTGTTTTCGCTGCGGCCGCAGGCATGGCTATATGAGGGCTTTCGGTCTTTGCCGTATTTGTTTCAGGGAATCGGCAAGGCGAGGGGAAATCCCCGGAGTTAAAAAATCATCATGGTAAACGATCCAATTTCCGACATGTTAACAAGGATCAGAAACGGTTCAAAGGCCCGCAAAGACGCGGTCAGTATTCCGCTTTCTAAAATTAAGTTTGAGATTGCGCGCATTTTTAAGAAAGAAAATTATATCGGCGATTTTACTAAAAGAGGTAAGGGCGTCATTAAATATCTCGACGTTTCGCTTAAATATGAGCAAACCGATGCCGCTACGTCGCAGTCGCGCATCCCGGCAATCAGCGAGGTCAGGCGGGTTAGCCGGCCGGGCCAGAGGATTTATGTGTCTTTCCGAGAGGTAAAACCGGTCAAAAATGGTCACGGCATCGCGGTCATTTCAACTCCAAGAGGTCTTCTTACTGACGCCGAAGCGAGGAAAGAAAAAGTCGGTGGCGAAATTTTACTGGAAATCTGGTGATCCCTACGAATTACGAACTTTACCGAATTACGAATTCGTAATTCGAGATCCATTCGTAATTGGTAGGAAAATTTTGAAAAAATTATGTCAAAGATTGGCAAAAAAATAATTAAAATCCCGACCGATGTCTCAGTAACTGTTAACAGCCAGATATTGAGCGTTAAAGGGCCGAAAGGCGAGCTCGTTTTTGTCATGCCCAAAGAAATTGGCGCAAAACTGGAAAGCGGCCAGTTGTCGTTATATCCCGCAATAGACACTAAAAAAACCATGGCGCTTTGGGGTACGTCGCGGGCAATTATCGCCAATCTAGTACTTGGCGTTAAAGATGGTTTTGAGAAAAAACTTGAAATTGAGGGTATAGGTTTTAAAGTGGAACTCAAGGAAAAAAATCTTGTTTTAAGTCTTGGATTTTCTCATCAGGTTAATTTCCCGGTGCCGGATGGCATAAACGTTACCGTTGAAAAAAACATGATTATCGTTTCCGGGATTTCCAAGGAATTGGTCGGCCAGGTCGCAGCCGATATTCGCGCTTTGAAAAAACCTGAGCCGTATAAAGGCAAGGGAATCCATTATTTGGGAGAAGTCATACGGCGCAAAGCCGGTAAGAAAGTTGCTGGCACTACCGGCTAGTAAATAAATTTCCAATTTCTAATTTTTAATTTCCAATGAATTTTCAATGATTCAATTTCCCAAACGTTTTGAAAATTAAATCCATGTTTATAAGTAAACAACTAAAAAGAACGAAGCGACATAGAAGAGTGAGGGCTAAAATTTCAGGGACGGCGCAAAGACCGCGGCTTTCGGTGTTCCGGTCAAACCAGCACATTTACGCCCAGCTGATCGATGACGAAGGTCGAAAGACCTTGGTTGCTGTCTCGGATTTGGGAATAAAATCAAAAAAATCCGGAGGCAAAATTGTCGCTCTGGAAGTAGGTAAGAAATTGGCCCAAACCGCAAAGGAAAAAGGTTTTAAAGAGGTCATATTTGACAGGGGTGGTTATAGGTTTCACGGGCGCGTTATGGAGCTGGCGCGCGGCGCCCGGGAAGGAGGTCTGGTGTTCTAATTTCCAATTTCCAATTTTTAATTTCCAAATAATTTTTTAAAATATGGCTGAAGAACAAAAACAATCTCCAAAAGATCATAGGGGCCAGAGGCCCGGTTTTCGGGGCAGGCAAGGGAGCGGTCGCGGCGGTTTTCGAGCTTTTGGCGCCAAAAGAGAAAAGCCGGAATTTGACCAGAAAGTCCTTGATATAAGGCGGGTAACCCGCGTTGTCGCCGGCGGCAAGAGGTTCAGATTCAGGGCGTCGGTAGTGGTTGGCGACCGCAAGGGTCGGGTTGGCGTTGGCGTTGCCAAAGGCGCGGATACCTCTGAATCAATTGAAAAAGCGGTTCGGGCGGCTAAAAAAGATTTGATTAAGGTGCCTATTAATAACGGCACTATTCCTTATGAAGTTTTTGGAAAATTTTCGGCTGCCAGAGTATTGCTCAAGCCTTCCAAAATCGGCCGGGGTATTGTCGCGGGCGGAGCTGTGCGCGTTGTCGTAAGCCTGGCGGGGATTTCAAACGTAACTTCTAAAATTCTTGGTACAACTTCAAATAAACTTAATAATGCCCGGGCGACATTGGAAGCGCTTAAAAAATTAAAATCTGAAGCACGAAATCCGAAAAAGTTAATTTCTAATTTACAATTTTCAATTTCCAATCAATGATTCAATTTATTAATTTTCAAACCTTTGGGTCATTAAAACATTGAAAATTCAATGAAAATTGAGAATTAATAATTGAAAATTTACAAAATATTTTGTTTCGAATTTCGATATTCGAATTTCGAATTTAAATATTATGCAATTACATAACATAAAACCAGTACATAAATTGAAAAGATCGCGTCGAATAGGCCGCGGCGGCAAGCGCGGTGGTTATTCAGGTCGCGGCATTAAAGGCCAGAAATCACGTTCTGGCGCCAAAATCAGACCTGCCATAAGAGACCTGATGATGAAACTGCCTAAACTGCGAGGCGTAAGATTCAAAAGCCTGCAGGTCAAACCGGTCGTCTTGAATCTTTACATTTTAGAAAAGAATTTTGATTCGGGTGATATGGTTAACCCGCGGACAATTGTAAAAAGAGGTTTGGCGGAAGCGAAAAGCGGTAAAATGCCACAGGTAAAAATTTTGGGAGACGGCGAGCTTTCCAAGAAGCTCAATTTTGACGAAGTTTCTATATCCGGCTCCGCGCGTGTTAAAATAGAAAAAGCCGGAGGCACCATAAAATAATTTTCAATTTTCAATTTTCAATTTTTAAAAATGCTACAGAGTATTATTCAAGTTTTTAAAATAAAAGAATTACGAAACAAAATCTTTTTTGTTTTGGCGCTTTTAGTGGTCTTTAGATTCGCCTCGGCTATCCCGGTAGCCGGTGTGGATGTTATTCGGCTCAAGCAATTTTTTGCGGGAAACCAGCTTTTCGGGCTTTTAAACATATTTTCCGGCGGTGGCCTATCCAACCTTTCAATCATGATGCTTGCCGTCGGACCCTATATCACGTCGTCTATCATCATGCAGCTACTTACCGTCGCCATCCCTTTTATGAAAGAGTTATATCAGGGAGAAGGCGAAGCGGGCAGGCAGAAATTTAATCAATATACCAGGTATTTAGCCGTTCCTTTGGCTTTTTTACAGGGCTATGGCCTTTTGTATCTGATGAAGGATCAGCAAATATTTGTTCCCGAAAGTACTCTGGCTTTTATTTCAAGCGTCATTGTGGTAACGGCCGGGTCTATTTTACTGATGTGGCTCGGCGAGCTTATTACGGAAAAAGGCATTGGAAATGGCATTTCACTTTTAATTTTTGCCGGCATTGTTTCAAGAATTCCGATTGACCTTCAACAGACGTTTTTAACTTACGATCCATCGCAGATTCCCACTTATCTCGCCTTTGCTGTGGTATTTCTCGCGGTTATTGTCGGAGTTGTTATTGTTTCGGAGGGCGAGCGGGCCATCCCAGTGGCTTACGCCAAGCGTGTTCGCGGCAATCGGGTTTACGGAGGCGTATCGGCGCATTTGCCGCTTCGTGTTAATCAAGCCGGCGTCATCCCGATTATCTTCGCACTTTCTATTTTGGTGTTCCCCCAACTTATCGCTCAAATTTTCGCGGGCTTTAACGTTGCTGCGATTTCTTCGGCTGCCAAGTGGCTTGCCGAAACTTTAAACAACCAGCTTATTTATGGTTCAGTTTATTTCATTTTTGTTATTTTATTTACCTATTTTTATACTGCTGTGACTTTTGATCCCGATCAAATTTCGGAAAATCTGCAAAAACAGGGCGGTTTCGTATCCGGCATCAGACCGGGACGTCCGACTGCCGACTTTCTAAGGAGAATTTTGAGCAGAGTTGTTTTAATTGGCGCTATTTTTCTCGGTCTTATAGCGGTTTTGCCGATTGTGGTGCAAAGTTGGAGTGGTATTACTACCCTTACCGTAGGCGGCACCGCGCTTCTTATCGTCGTTTCCGTGGTTCTGGAGACCGTCAAACAGATTAATTCTCAATTAATAATGCGAGAATATGAGGGCTTCTAAATTGTCTCGTAAACCGCTTACTATAATATTGCTCGGCAAATCGGGGTCGGGAAAAACCACCCACGGCAAATTTTTAGCTAAAGCCTTTGGCTTGGAATATATGGGGTCTGGCACTTTATTAAGACAATTTGCGGCCAAAAAGGGATTTTCAAGCCGAAAGCTCTCAAAAATTATGAACAAAGGCGAATGGGTGCCGACTTTTTTAGTTTCAAACCTTTGGTTCCGGGTTTTTGAAAAATATCACGATAAAGGGATTCTTCTGGATGGCAGCCCGAGGAAAATTCTTGAAGCGAATATTGTAGATGAGGCGCTTGAGTGGTACGAAAGAGGCAATATTTTGGTGGTGCTCGCCGACGTCAAGCGAGATTTGGCAATACGGAGAATTCTGCGCGGTCATCGGGATCGGAGCGATGATACGATGAAAGCTATTCGCGAACGCCTCACGCTTTTTGATAGAGAGGTGATGCCGGTAGTCAGACATTACGCGAAAAAAGGACTTCTGCTTAAAGTTGACACCAGCGGCTCGCCCGACGAAGTGAACAAAAAACTTTTTAAAATCTTATCCAGTCACTTCGGATTGCGCAATAAATGATCACTATAAAAACCGAAGAGGAAATTAAAATTCTTGCCGATGGCGGGAGAATCTTGGCGGAGGTTTTGAAAAACGTGGCTAAGGAAGCTAAGGCTGGTGTCAGCACCGCTCATCTCAATAAGGTCGCGCGCGACCTTATTTTTATATTTGGAGCCAAGCCGGCGTTTGAAGGCTATCAGCCGGCAGGCGTGGCGAAGCCTTATCCTTGCGCGCTTTGCGCTTCTTTGAATAATGTTGTAGTTCACGGCGTGCCTGATGATCAAGTGATCCTAAAAAGCGGCGATGTTCTGAAACTTGACCTGGGGATTAAGTATAAAAATCTTTTTACCGACGCGGCGATTACTTTAATCGTCGATCCTGATCAAAAACGCGACAAGGAGAAAATTAATCTTCTTTCCGCGACTGAAAAATCTTTAGAGCTGGGTCTTGCCCAAGTCAGGACCGGTAATTATGTGGGCGACATAGGAGCGGCCATAAGCGGGTATGTTAAGAGCCATGGGTTTTCTGTCGTGGAAGCGCTGGTCGGTCACGGCGTCGGTTACGCGGTCCATGAAGAGCCGAATGTTCCCAATTACGGCAAATCAGGCTTTGGTTTCGAGCTTAAAGAGGGAATGGTTTTGGCGATTGAACCGATGGTCACCATAGGAAGCG
>MEYR01000005.1 GCA_001774075.1 Candidatus Azambacteria bacterium RIFCSPLOWO2_01_FULL_44_84
TTGTGCCCACCAGGATTCGAACCTGGGACCGTCTCCTTAAAAGGGAATCTTTTAAATTCAGTGCTTTGTGCGCCCAGAAGGATTCGAACCTTCGACCGTCTCCTTAAAAGGGAGCTGCTCTACCAGCTGAGCTATGGGCGCACAAAGCACTGAATTATTTAAAAGGGAGCTGCTCATCCCCGGGTTTTATTTTACGCAAATCGAGGACGATTTGCTATAAAACCCTTAAAACACAAGCAGTTGTGTTTTAACCAGTTGAGCTATGGGCGGAAGTAATTTATCTTAACCGCGCCGGAGGAAAAATAAAACAATTGTCGGCAATATCAGCCAGACAAAATGCGCCAAATCAGAACCGAACAGCAACTGCGTCATCGGCGCCAACCGTATCAACGGTTCTTTGAGAGCGGGTACATAGGTAAAAAGAGTACTCGCCCAAAGCCCGACGTTTAAAAAGCTTAAAAATATCATCTGTCCCCTCCTTTTGTTTATTTCTTTTCGGGCCAAACCGGAAGAATTCAAAATCCAGAAAATAAAAATAACCAGAACGAAAAAGACAAACGACTTGATGTAAAGAGTTTGAAGCGAGTTAAGATTGGCCAAAAACTTTTCAGAGAACGGAATATATTGGCTGACCAAAGCGGCCGGATAAGATGCCAATAATAACACGATTATACGGTTTCGTCCAGCCATCAGGCCATACAAAAACACGGCCGCGAAGAAAAATAAAAGAGCCAAAATATCCCAAGTCGGGTTGGATAAAAATAGGTTTAGAGTTCGGCGCAAAGTAACTAAATAGGTCACTTTAATTCAATTCGTCCCGGAGTTTTTCCAAAAGCTCGCGCGCTTTTTTGGAAAGATGGTCGGGAGTTTTTATCTTTATGACAAAAATTATATCATTATTTTTGCCGTGATGCACCAGCGCTTCGCCCTGTTGGATGCCGGCCGGAATCTCCAATTTTATCCTTTCTCCGCGGGCTTCAACCTCTATGGCGCCGCCAAGCATCGCGGTCACGAAATCAATCGCGAGAGTCGTCTGTATGGTCGAGTGAACCCGGCCGCCAAATCCGCCGAAACCAAAGCCGCCTCCGCCTCTGCTCCGGCGGCCGCCACCAAAAAGTTCTTCCAAAATATCCGAAAGGCCGCCGAAGCCTTCAAACCCCTCAAAGGGATTTTGGCCGCCCGGGAATCCCCCGCCCTCGAAAGTCGTTCCGAAGCGGTCATATTGCTGGCGTTTTTTTGAATCCCCCAAAACCTGGTAGGCCTCGTTAATTTCTTTGAATTTCTTGTCATCGCCGCCTGTTTTGTCTGGATGATGCTGATGAGCCAGACGCCGGTAGGCCTTTTTTATTTCATCCTCGGTTGCGCCTTTCGGCACTCCTAAAATTTGATAATAATCCTTATTAGCCATGATTAACCTTTTTTGACAAAATAATTAACTCATTGTATAGTATATTATACGCTCATTAAAAAGTAGGAGTCGCCGGCCATGAAACTAGATGTTGGTTCTGGCGACGAAAGAATCCGAGAAATCGTCGCCGGTTGGAGCTTCCAAACGCAACTGGGATTCTTTCTGATCGCGCTATTTGGTGCCGTACCCATTATACAGTGGCTCGCATATCTTATTCCATTCGACTCGGTAAGATTGGCTCTTTTCCGTCTCGACGGTTTTGCGTCCGATTTTTTCGGGACAATCCTGCTTATCTTCTTCCTCCTTTATAAACGGGGCTATATTGCGGACACAATTTTTTCGGCGCCGGCAAATTATAAAACAAACCTCAAGAATGTTTGGCTGCGCTTTTTAATTTATACAGTGGTAATACTGGCAGTGGGATTGGCGCAGGTTTATAATCTCGCATATCTTTTCAACATAGGACCTAAAGCTATGAAGCTGACCGGCGACTTAGGAGGGTTTCTGGTGTTTACTTTAATTGTTCCTATAACTGAAGAAATTTATAGTCGGTTCTTGGCGCTCTATATAATTAGCCGCTGGTCAAATAGACTAGTCGGCGTGACTGTTTCTGTCTTTCTTTTCACTATCGGTCATTACAGCCCCACCATGTCTGACAAAACCCAGAACATAATTCTTGGAACTCTCTGGGCGCTTGTAACGATGAAATTCGGGACACTCTGGCCGTCGCTTGCGATGCATTCCTGGAACAATATGATCGTGTATTTTATTAAATCTTGGCGATTGCCGCTTTTTTGAAAGCGGCGGTTTTTATTTCTTCTCCTCTTCTTTCTTTTCTCCGGGGATTGTTTCCTGTTTGGAATTTGTTTCTTGGTTATTGAAATTTCCAGCCTGCGGCTGGCCACCCTGTGGTGAGTCCGTCGAACCATACATCGCGGAACCTATTTTTTGAATCGCCTGCGATAAATCCTCGGATGATTTTTTAATTGCCGCGGTATTAACGCCTTTCAGAGCCGTTTTTACCGACTCTATTTTTTCTTCAATTTCTTTTTTGTCTTCCGGTTTTACCTTGTCGCCCGCGTCGCGCAGCGATTTTTCCGCCAGATAAACCATCTGCTCGGCGGTATTTTTTATTTCTATCTCTTCTTTCTTTTTGGAATCTTCGGCGGCATGAACTTCCGCGTCTTTTTTCATTTTTTCAATCTCTTCTTTCGAAAGGCCCAATGAGGCGGTAATGGTAATTGACTGCTTCTTATTTGTCGCTTTATCCACCGCGGAAACGTTCAAAATGCCGTTGGCGTCAATGTCAAAAGTAACTTCAATTTGCGGCACACCGCGCGGCGCGGGGGGAATGCCGTCAAGAATAAATTTTCCGAGAGTCTTGTTGTCCGGAGCCATTGGCCGTTCGCCCTGCAGAACATGGACCTCAACCGACGGCTGGTTGTCCGAAGCGGTTGAAAAAATTTGGGTCTTGGCGGTAGGCACCGTGGTGTTTTTGGGAATCATTGATGTCGCGACATTGCCAAGTGTTTCAATGCCGAGTGTCAAAGGTGTCACATCCAAAAGCAAAATATCGCGCACGTCGCCCTGCATAATCCCCGCCTGAACCGCCGCGCCCAGAGCCACGACTTCGTCGGGATTGATGCTTTTGTTCGGTTCTTTGCCGAAAAGATTCTTTACCGCTTCAACAATCGCCGGCATCCTGGTCTGGCCGCCAACCAAAACTATTTCGTTGATGTCGGACAAATTAAACTTCGCTTCTTTAACCGTCTGCTTAACGAGTTCAATTGAAATCGCGATATAGTCGTGAACCAACTCTTCAAGTTTGGCGCGAGAAAGCTTGGTGACAAAATGTTTCGGGCCCGAAGCATCCGAAGTAATGAACGGCAGATTGATTTCGGTTTCCAAAACCGTTGAGAGTTCGTGCTTGGCTTTCTCCGCCCCCTCTTTCAAGCGCTGAAGCGCCATGACGTCTTTTGACAAATCAATCCCTTGGTCTTTTTTGAACAAATCAACGAGATAGCCCGTAATCCTCTGGTCAAAATCGTCTCCGCCCAAATGCGTGTCCCCGCCCGTGGATTTAACTTCAATAGTGTCGTCCCCTATTTCAAGAACCGAGATGTCAAAAGTTCCGCCGCCGAAATCATAGACAACGATTTTTTCATCTTTCTTTTTGTTGAGGCCGTAAGCCAAAGCCGCGGCCGTCGGTTCGTTCAAAATTCTTTTCACGGTCAGGCCCGCGATCTCGCCCGCGTTTTTTGTTGCCTGTCTTTGCGAATCGTCAAAATAAGCCGGAACGGTAATGATTACCTCGGTAATTTTTTCGCTCAGTTTTGTTTCCGCGTCCTGCTTCAGCTTTTGCAAAACCATGGCTGAAATTTCTTCCGGCCGGTACCACTTAGCTTGCCCTGAGCCCGTCGAAGGATCGCCCATCTTCACCTCCACGCCGCCCGACGCCGATTCTCTCATTTGGTATGGCAAAAGCTTGCTGTCCCGCGAAACTTCCGAATCAGCCCATCTACGGCCGATTAGGCGCTTAATGGAATAAAGCGTGTCTACCGGATTCACCACGGCTTGTCGCTTGGCGGTAATGCCGACGAGACGCTCGCCGTTTTTGGAGAGTGCCGCAATTGAAGGCGTGGTTCTGGCGCCTTCTTTATTTTCAACTATTTTCGGCTCGCCTCCTTCGACAACTGCCATTGCCGAGTTTGTCGTGCCGAGATCTATTCCTAAAATTTTTGCCATATTTTTCTAAAAATTGAATTATGTTAATTTTGACTTGAAACTTATTTATGATATATTGTGTTCAATATAATTGGATCTTTTAGACTTTTTCTGGAGGAGGATTCTCGAATGAATGTCGCCGGATCTTTCAGGCATTCGGAACTTGAACCAACTCAAAAAACCGAGAGGCCTTGGGGTTCGTGGACCGTTCTTGAAACCGGCCCGAACTACAAGATAAAAAGGATTGAAGTTAAGCCAGGCTGCCGCCTGAGTCTGCAGATACATTTTCACCGTTCCGAACACTGGATTGTGCTTTCCGGGACTGCCAAAGTTACGAAAAATGGCGATGAACTGATAGTCCGCGTGGGCGAGTCAACATTTGTGCCGTCAGGCACAAAGCACCGCCTCGAGAACCCCGGCGACATACCTCTCGTCATTATCGAGATCGCCCAGGGCCAGCACATCAGCGAGGACGACATCGTCCGGTTTGAAGACGACTATAACCGTCATAAACCATCCCGTAATTCTCGCAAGCGATAGTAGCTGACTCGCCTTTGCCACCTGCTTGGTGGCTTTTTAATTTTAAAAGTTTAATTTTCAATAAATGATTCAATTTTACAATTTTTCTCCCTTCGGGAGATCTCCCGCAGGGAGACAAACGGTTTGAATAATTGAGTCATTGAAAATTCATTGGAAATTGTGAATTGATAATTGAGAATTGCCCTACTTAAAGATCTTGACCTTTGCCGGGCGAAAAACTTCTCCATCCAGCAAATAGCCCTTTTGCACCTCTTCGGCTATTTTGTCAGTATCTCCTCCCTCTACACTTTCAACCGCTTCGTGCTTCAACGGGTCAAACGCCTCGCCAACCGCCGCCATCGCCTCAACCTTCTGCGCTTTCAGATAATCATCAAGCTGTTTTTTTATGCCGCCAACCCCGGCAATCCATGCATCATTTTTCAGGTTTTCAGAAATACTGTCGAACGCTTTATCAAAACTGTCCATAATATTCAAAAGCGGCATTATGAAAATTTTTGACATCCAAGCTTTCAACTCTTTAGCGCTTTCCTCGGTTTCTTTCTTAAAATTAACATAATCCGCTTTCGCCCGCTTCCAGCCGTTTAAATACTCATCCGCCTGCTTTTTGCAATCTTCCAGTTCTTTTTTTATTTTTTCAATTTCCTGTTCATTCATAATTTTTCAATAAATTCGATATCGCGTTGACGACGGAAATATTCCGACGGTAATTCATTCTTTTCGGACCCAATATCGCTACGAGGCGAGACTCATCATTGCCGCAGTCAACGCAGGAAGCAATAACGCTGTAATTTCTGGCGTTGCTGTAAGAATTTTCACCGCCGATAAATACTCGCGGCTCTTCACTAAGCCCGCCTAAGATCGTTTTAAAATAGTCGTCAATATCGTCAAATAAGCTCGCGGCGGCCTGGAAATCCTCCGGCGCGGCAAATTCCGGCTCGCGGAAAAAATCGCGCACGCCAGAGGTAAAAAACATCTGTTCTTCGGGTTCCGCGCCTATGCCCACATTGTGAGTCATTTGCGCCATTAGTTTAGCGACGCCGGCCATAAGCGGCTCGTCGCTGAAACCCCGCAAATGTTTTTGTAAACTTGCAAGCTGTACTTTTGTCGGAAGTCCCAAGTCCTCGCCGCCAAGAAAATAATCAACGTAATACCGCCAACCCTTGTCGGTCGGAACTCGGCCGCCGGAACTGTGCGCCTTAGTTAGAAAACCGAGGTCTTCCAGTTCCATCAAGTCGTTGCGCAAAGTAGCCGGGCTTAAATCCGTAAAAAAATTACCAGCCAAAAATTCAGAACCGACTGCCCGCGCGGTTTTTATATATTCCCTGACGGCTGTTTCAAGTATGTCATTAAGCCGCTCATTCATAATTTTCACATTATATAAAAATTAGCACTCTCATGTCAAGAGTGCTAATGGTTCGACTTCGCTCACCATAGCACTCTTGACCCTGAGCACAGTCGAATGGGTCAAGAGTACTAATCCCGTTAGAAGTAAGATGCCGACGGCGTCTGCCAACTTGTCGAACTTCTAACGGGACTAATTAGAAAAATTAAAACGGCGTATTTAGCCGTTAATTTTTCGTATATGCTGGCCCTCATAAACTCCCACATGCCGGCCATAGCTCAACTCATCTACATACACAGTTATGAAAAATGTTTTATTTTCATCCTCACCGCAGGATTTTATCTCGTCAACACAACCCCGGAACCACTTCCCGCATCCTAAATCCACAAAAACGCTTACATAGCTTCTGACAAAAACTTCTACTTCTTCGCCCAATACAAATTGTGAACGCTTCTCTACTTCACCGACCGTCTGCATTTGCGCCGCCTTTTAAATTCTCAATGCACAAATATGAAATTAAATTAAAATAAATCTACCAAGAAGTCAATCCAAACAAGGCGTTCCGACGTACTTTTCAGCACTACTTCATAGTGTCAAATTTGTGCTATAGCATAAATTTGACACTATAGACGAATAAGAAGACCGCGAGATCAGTCAAGAAAAATTAAAAGCGGGCCGCCCACCCGCCCTTAAATAATAAATCCGCCTAAATGGCGGATTAAAATTGCGAAGAAAATTCTTCAAGGGTAGGGGGTTAACGTACCCGTCCCGTTAGAAGCCGCCTCGCCAAAGGCGCGGCTACGGCCGCCTTGGGGCGACCTGCTTCTAACGGGACCCGCACCCAGTCAAGACGCTGGAGTTCCCAGTCGCCTTCCTTATTGATAAACTCAATCTCGGCAATGCCGAGCGCCCGCAAAAGAGGCAGGCACTTTTGCTCGCAAGGCCGCGAGTAAACCCAATTGCCGCTTTTCTTGCGCCGGCCGGCGACAGTCATGCGAGCCCCCGTGAGTCGCTTGGGATTGGCTCGCGATACCGCGTACTGCTCGGCATGAACCGTCATTCCGTCAGCCGATGGATAATTCCAGCCCCAGGCAAAATTGCCGTGGCCATCGCTCAAAACCGCCGCCATCTGGACACCATAGGAAGACCGCTCGAGAAGTTCGACGGCCAGCTGGCGCGAACTCTTCTTGGCGTTCAAGAAGCGCCTCCTGTTTGTTACCGTTTTTAATTGTTCCTGCCGGCAGTCGCCAGTACGGACACTATGTTGTCAAGAGCCACGATGTGTTCGGCCAGCGAATGGCCGCACAAAAAATACGGCGTACCGTGAACGTCCTCCGATTGGAGCAAAATATCTTTGACATGGGCCTTCTCTTTCAAAGCGAGATTCAAATAAAAACCGCGGCGTACGGGGTAAGGAATGAACGTCATCCTTTCGGTGCGGATGAATACCTCAATCAGGATTTTCCACTGATAGTCGGGCGCGGTCCTCTGGGCTTCCGCGATCGCGGTTTTGATAAATTGGTCATGAACGCCGGAAGCCATGGCCGATTTCAAAGCGCAACACTCCACCCTTCCGAACTCAATCGCGGCCGGGTGAAGCCTTCCTCTCGTGTTCATTTCTGGCCTCCTAAATTATTAAAGATTAGTAATAGAATACAATACTTCATAGACAAGGTCAAATTTTTACTACTTGCGTCTTTTATGATAAAATTAATCTATTAATATTATCCAAAAACAAGATGAAAACTATATCCGAAAATAATCTAACCTGGGTTGATATAGAAAAACCGACCCAAAAAGACATCGACTGGCTTAAAGCCAATTTCAATTTTCATCCGCTGACTCTCGGCGAACTGATCCCCCCGTCAAGGCGCGAAAAAGTCGAGCATTTCGACGACTACTTATTTTTAGTGATGTATGTGCCGGTTTTTAACGAAAAGAAACGAACCACCAACCCGGTAGAACTTGATATCCTGATAACGAAAGACCGTATTATCACGGTCCATAACGAGCCGATTGAACCGTTGAAAGATTTTTCCCGAAAAGTTGAGAAGCCGGAGCTTAGAAATAAATATTTTTCCAAATCAACCGGCCATATTTTCTACTGGCTTTCGGAAGAACTGCTTAATTTCGGCGAGCGCCAGCTGGTTCACATCGGCAAAAATGTATTAAACATTGAGGACGGCATTTTCAAAAATATTGAACGCGACATGATAAAAGAGGTTTCAACTATAAAAAGGGATATTTTGGACTTCAGGATCGCCGTAAGACCACTCAATCGAATCTTCAACTCCCTAGCTTCAAGAGGCATAAGATTTTGGCCGGAGCAGGGCGACGATCTTAAGATTTATTTCAACGACCTAGTCGGCGACTACGAAAGAATCTGGAGCGAAATAGACAATTACACCGATACTATCGGCGCTCTTGAGGCCACCAATACTAATCTTCTTAACGACAAAACTAACGCTATAGTCAAAACATTTACTATTCTTTCTTTCATCACTTTCCCCGCAATGCTTGTCGCGACGATACTCCAGATTAACACGATTTATAATCCGATTCTCGGTCGCCAAAATGACTTCTGGCTCGTGGTTGGTTTTGTCGCTTTGACAGTCATGGCCATGTGGATTTATTTTAAAACTCGGAAATGGCTGTAGCCGCTTTCAGCGGAATTTCTAATTTCTAATTTTTAATTTCTAAACAATTTTTAATGATTTAATTTTTAAACATTAGGTCATTAGATCATTATTTTAAAATTGAAAATTTCTATGCCCTTAAAACTTTACAACCACCTCACCAAAAAAATAGAAACTTTTAAGCCCATCAAATCAAAAATAGTGGGTCTTTATACTTGCGGGCCAACGGTTTATAACTTCGCTCACATCGGCAATCTGCGAACTTATGTTTTTGAAGATATTTTGCGTCGGACTCTTGAATACAACGGCTACAAAATAAACCATGTGATGAATATTACTGATGTGGAAGATAAAATCATTCGCAACGCCGGCAAAGCCAAAAAAACAATTTTTGAGTTTGTTAAGCCGTATGAATCGGCTTTCTATAATGACCTGAAAAAACTCAATATCGAGCCTGCGACTGAATACCCAAAAGCAACCGCGCACATCAAAGAGATGGTTGCGATTATTAAAAAACTGCTTGATAAAAAACTCGCCTACAAAGCCGACGGCTCAATTTATTTTGATATCTCAAAATTCAAAAAATACGGCCGGCTTTCCGGCCTGAAATCGCGAGAGCTTAAAGTCGGCGCCCTAGGGCGTCCCGCCGGGCTAGCCCGCGTAGATGTAGACGAATACGCCAAAGGCGACGCCGAGGATTTTGTTTTGTGGAAAGCGGCAAAACCCGGCGAGCCGTCCTGGCCCGCGCCTTTCGGCGCGGGGCGGCCCGGCTGGCACATTGAGTGCTCGGCCATGTCAATGAAGTATTTGGGGCCGACTTTTGACATTCATGGCGGAGCGGTGGATTTGATATTCCCCCATCATGAAAACGAAATCGCCCAGTCGGAAGGCGCTACTGGTAAACCATTCGTAAAATATTTTGTTGAGGGCGAACATCTTTTGGTTGACGGCGAAAAAATGTCCAAGTCGCTGGGCAATGTTTATACGCTCCGCGACATCGAGGCCAAAGGATTTAATCCGCTTGCTTTCCGATATTTGATTCTGACCGCTAATTACCGCTCAAAACTCAACTTTACATGGTCATCTCTTACTGCCGCGCAAAACGCGCTGGAGAATCTCCGCAAAGCGGTCTTGTCTTTCAAAAAACCCGCAAGACCATCGGACTCAAACCCGCGACTCGCCGGAGAACTGGAAAAGAAATTCACCGGCTTCGTAAACGACGATTTGGATACGCCAAAGGCGCTCGCTGTTTTATGGGAAGTTATAAAATCAGCCTGGCTTGATGGCGGGACGAAATATGGCCTGATAATGGATTTTGATAAAGTTTTGAGATTAAATTTATCAAAGATAAAAATTGAAAAAATAAAAACTACTAATGGGGTATCGAAACTAGTTGAAGAACGGGAAAAATACAGAAAAGAAAAAAATTTTGCCAAAGCTGACGAAGTCCGCAAGAAAATTGAAAAATTAGGATGGCTGATTGAAGACACTTCCGGAGGACCAAAATTAAAACGGAAATAAATAAAGCGCACGAATTAATCTCGTGCGCCCTCTTCGACCAGATCGAACAAATAGTCGATCTCATCGCAGTCCTCAATTGTCAAATTGGACTGTTGCATCTTATCCAAAGCTGCGGCCAATTCCTCGTAGGAAAGCGCCTTTGGCATTCTGGTGATACTTCACCTTTTCGCTTTTTGGAAGCAGTTGGGCAAGTTCCTGGATTTCCGAAACTGAACCTTCAAATCTCATACTTGAACGCGAACCGTTTCTAGGCTGAATTATAATCGCGGTAAAAGTTATTTTTCTCCTTCCAACATAAACATTACAACGATACGCTGGTTTATTTAGCCACCCCAAAAAACCTTTCAGTATTTCAGTGGCTTGGCATGACTCAACCGCTTCTTCCCCCTTGGTCAGCCAATTAGTGTTAGAACGGCTAATTTTTATCATTCCACATTCCTATACCTCGCTTATTATTAAGAACAAAGTGTTATAAAAATAACATATTCAAGCAAAAATGTCAAATCAGCCGCCAATGCACAGTTTATCAGACGCCGGCATTTGAAATATTTAAAAATCCCACATATACTGAAATAAACTTGTGGAGATTTCATGCCTCGCATCATAAAAAAACAATTCTCTAAAATGCCCATAGACCCTAATAAATTGCCGCCTCAAAATATTGAGGCCGAGCAATCAGTTCTGGGGTCTTTATTGATTGACAAAGACGCGATTATTAAAATCGCGGATATAATTTCGGCTGAAGATTTTTATAGAAGAGCGCACGAAGAAATTTTCCAAGCCGTCGTTGATCTGTATCAAAAGCGCGAGCCGATAGACCTGCTCTCGCTCTCCTCTCGCCTTAAAGAAAAAAAACAGCTTGATGAAATCGGCGGACTTTCCTACCTTACTTCACTAATGAACTCGGTGCCGACCGCTTCCCATATAGTCCACTATGCCAAGATGGTCCATCAAAAAAGAATTTTGCGCGACCTCATAGGCGCTTCGCACGAAATTTCACAACTTGCATGGGAAGACAAAGACATAGACGAGCTTTTAGATGAAGCCGAAAAGAAAATTTTCAGCATTTCACAGACCTCTTTGATCCAGGAGTTCCAGCATATAAAGCCGTACCTGCACGAGGCTTTTGAACGAATTGACCGCCTGCACAAGGGCGATGGCGCCTGGCGGGGTATTCCTACCGGTTTCGCGGATTTAGACAATATTTTAGCAGGCCTCCAGAAAGCCGATCTCGTGATTCTGGCCGCCCGGCCCAGCCTTGGTAAAACCTCGCTGGCTTTGGACATCGCAAGACACGCCGCCACAAATGAAAAAGTTGCTGTGGGTATTTTCAGCTTGGAAATGTCAAAGGAACAGCTGGTAGAGAGATTAATCGCCTCCCAAGCCGGGGTTGACCTGTGGCGGCTGCGCACCGGCAAACTAAGCGACGAGGGTGCGGACAATGATTTTGTACGCATTTCCGAAGCTCTCAATCGCCTGTCCGCGGCAAAGCTTTACATAGACGACGCCGCCTCTCCTAACGTCTTGCAAATAAGAACAATGGCAAGGCGGCTTCAGGCGGAAAAAGGGCTTGACCTTCTGATTATCGACTATCTTCAGCTGATGCAGGGTTCGGGCCGTATTGAAAACCGCACGCAGGAAGTAAGCGAGATTTCCCGGTCATTAAAAGGTCTTGCGCGCGAATTAAATATCCCCATAGTAGCGCTTTCCCAGCTGTCCCGTTCGCCGGAAACAAGAACCGATCAGATACCAAGGCTATCCGACCTGCGAGAGTCCGGCGCTATTGAACAGGACGCGGACGTTGTGCTGTTTATCTACCGAGAAGATAAAGTCAAAAAAGATACGGATAAGAAAAATGTCGCGGAAATCCATATTGCCAAGCACCGCAACGGCCCGACGGGCAAGATAGAACTCTACTTCAATGAGCACTACGTCAGCTTCAAGAATCTTGATAAATTACATTAATTGAAAATTGAAAAATAGAAATTGAAAATTTTAGTGTATGTATCCCAAACCGATAAAAAATTTTGTAGACAGATTTTCAAAGCTGCCTTCAGTCGGTCCGCGCCAAGCGGCGCGATTGGCTTTTTGGCTTTTAAATCAGCCGAAGACTTACAGAAGCGAACTGAAAAAGGCACTGGAGGATCTGGAAAAAGAAACAAAAACGTGTCCTCAATGCTTTTTTGTAATTGATGGTTCAGCTTCCTTCGACAAAGTTCATGGTTCGACTTCGCTCACCATCAACAAAGAGGATAAATCGCTCACCATAAAAAACGACGGGAATAAATGCGGCTTTTGCGATAATCCATCGCGTGACCAAAAAACCATATGTGTCGTGGAAAAAGAAACAGACCTGGCCACTATTGAAAAATCCGGCGTTTACAATGGACTTTATCATGTGCTCGGAGGTCTTTTTTCGGCTCTGGATACCGCGGTGCCGAAAAATCTGCGCCTGCCGGAACTTATCGTACGCATACAAGAGCACAAAAAAAATAAAACTGCCGAAGAAGTCATACTGGCACTTTCCCCCACTCACGAGGGAGATCTGACGGTGCATTATCTGGAACGCGCACTGAAGCCTTTAAAAATAAAAATCACACGCCTGGGGCGGGGCCTGCCTTACGGCGCGGATGTTGAATTCGCCGACGCTGAAACACTTTCCGGCGCTCTGGAAGGCAGAAAAGAAATTAAATAACCCTTCGACAAGCTCGGGGTTATTTAATTTCTGTAATTTCAACTTCAGTATACGGCTGGCGATGGCCGGCTTTTTTCTTATAACGAGTCTTAGAATGGTAATGGAAAACAATGATTTTCTTGGCCCTCCCCTGCTTTAAGGCTTTTCCGGTTACTTTTGCGTCGGAAACAAAAGGCGAGCCGATCTTAATATCCTTTTCGTCGCCAACAAGTAAAACTTCGGAAAACCTAATTTCATCGCCTTCTTTAGCGTCGATTTTCTCAAGGCGAAGCTTGTCGCCTTCTTTCACTATGTATTGTTTTCCTCCAGTTTTTATAACCGCTATTTTCATGATTTTGAGCTATGTTATTTTAATAAAATAGCCCCCAAATGTCAACCCCCACTATTTAATTTCCTTGCCAACATTTTTTCTCAAAACGATTCAGTCACGAGCGAAGCCGATATCTTTTCCTCAACACACTCGGCCGCTCCTGCGGCAGCCTCATTCGTCCTCGCAACGGCGAGGTCTTGATAAGCGCGCTTCGCGCAATTATATCAAAACCACCAAGCTCGCCTGCTGCGGGTTTTCGGAAAAAACATCAGCTTCGCTCTTAAAACTCACGCGAGACACGCCCGGTTGTTTTGGAGAAGCTCTCGGAGGCGAAAAAGCTTGGTCTTCGCCGCAGGCGAAGTTTTGAGTCGAGAGAGCAGTGGTGGCTCCGCTCGCTGGAAGCGGAGAACACCCGGTTCGGAAAAACAATCGGGCGTGGCGAGCACCAGAACTGTTCTGGCGACAGGACCCCTCTCATCTGTTGATTAGGTATAACGCGACTCCGGCAATGGCAAGAAAAATCTGGACCGTAAGAGCAATGGAATTAAAGTAATAAACCATGACTTTATTGCCGGGCCAGAATTTGAACCCGAGAACTGAATTAAAAACAAGCGTTAAAAACCCGATAAGGGGTAAAATTAACAAAGTGCTGGTTTCGCCGAGATAATCAACTCCCCAATAAACATTATAGTGAAGCACCGCTGGCAAATTGCTTTGTTGAACCGAAAAATAAAGAAATATAAAAAGAGCGATGTTAAGGGCGAGACTAAGTATAAAGATGATTCTCGTCCAAAAATCACCGAAATAATCTTTCAGCATTATTTTAATAAAAGCGAAGTAATAAACCCTAAAATCGCGAAGCCGGCCAATGGCGGCAAAGCCGGCATTGGCCGGCGGACACGCTGAGAAATGAAAAGAAGGTGCATCAGTAAAAGACCAAAGATAGAAAACCCTAAAACAATCCAGGCTGATTTATAGCTAACAGTCATCGCGGAAGCGGCCATAATCAAGGGAAAAACAAAGTCGCCGGTTCCAAGCATCATAAAGCCCTGACCGGGGTGGGCTTCATTAATTTTGGATTTAAAATTTCTGAATTCTTCCGGGAAAATCATCGCGAAAATCGCCCGCCCCGCTATCATGGCTTTGGCCATTTTTATCATGTGCTTTGTTTTGTAAACCGCGATATAGTCGTAAACCGACATTATAATAAGAATCAGGACGGCAAACCACGGCTGCAAAGAAAGCCCTATTAAGACAGCAATGCCGGGCAGTGTCAGAATCATTACGGCGTCATGGAGCCATACATAGGGCCAAATTACATAAGCAGCGACCAGAAACGCTGAAAAGATAACCGCCGCTATATCCGATAAAAACAAATTAAAAGTTATCAGCATGCCCGAAAACAAGGCGAAAATAAAAAACAGGCGCAAAAACCAGCCACCATGCATTATACGTATTAAACCGAGAATAACCGCCGTGCCAATACCGAAAGCCAGTAAAAACTGCCACCACGACACCGCGGTTACCTGAGGCGCCACCTCGGCGCTCAACGCCTGAAATCGCGCAGCAACAAAAATACTGATAACGCCAACGATAACAAAACTTAGAATTTCCTGAGAAAAAACTTTTAAATTGAGATTTTCCGCGATCATAAGTCCGGCGCCCAATCGAATGGCAGTATATCCCGATACCACTCCACGGTCTTTTTAAGACCGGAGCGCAAATCCCAAGTTGGATGAAAATCAAGTTCGCGGCTGATCTTAGTAATATCCGGGCACCGGCGCCTTGGTTCATCGGCCGGATATGCCTCGCTGTAATCAACCAGATTAATTTCGATTTGATTATCAAAATACTCAGCGACCAGATGAGCGAGTTTCGCCATATTTATTTCTTCCCGGTCAGTACCAACATTATAAACCTCGCCATTTTTTTGAGAGAGCAATACTTTGAAAAAACCGACCACTGCATCACTAATAAAACAAAAAGTCCGCGTCTGGTTGCCTGAACCGTGAACCCGCAAAGGTGCGCCGGCAATAGCGCGAGTGATGAAATCCGGTACCACACGGTGATCACTCGGCTTCATCCCAGGACCGTAAACATTAAAAGGACGGACAATTTTCAGCGGGATGTCGTAAAGTTGATGATAGGTTAAACACAGTGTTTCGGCTAGACGTTTTGACTCATCATAACAAGCTCGGGGACCGGTGCAAGATACATTGCCCTTGTAATGTTCGGGAGTTGGGATAGATGCAGGATGTGGGTCTCCATAGATTTCGCTGGAAGAAAATAAGAGAAAACTTTTCGGTTTTTTCTGTCTTGCTAATTCCAGTAAATTTTTTGCGCCATGAATAGTGGACTCAATAGTCTCTAGTGGATATTTATTATAGTAAACGGGAGAAGCTAAACCGGCCGCGTGAATAATATAATCTACTACTGGTTCGGGTACTGAAAATGGCGTGCGAATGTCCGCTTCTACTCTCTTTATGTGCTCGCCATAAACATCACCCACAAAACTCTCCTTTGTGCCAGTAATGTAATTGTCTATAGAAATAACATGACAGGGTTTGGCTAAAAACTTCTCATTTAAAAGATGAATAACGCCCAAAAAATATGAACCTAAAAAACCAGCTCCGCCGGAAATAATCAGAGTCGAACCTTCTAAAAATCGCGATTCTTCTCCTAAACGGTTTACAATATCCTCTAATATTTCTGATATAATTTTATTTCTCATAATAATTAAATAGCATATCATTATTAAAATCGGTGTCAACTGCTGAAGATCTTTACGATCATCAAAAAAGTGGCGGCCCCCACGGGAATTCGAACCCCTGTTACATGGATGAGAACCTATTATCTCCCGATTCTGTCTAAGTCTTCGATTTAGCAACAGAATCGAGGATCCTCGATTTCTCAACAAAATTCTAGTACCGCTATCGGGATTTGAACCCGAGTTTTCTGGATGAGAACCAGATGTCCTAGACCAGGCTAGACGATAGCGGCATAATATCAGAATTTTGGAGAAATCGGGACTGGGCCTCTAGACGTTCGGGCATGTGGATTATCTCTCAACCCCTTTTTCTACTGCAATCTCTAAATTTTGGCTACGACTTTGTTAAAAATCCTCGCTGTATATCTATACAGTTCGAATTTTTTCCTCGTCTCGCCCAAAATTTAGAGATTTCGCAACGAAACGGGATTAAGAGATAATCCAAGCTTCGCTTATTATGGCATAGAACCGCGACTTTGTAAACTACAAATGGAAGCGAATATAATATCTTTTCCCGAAACCTTCCGAGCAGGCGGGCTTGGCGGTTTTTGATATAATAATAAGCTCATCAAAAACCCCGCCGTAGCGAGGACAAGCGAAGGCCATCGCTGGAATGGCCGGAGCGAGTTGAGGGAAGAGATATTATATTCGCTCCCACTCTTTCACATTATTTCCACCAGGAAGTAGAAATTCGACAAATTCATTTTTGTCCTTAAAATTCTTTATTAATATTCATCCAATATATTTTATGTATAGCGAGTACTGCAGCATCAATCTAGAAAAACCGGACAAAAAGAATTTTTAAGGACGAGTCGAATTTTCACTTCCTGGTCCACGACGGCTCCTGGCGCACTAAAAGCTCTTTTGCTTTTTGCGGCTCGGCCATAATTTCTTCAACGATTTTTTCCATCCGTAACGATTGCGAACCTTTAATCAAAATCAAATCGCCGGATTTTATATGGTCCTGTAATTGACGCCCAACTTCTTCCGATTTTTCAAAATTATACACGTTTTTCCGATCAAAACCTTTTCTTACGGCTTGTTCGCCTATTAACCTCGCAGAGTCCCCTACCGTCCAAATTTCTTTTATGGAACCGAAAATCAAGTCTCCGACGGCCAGATGGGCTTTTTCCGAGTACTCGCCGAGCTCTTTCATATCGCCCAAAACAATAATATCCCGCTTGCTTTCCATGTTTTTCATCACTTCCAAGGCCGCGGCTACGGCAACGGGCGAGGCATTATAAGTGTCATCTAAAATCCATGAATTTTTAATTCCGGGCAAAAGGCGCAAGCGGCCCGGCGGTGAAATATATTCCGAAAACGCTTCAGAGATTTCAACTAAGTTCATCCCTAAAGTCAGACCGACTGCCGCAGCCGCCAGAGCAGTATAAACATTGGATTTCCCAAAGACGTTCTTCAATCTTACCGGCACAAAGCTTCCCTTGTGTTCCAGTTTAAAAGTGATGCCCGCGTCCGGCCCGGGACCGAACATTTCAAAGGTGTCCGTTCTCACCTCCGCCTCCTTGCTAAAGCCGAAAGACAGAATCTTTGCCCTGACTTTGTCCGCTTCTTCCATTATCGCGCTATCATCATGGTTCAGAACTGCAACGCCAAGCGGCGGCAAAGCTTTAACCAAACGCATTTTCTCGCGCGCCACATCCCGGGGGCCGCTGAAAAACTGAACATGAACCGGAATATCGCTTATGGCTGTCACGACCGCGATCTCGGGGCGCACAAGTTTCAAAAGATAAGCCATATCGCCCGGTTTATCAATGCCAAGTTCCAGAACTAAAAAGTCGGGATAATTGGAAAAGCGTATAAGGCGCGCCATCATCTTAATAAATACCCCCAGCCAGCTGAAAACGGAATAGTTAGTGATAGTAAGCCCGAATACCGCCAACGGGATGCCCAGTTCCGTATTATAATTCTTAAGACTGCGCCAGACAGAAAAACGTTTTTTCAAAACCGCATAAATAGCCTCCTTGGTCGAGGTTTTTCCGACACTACCGGTTATAGCAATGATGGTGGGATTGTGCTTCGCCAGCATCAAAAGCATCGGCCAGCGCAGTAAAAACTTAACAAACTGTTTTTTTATTTTTTTTCTATTCATCTAAGCAAGAATTTAAAATTGAAAATTTATTGAAAATTGTCTCCCTTCGGGAAATCTCACGTAGCGAAAAAAATTATTGCACAGGTTGGTCCGGCGGAATTTTCCAATAACTGAAGATAAATTGGGCTAGATCGTGAAAAACCGGCACTGAAGTGCTTTCAGCAAATCGGACTCCACGCGGCTTATCAATTTTAATTAAAGCGATAAATCTTGGACTATAGGCAGGCGCGAATCCCACGAAAGAATGAATAGTTTCATCCGAATATCCTGGCTTATCAAAATTCGGCACTTGAGCCGTTCCTGTTTTACCAGCGATATTGTAACCCAAAATCTTCGCGGAACGACCGGAACCATTTTCAACTGCCTTTATCATCATGCTGGTAAGCTTTGCTGACGTCTCCGAAGATATAACCTGTTTTCCCTCAACTGAGGAAATCTCCGTGACTCTGCCGTCGGGATTGATTATTCTTTTCACTATATGAGGCTGGACTAAACGGCCGGAGTTGGCGATTATGTTTATCGCGCGCAAAAATTCAATGGGCGTAAAGGCAACACCCTGTCCGAATGAGGCGGTAGCATAGTTTATATCGCGCCCCGTCTCCAAGTTTGCCAAATTACCCCTAGCTTCCGGCAAATCAATATAAGTTTTTTTATCCAATTCAAAATCTTTTAAATATTTCAGAAAAGCGTCTTTAGGCACCTTCTGCTCTACAAAAATCGCGCCAGTATTAAGGGATTTTTCCAGCACGTCGGTCATAGTCTGGTAGCCATAGTTTTTCTCGGTAGAATTCTTAATAACATAGGAACCGATGCGGACCTCTCCGGAATCGTAATACTGTGTAGTCGGCGTTACCGCTCCAATTTCAATGCCGATAGCCATGGTGAGCGGTTTAAAAATAGAGCCAGGCTCAAAAAGACCCTGAACCATTGAATTTATAAAAATACTCCTGTCCTTTACTGCGGAATAATTATTGGCGTCAAAACCGGGATACAACGACATCGCAATAATCTCACCAGTCTTTGGTTCCATTACTATGATTGAACCGGCGGTGCCTTGCCACTTCGTTACCGCGTTCTCTATTAAAGCAGCGGCTTCAGACTGAATTGACGAGTCAATAGTGAGAATCAAATCTTCCCCTCTTCCGCCTCCCGGCTTGCCTCTTAATTTTTCATCATAGTATTCTTCCAGGCCGTACTGGCCGGCAAGAGCGCCGTTTTTATCAAAGCCAAGAAACCCTATCAGATGATCCAATAATCCGACAGTCGGATAATATCGCAGTACTTCTTCTTCTACGTTTATGCCCTCTTCACCGAGAACTTGAATTTGGACGATTGTTTCATCAGAAACTTTTCTTTTTAAAACTTCATATGGGTCATCGGACCGTGAAAGCTTCTCAATTAAAAAATTTTCATCCAATTCAAGAATAGGCGCCAGTTTTTTCGCGGTCACCTGAGGATCCTTTATGCTCTTAGGCACCGCGTAAATTAAAGGAAATTCCCTATTAAGCGCCACAGCGTAGGGCAGAGAATCTTTGTCGGTTAAAAAAATACTGCCGCGCCCGGATATTCCCGGATCGGCTAAATTATTTGAAGTCCTTGCCAGATAGTAATCATGGCGCATCACCGACAAAAAAAAGAGCCTCGCCCAAAGTAGCGTGCTTATGAAAACAAAAATTATAATCAAGATTAAAATCCGATTTTCAACATTAGATTTTTCCATAGATTACTGATTCAAAGCTACTATATCGGGAAGACTTTGAATATACTGGATGAAATCATTAGTTACAAGATTTAAAGTGCTGGACATTTCTTTCAAAAAACTCATGCCGCGCGTCTTGGTAAGTTCTAGATTGAGATTTCGAATTTCAACTTGCAGATTATCAGCGTTTTTTCTGGCCGATTTCGCGCCATAGTCGGTAATCGCTATTGAATTTGCCAAAGCCAGGTGAAGGATGACCAAAAGAATAATAGTTAAAAGTAAAGAAAAATTCAAAACTTCGATTCTGAAATGCTGCAATTTGGAAATATAAAAAGACATTACCTTCGGCACAAGCTTCTTTTCTTCTTTATATACTAACAGTGTCTGGCTCATATTTTTTCTATAACTCTTAGTTTCGCGCTTCTGCTTCTGGGGTTCACTCTAACTTCTTCGGCGGATGACGCAATGGGTTTTTTAGTTAAATTTTTAATAATATTTTTTTTATTGAAATCGCGCGACCAATTCTTAACTATTCGGTCTTCTAAAGAATGAAAAGAGATGAACGCGGCTCTGCTTCCTTTGGCTAAAATTTCAGGCAAGACGGCTAAAGCCCGTTCAATTTCCACAAGTTCCTGATTGACTTCAATTCTCAACGCCTGAAAGATCTGTGTGGCCGGATGTATTCTCCCGAAGCGCCTCTTTACTTTTTCAATAATACCCGTAAGCTCCAGCGTGGTCTTTATCCGTTTTCTCCTGCGACTTTCCGCGATAGCGCGAGCTATTGACCATGCCCGTGATTCCTCGCCAAATTTTTCAAAAATTTCAGCAAGTTCTTTTTCTGAATAACCATTAACAATATCTTCGGCGGTCATGGGTGTTCTTGGATCAAAGCGCATATCCATAATCTCGTCTTTTTGGAAAGAAAATCCTTTGCCGGAATTTTCCAGCTGTTCCGATGACATGCCGAAATCGAACAAAATCCCTTTTATACTTTCAAAATGCTCTTTACTGACAATTTCTTGCAAATCTCCAAAGCTTGAATTTACAAAAATTACATTATTTTTGAACTTTGAACTTTGAACTTTGAACTTGGCGGCTGTCAAAGACATCGGATCGCGATCTATAGCCAGCAACTTGCCGTTAGGCGCTATTTTTTCCAGAATAGCCGCCATGTGCCCCCCATTGCCGACCGTTGCGTCAATAAAATTCTGACCAGGTTTAGGGCTCAAATGCTCCAAAATTTCTTTTAAGAGAACAGGGATGTGCATAGTAGGTAATTTTCAATTTCTAATTTCCAATTTCTAATAAATTTTCAATGATTCAATTCCCAAATTATTTGATATTTGATAATTGAAAAATTGTTAATTTATTGAAAATTGATAATTGATAATTGTAAATTTGGAGAACCTAGATGCCGAATCCGCTTAAGTTTTCAGCGATATCGCCGGAAGATTTTTCAATTTCAGTCATATACTTGCCCCATTCTTTTTCTGCCCAAATTTCCACGCGATTCTGTACGCCTACCACCACAATCGTTTTTTCAAAACGGCCGTATTTCCTTAAAAAATCCGGCACGAGAATTCTTCCCATTTCGTCTATCTCAGCCTCGGAAGCGCCGGAAAGCATAAAACGCGAAAAATTCCTTGCGGTCTTTTGGCTCAACGGCAACTGACTCAGCTTTTCTACAAAGAGCTCCCAATCGCGGCGAGGATAGATAAATAAACAATTGTCCAAGCCCCTCGTTAGAATCGGCTTTTCGCCTAATTCCATTCTTAACTTAGCTGGAATTGTGAGTCTGTTTTTGGAATCTAAGTTGTGCCTATATTCACCTAAAAGCATGTTGTTTATCCACAGATTAGCATACTTATCCACAAACTTACCCACAATCTCCCACTAATTCCTTAATAATAATATGAATAAAATAAGCTTGCAAGAGCTTAAATGTGGATAAGTCAGGAAGTGAAAATTGGACCCGCACTTCAAGTTCTTTTGCCCGACGATTCAATGTTTTAGTTCTATAACTTCTGAAACATAATGAAGAGCGTATTTTGCTATAATAAAGAATTCGAAGGGCAAAAAAGAATTTGTCCAATTTCTACTTCCTGATAAACTTAAAAAACCCCGTAATTACGGGGTTAAAAATATTTCTTCAAACGCGCTACGGTTTCTGACCAAAATTGCTTGTCTAATACCGGATCCATTTCGCGCCAGTTGGCGCGTTCCGGCTTACCGATGTATTCGGCAACAACTTTACGCAAATATTGCGGAGGAGCGGGCGGATCCCAGCAAACAGTTGAGCGCAAATTATAATCATTCCAAAAAAGATACGAAACAAGTTTTTGCCGATATAAAAGATTTAAATCGGAAAGAGAGTGTATAATGTTCATTTCTTTTCCGGAAAAATCGCTTCTTATTCTTTCGGTCATTATGCAGGCCGCGGGAATTATATGAAGATGAGCATGTTTTATACTTTGGCCGACTATGCCGTGTTCAAATATCGTCGTAGAGCATCTGTATTCTTCACTCACGGATTGGTCCAATTTCGACGCTTCCGCCGTCATATGGATTATTTCTTCCATAGTCATATCGCCAACGCACAAAACGTGGCGTTTAGGCACGAGCAACACATAACCACCGTCGGTAATTTGCCCCAAAGTCGCGATAACATAAAAGTTTTCACTCTCTGCCACGAGCTGTTCTTCGAACTGGCTTCGGTCGCAAAAAGTACAGGGTCGCTCGCCTGCCATTTTGTTTCCCGGGTTGTTAAAGAAAAAAACAACTGCCTATATTTAAAACAATTGTTTTTTTCATGTCAATTGACCCCGTTAAAAGTTTATTGTGTATTAATAAAATACATCTACAAAAATTCCACCAATATAAAAATATGCAAATTATTAGCGTAAGAAAAAATTTTCAAAAATTTTTTCTAAAGAACTTCTAACTAAGCTGACAAAAAGTAAATTCGTGTCTATGAATAACAAACTCGCGTCTTTAGAACGCGAGTTTGTTATTCATATTAGGACGCAATCATCTTAAACAATTATAGTGCAATTTTTTACAACAGCTGTTGTAAAAGCAAGACCTGCAATTATAGTTGTAATATTTTTATCTGTTCGCGTTTGCATCTTTGAAATCTATCGCGCCTGTCGAATAAGTATAGAGCGACTGAATCTCTGATTGCGCCAAAGCGCGATTGTACACCCTCACTTCATCGATGGCACCGTCAAAAGTTCTAGTTCCTGATTCATTATTGCCAACGCGGAGATCTTCGGTATCGTCCGGAACACGGGTGCCCGAACCGCTTTGATTGGTGGTGTAAGCCACTTCAGTGCCGTTCACATAAAAATGGACGCCGGAAGCTGAAGAAGAGCCATCCCAGGTGAGAGCCACGTGTTGCCATTGGTTTAGGGTGAGGACAGCGGCGGAAGAGCGTTTATCAAGGTTGGTTGATGCGAAGTCAGCTATAAATGATAGTTGATTATTGCCAGTCATAAATAGGTTCCAGCCTCGAGTTATTGGATAAGTAACACCATCAGCTTTTTCAAGAATTCTTCCAAAACTTTCTTCACCGGCGCTTTTGGGATTAATCCAGGCGGAAATGGTTAATTGAGGAAGATTGTCAAAAGCAGTTGGAGCATTAATGTTTACTGCATCATCAACCTTGTCGAACTGAAGCGCTTTGCCGGATTTTCCGGTAACCCACAGGGGGTCGTTGGTTAGGGTTCCGGTATTGCCGTTGCCGGATGAATCTGAAGCAGTGATGCCGGAACCTTCATCGAATTTCCAATGGGCTAAAAGAACGGTGATGGAGGGTTGAGAAGCTAATGTCGTCACATTGCGCGCTGGCGATAACGCAGAAACATTGCCCGCGGCATCCACAGCCGCAACGGTATATGAATACGCGGTGTTTGCCGTAAGTCCGGTGTTTGAGTATGAAGTTCCCGGCACAGTAGTAATTTGCGTGCCTCCACGATAAATACGATAACCGGTTACCGCGACGTTGTCGGTAGACGCGGTCCAAGAAAGATTGATTTGTGAAGATGAGAAAACGGTTGCGATAAGATTGGCGGGTGTTGAAGGCGCAGTGGTATCCCCAGGCAAAGCTACAGGAGTAATAATCGTATTGGCAACAAAAGTACCTGGTTGCGGTCCCGAAATATCTTGCTGGTTATTCCAGAAAATGGAATTTTTCGTGACGGCACTTATGGAACTGGCAGCATGTGCTCCTATTAAATTATTCCAGATAAAAATTCCATCAAGCGTCATCGTCAACGCACTCCCCCCAGAATAATCCAATCCAATGCCGTTGGAATGAGATTCATTTGTCGTAAAAAGAGTGAGTGCGTTTGACGCAAGTACGTTTGGCGTCTGCCAGAAACCTGCAACGCCCGCACGGCCACCCGCCGCCACATTATTGCGGTATGTATTTTTCTCTCGCACCCAGAAGATTGCAGCAGATGTCGAGTCATAGCCAAAAGCGCTTGGAGCTCGTCCGTTGGAAATTTCTTCTGGAGCATAGACCGACACTCCGAGATTCCCATCAAGCGTATTGCCTTGCTCTTTGGCATCTTCTAGATAAAAGCAGGCGCCTTGAGCATTAAATCCGACGACATTCGAAATAGTGACGCCATTTGAAGTATGAATGGTAATACATTTATTCATAGGATCTGAAATCGAGCTCCACACCGAGACACCATTAATGAGAAAACCGTTTCCCGCGTCGCCAAGCTCGTGAAGATGAATCGGATAACGACCCATAGTTGCTCTCGGACCAAGATCGCGAAATTCCGCGTATTGGATTGAACCCTTCGCGCCATGCACATACATCACATGAGAGCGATGATTTGTATCTCCTTCCCTCACAAGATTGGAAGCAATAGTGACATTGTGAGTTAGTAATCCCACCTCACCTTGCGCGCGTAGCAAAACTTCTCCGGCAATAATCAGAGATTCACTTGCTATAGTTCGGATTGCTTGTGTTGTTTTGTTGTAAGCCTTGAGATTCCCTTCATGGAGAAACGCGAGTGGCAGATTAACCGTTACGCGCGTACCCGAAATCGCCGTAATGGTGCGCACTTCGGTTTCATCGGAATTTTTGCCAGTTGGAGTAATTACGATTTTATCGCCAACCTTCCACCCTTGCGGAGCATCTCGCAATGAGAGCGCTGAATTGCCGGCTGGAGCATCACTCACAAGCTTTGTCCATGTTTTAGGTATTGCTCCTCCGAAAAAATCTGCGCGCGCAGTTGTACCCACAACCCACAGCCCAGTATCATCAACTTGATAATCAGGAAATGTCGGATCAGACGGCGCGGCAGCTCCTCCCTTAAAAGATCTGTCATTGGCAACATTAAAACCAATATACGTTTTCAATGCGGAGGGAATCGGGTCAACACTTGTTCCCACATCCAACTTCCCACCCTGAAGAATTGAGAGACTTCCATCAAGATCGAGCCGCGTTGAGAGAACTCGAGACATACGAAGCGTGGCGCCATCTTTAACGATAATGGCGCGAGCTTCTGCTCCGATTTGAGTATCGAATGGAAGGTCATAAGTAACAACAATACCACTACCTGTAATAATAACCTTATCGTTGCCTGTCGGAACTTTTCCTGATTTCCATGTGCCCGCATTGCTCCAAGCGCCAGTGCGAATCGCTTCTATTATGACGGACGGCGGCGCATTAGCTACTGTGACCGATACTGATGCGGTTTTTTGATTTCCTGCTGTATCGCGCGCAACAGCGCTTATTAAGTGAGAGCCATTTGTTGTTTTACTCGTATCCCAGGACACACTATACGGCGCAAAAGTATCTTCAGCGCCAAGCAATACGCCATCTAGTTTAAACTGCACCCCGAGAACACCGATATTATCCGACGCTTGCGCATTGATCGTTATGGCGCCTGATACCGACGCGTCTTGCGCCGGAGCAATAAGAGAAACCTGCGGCAAAACCGTATCCTGAAAAACGGCGCCGGACCCCATAGTAAAAGTTCCATCCAAAGAAACAGTATTATTACCAGCGATGTCTTTTGCCAATACGGCAAAATGCATAAGACGATCTTGCGGGAGGCCGTGAAGAAAAACCTCGTGAGTCGTGCCGTAGTCTGATTCAATATCCGACCACCTGAAGTAATTTTCGGAAACTCCGAACTTAACCAATCCAAGCGCCGGCTCATTTGTGTTCCATGTAACGCGTGCCGTAGTAGCATCCACCTGAACAGCTCTTATATTACTTATAGACGGTGGCACGCCATCAATTGAAGAAACGCCGGGATCAATTGTTTCCTGATAGCCCTTGGTTGATTCAACGCGGATAAAATATTTAAGCGCTCTTAAATCCTCCCCACTTATTTCCGGTCGGGGAACTGCCCCGCCCATGCCTTGCTGGATATAAGTCGTAAGCTGGCCATCTGACATCGCTGCCATATCGTCAAAATTACTTACATTACCCAAAAGACTCCAACCAGTTGGACCGTGGAGATTGTAGAACGAGGGACGAGAATCAAACGGAAAACTCAATACCGTCCCATACCTATACATTTCCCTTCCTTTACGATAAAGAGTTTCTTTTGCTCCACTTGGAATAAGAGGCGGATCTCCGGGGAGTAGTTTCCGATATGAAAATACTCCGGTACTGCCAAAACCGGTTGTGATGAAACGCGCTTCTTCGTCATCAAGCGCTAATGCCCATGTGTAATGGCCGAACCGACCGGCGGCTGTGCCATCAATCTGAAATGATCCTCTTGCCATTCGCTTTGAACGCGAACCATCCTTTGAAACGCGGAAAAGCGTATCAGTGCTTTCAGTGAAGGTCAGCCAAATATCATCCTTCGGACCCATCAATCCTTTTGTATCCACTTCCAACCATACCCAATCGCCCGGACCACCGCTTCCTATAGTACTGAAATCTATGATACGTTCCACTTGTTGCGTCCGCAGATTAATCCTGCGAACCCAGTTCGTCCAATATTCAACGACAATGAGGTTGCCGTCGGAATCAAATCTGATCACTTGAGGATAATTTATTGTTGCCGTATCAAAATCGCCGTTTTGAGTAAAATTCTGGCGATTATTCCACAACGTCTGTTTATCCGGCACCTTCTGGGCTTTCGAACCATGTCCGACTAATGTCGTCACCATCCCGTCAGGATTGATTTTTCTAATAGCGCTATTCGTTTCATCAGCAACATACATCGTGCCGTCAGATGACATAACCAAGCTAAATGGCGCATTGAAAAGCGCCTGCAGACGCGGGCCGTCAACAAGGCCTTTTTGATTAGGCACTCCAGCATATGTCGTCACGAAAGCCGGGTTTTGGCGAGTATCCACCTTTGCGATACGATCACGCCGGGTGTCAGCGACATAAATGATTTTGGGATCGCGCGGATCAAAAACAAGATCAATGGGAAGATCAAAATCAATTCCGCCGGAAAAATTTCCGACCAGTTCTGTCTGATAAGCTTTGACAGCCGATTCAGCCACAGAATAATAAGGATCATAGGGAAGCGTATCCCGCCTCACGCGCCTGCCCGCGATAGTGGTAACGGTGCCATTGGGATCGATGCGGAAAAGGCGTCCGTACAAATCTATTCCCATCCAGCCGGGCCCATCGGGGATCGGCACAAAAGTTGAATAGGGACTTACGTTATTATCATTTCTCGGGCCGTCGAAATTGGGATAGCGATTACCGCGATCTCCGACAATTTCAGATGTCTTATCATTTTGCTGGTAGAATCCGCTGATACGCAGATGCCCGTCGTTAATCCGGACAAAAAGTGGATTAGATTGATGAAGATCTGGCTGGGACCCCGTAAGCGCCTCTAAATACCAATTGCGCATATCAAGCAATGACTGCCTCTCGGAATCGTTGGCCGCAGGTGGAGAAAACTTATAAGGAAAAGGGTGTAGCGCTGAAGTATGCGGGAAAAATCCAGGGTAGGTCACCCAATCTAGGGCGGAAGAAAGATACTTCTCCGGACTAAAAACTTTCCACCAATCAGATGCCACCGGAAGGCGCTGACTCCCTGAAACCGCGCCTGCAACATTATCTACTACCACACTGACTGTAAGTGTTCTGTAACGTGCATCAAGTTGCGGCCCGTCAATCAAGCGTACTCCAAAAGCATACATTCCATCCGCCACCTTCGTACTATCCCATGAAAATGAAAATGGACTTGAAAGATACGGACTGATCGGCTGGCCGTCTAAAAGATATTGAATAATCAAACCGGGAATGGCAGCGGAATTATTCGTGCCTTTACGGGTGGCGAGTGATAGAGGAACCGCTGACCCCCGAACCACTGATGCGACTGATGGACGCAGATGATACGTATTTAAATCCGCAACAGAAGTAAGGGAAAATTGCGGCGCGGCTGGCGGAGGTAGGGGTTGCGAATCAAGTACATCCACAATAACTGATTTTTCTGCTGAACCTCTGGCATTAACACAACGCAAAGTAAAGCTGGTGTTATCAGAAAGCACACCGGTATTCTCGCTTCCTGAAAAAGCTCTTGATCCGGTCCAACCGCCAAGGGCATTGCAAGAATCTGCGCCCGATACAAACCAAGATAGCATGGAGGTTCCCTTGCCATCTATCGCAACTGGATCAGCTGAAAGTGAAACAACGGGCAAGGATTGTGGAGGCGGAGGTGGAGGCGGAGGATTTTGTGCCGTGACAGCTGATCGATAAATCCACGTTTTCATTGACCCGCCGCACGAAGCAGCCGAAATTCCACAATACAAACGCTCGGTCCGCAAATATACAAATGCATTTGTTTTTTCGTCATACACAAACGTACTTCGTTCTCCTCCCCCATTGGAACTAGAAAGAGGGGCTGAAGGAGCGGTAGGAAGCTTTACCCATTGGTCAGTATCCATGTTCCATGTCCAGACAGCGGCTTCACGCCCTGACGCCGGAGTCACCAAGAAAACCATTCTTTTATTCCGTGAATCATAATCAAACTCGCGGCTGTCACTCGCTGAAAGTTCTGCGGGCACAGAGGTTACTTCAGTCCAATCTCCCGTTGGTATTTTGACGCGATAAAACTTCGAAGTTCCTTGTCCGTCGCTTGCTACGGTCTTTACAAAAATTTCTCTCCGATCTTTATTGTAAGCTCCAAAAAGATAACTTCTGATAATTTCCGGGGGATTTTTCTGAGCTTCCAGCCGCCAGGTATTCGTCCCGGCATCAAATGAATGAAGTCCTCTCTGCCCTCTTGTTGCTTCCCCCACAAGCGCGAAAATTTTATCAGCCTGCGGATCGAAAATAACCAACCCCTTATTAAGATACCACCCAGGACTTGCCGTAAGCCCCGCGAGAGCACTCCATGTCTTTGTATTCAAACTAAATGCCCATGTGCCTGATGCCGGGACGCAAGTAAAACGATTACGCCCTGCGTCATAGGCGCAATTCTGATACATGTGCTGATGATAAGGCCTGTTTTGCGGTGTTATTGTCGTTGCAGCTCCGCCGGATCCAACAATGCCGCGCGCTTCAGCAGAGCCGGGCAAAGGACACTCCGGCACATATTCCTCCTGCCATTGATTCGCTTCGATAGTATAGAGATCAACATCATTGCCAATATGACTGGCATGCCCGCCTCCGAAATAAAATATCCTCCCATTGCCGGCAGTTATACCAGTGAATGTACGGGTAACCGGTTCGCCTTGAGTAATTTTTCTCAAACAGTTAAAACGACTCACGTCGTTGACCGCAATAACATCGTTGATAGCGTTGTCAGTAATGAATGGTTGATATACATCGCGCGTTTTCGGGTTAGCATACATCCATGAATTTGGCGCGAGATTGTTTAATTGATTTATAAATGCGGCATCCAACGGCGGATCTGGCAGCGGGAAAGAAGGAGAAGGTGGGAGTACCACTCCTTGAGTTGTTGCGGAGGATGATAATGATTGATTAGAAACATTTCCCGCGGCATCATAGGCGGCCACGGTGTAAAAATAAGCAGTTGCGGGCGAGAGACCGGTATTTTGAAATGAAGTTGTATTGGAAGTAGCGATTTGAGTGCCGCTCCGGTAGATACGATAGCCGGTTACAGCGACGTTATCCGTCGACGCAGTCCACGAAAGATTTATTTGGGAAGAAGAAAAAACACTCGCAGTAAGATTCTGGGGAATAGATGGGGCTTGCGTGTCCGTAGATGGTGACGGCGGAGCTCCTGCGGCATTAAAAATTTCTGTTATTTCCACTACAGACAACGCGCGGTTGTAAACGCGGACTTCGTCAATCGAACCGTCGAAATAATCACCAAAAAATTGACCTACCAAAAAAGGAGAGCTGTTTGCTATTGACACTGACAGAGTATTAGTAATCACGGTTTTCGGCTGAGACATGCCGTCAATATAAACCGACACTCCCGAAGCATTCGAAGAGCCATCATAAATTACCGAAATATAGTGCCAATCAGTATTATTCGGACGAGGAAATTGCACTTCTAAACGCCTGGAGTTGATGTCGCGCATTATAAATGACCATGGATCATTGGCCGCATCAGCTTCAATGGCTAGTTTATAGCCCGGAAGACTACCTCCTGTATTTTCTTTAGCGATTAAACCCTGATCATCGCCTGCGCCGAATGAAGTTACATTAAATTTATACCACGCGCTTAAAGTAAAGGGATTAGTGTTTTCAAATCGTAAAGCGCTCGCGTTGCCCATATTCACATAATCATCACTCCCATCAAAACTTAACGCGCCATTAATTTTCCCCTGAGTCCAAGCAGGCCCGTTAAGAAGCGTTCCGTTATTCGCATTCCCGCTTGAATCAGCCGCGACTGTCCCGCTTCCTTCGTCAAATTTCCAATAACCGACTAACCCCGATCCAGTGCCGGTTAACGCCGCTGGATATTTATTCGAAACTGGTTTATTTTTTGGAAAACCGTTTATCTGGCTAAAAATAAAAATACCGGCGCCTAGCGCTAAAAAAGCAGAAAGTAAGATAACTTTTCGAGTTATTACTCGTTGAAGCATATTGCTTGTTGATATAGATTTATTATAACAAATCTAAAAGTAACAAACTAAATATTTAGCCTAAAATAATAGTATAAATAGTTTAAAAAATATTCTTATTCCTAAGATTGAGGCAACCTGTCAGATTTTTTGGCTTAAGAAAAACAAAAAACCACGATATCAAAAGATGGTCTTTGTGGGCATTGCAGGTATCGAACCTGCGGCCTATCGCCGTCGGCGACCGCTCTATTGTGGGCGCACTAAGAATCGAACTTAGACTCTTCGCAATGTGAATGCGACGTTTTGCCATTAAACTATGCGCCCATTTTTAAATCCGTAATTTATTGATAAGTTTTTCGTGTTTGAACTCAAGAAGATCGCGGACAAACCTGTCATACATCCCGAACCGATAATCGAATTCCTTGGTAGTCATAACCGCGTAATTAAGATCTTTGCCCACCTCGGCTTCCAGATTTCGGAAAAATCTGTTGAGTTTGGCCTGGTTAATATTGTCTCCTACTATCATCAGGTCCGCCCTTGAATTATCGGAATTCACAAAGATTCCGGATATCAAAACAAGTTTAATCTTGCCCAGCCGTAATATGCGCCCGAGCATGCTTTTACGCGATACCGGCAGAGTTTTTGTCACCAAAGCCCGGAGCGGTTCGTAAAAACTAAAAGACTGATTGGCAGTAAAAACCCTTTTCCGCGCTAAGCCGCGGCTTTTGATAAAGCCGATATCAGAGAGGCGTTGTAATTCCCTATTTAAAATCCGGAGGTTAATTTGGAGCTTTCCTGAAATTTTTTTGGCGTCAAAGCTACGATCAAAACCATACAAAAAAAGCTTTAAAATCCGGGCTCTTACCGGAGAATCAAACAGGGTATCTAAAGTCGGTTCTTTTGGTGTTTTTGGCATCGCAGGCATTTTAAAACAAAAAATCCGATTTTTCAATCGGATTTTTTGTGCGATCAGAAATCAGGACTTCTTACTTTAATTCTACAGCAGCGCCAGCAGTTTCTAATTTTGCTTTCAATTCATCCGCCTCGGCTTTATTGGCGCCCGCTTTTATAACCTGTGGCGCCGCGTCAACCAACTGTTTGGCTTCCTGCAGACCCTTTCCGGTAACTTCTCGGACTACTTTAATAACCGCGATTTTTTGTTCGCCGGCCTTTGTCAAAACAACGTCAAAAGCTGATTTCTCTTCCTCCGGAGCAGCTGCGACAGCTCCCCCCGCCATCGGCATTGCCATCATCGGAGCGGAAGCCGAAACGCCAAACTTCTCTTCAAGTGCTTTTACCAGTTCTGAAAGCTCGAGCACGTTTAATTTTTCCACCTCTTCAATTATTTTATCAAATTTATTGGACATAATTTTATCGATTTTGTACATTTGTAACCCATTATTTACGACCTTTTTTCCTTCAAATTATTTAACAGATTAACTAAATTACGCATATTCCCAGACAGAACATTTACCAAACCCGACAAAGGCGCGGCAATTGTTCCGACTACTTGCGCCAAAAGCGCCTCGCGCGGCGGCAACTGTGCAAGCGCTATAATCTGCGACTTTTCCTTAAATTCAATTCCCAGAAAACCGCCCAAAATCTTCAATGCTTCGTTAAGCCGTGAAAATTTGTAGACCGATTGGGCCGCAGAGACCGGATCATTATAACTAAAGACCAACCCTACCTGTGTTTTAAATTTTTCCGGATCGAAATCTTTATAATTCGCTTCTTTTAAAGCTCGGCTGATGAGTGTCTTTTTGGCGACTTTGTACTCGGCATCGGCCTGTTTTAAGTTGCGGCGCAGTTCCATGGTTTTGGATACTGGCAGTTTTGTGTAATCAACCAAAATGGCAGCTTTGGCTTTTTTAAGCTTTTCAACCAAATCCTGCAATATATCTTGTTTTTGTTCTCTAGTTAACGGCATATTTTTAAATAAAAAAACGGACCAAGCGTCCGCATAACAATAAACAGCTAAATTAAGCTATTTTTCCTTGGCGGGACTTACGCCATTTTCAGGCAGCTGCCCACTTTCTGCGGACTGTGTCCTCCGTAGCTTTAGCGCAGGAGGATTGTTTTGAGTATATTTTATATTAAAAAATTTGTCAAGAGTAAAAAATAAAGAGGCAAAAATGCCTCTACTTTAAAAGCCCCAGCCATTTCCAAAAACCGCCGGTCGCCAGCCAAACTAAAACCTTCCATGACAATACTGCAAAATTTACTGTCCAACAAATAAGTAGGATAAAGGGCCAAAAAAGACTGAATAAGCCATATAAGATAAAATAATCCAACCAATTCTTGAGAGCGCCCTTTCCCGGTCTTCCTATGTAACCCATAAAATCAACTGTTTTATAAACAGAATTAGAAAGCGCCGTTTGGGAAGCCGTCGAGTCAAAAGAATACATGCAAAGGTAGCCGATATTCAGATAAACGACCGCTGCCGCAACCCATAAACAAACCTTCAGCCACTTCGGCATCTTTTTGCTCCCGTTTTCTTAAAGATCAAATTTATGAATAACATACAGTAGATGTATAAATATGTCAAGATGTCGATTTCAGTTCCCAAACCGCTTCTTTGAATTTTTTGCCCCTGTCCTTGGAATTTTGGAACATATCGAAGCTGGCGAAACCCGGAGAGAATAAAACCACGCCTCCTTCTTTTGACGCGATCGCCATCGCGTCTTTTATTATTTCTTTTATATTTTTTCCGCCACGGTAATAAACCGCCGACTTATGTTTTTTCAACTCCGGCCCCATTTTTTTGAAATGCCCGAAAAGTTCTTTTGAAGTCCGGCCGATAAGCATAATCGAAAGCGAATATGGCGACTTCAGCAGGTCTTTCGCGAATTCCTTAAGATCATAACCTTTATTAACTCCGCCGGTAATCAGGATGACGCTCCTGCTAAAAGCCCGCGCCGCGGCCAGAGTCGCGGCAGGCATTGTGGAGGCCGAATCATTATAAAAACGGATGCCGTTGATTTCAGCTACGAATTCCAGATGATGTTCCAGGCCGGAGAAACTCTCGACGGCCTTATAAATGGTTTTAGCCGGAATTCCTAATATTTTCGCGACAGCACATGAGACGGCGATGTTTTCCTGATTGTGGACGCCGATCAAATGACGGCTCTTATGCAGATTGTCATCAATTTCAAAATATACCCGCCGAGCCCCGGACTTTTTCAGCAGATTATCCGGGTGGCGGCTATTTTTATTGACCACAAGCCAGCCGTCTTTTTTCTGATTCAAAAATATATTGGCCTTGGCGCCGTAATATTCCTTCAAGCTTTTGTGATAAATCGGATTTAACGGATCGGCCGGCGACAAGTGATCGGGGAAAAGATTGGTAACCACGGCGATATGAGGGCTACCCCTGAAATCTAAAAGCTGGAAACTGGAAAGTTCTAAAATCACAAAGTGATCCGCCTTAATTTTCCCAATAAAGTCAAAAGGAGCAACACCGATGTTGCCGGCAAGCCAGACATTTTTCCCGGCTTTTTTCAAAATATGAAAAATAAGCGAGGAAGTCGTGCCCTTCCCTTTGGTGCCCGTCACGGCGATTATTTTTGCCGGACACAGATCAAAAAACAATGCCATAGGCGACGTAAACACGGCGCTTTTTTTAAACTTTGTTTTCCCCGCGTCCATGAAGCCCGGGGTTCTGAATATGACATCAAAGTCCGCGATCCCTTGGAGATGATTATTACCGCCGCGGAAATCGACTCCCAGTTTCTCAATTTTTTCAAACCGCTCACCAAGCTCCGCCGCCGATCGCCTATCGAAAACCGTCGCTTTAATCCCCTTCTTAGCCAAATATTCGGCCAGTGAAAGATTTTCCAGACCCAGGCCCAAAAAGCAAATTCTTTTGTTTTTAAAATCTTTAAGATTCATCGGAAATTAGGGACACAAATAAAAATCCTTTATACTCTTTTTTGTCGAATTTATCACGGCTTCTTTTTATGTAAAGCCAAATACTGCCGCCAACCGGCGTAACAAGCCGGCCGCCGACTTTCAGCTCTTTTAGCCACGATTCCGGGACTGACGCGCCCGCGGCGGCAGCGATGATCCTGTCGTAAGGCGCGTGTTCCGCAAGGCCTTTGGTGGCATCTCCGCATATGACTTCCACAATGCCTTTTTTGATGAAATTATATTTAGCGATATTTGTGGTACCCCATTCAAAGAGCTCTTTTATTCTTTCCACGGCATATACTTTTCCTAAATTTTGATTTTTGATTTTTGATTTTTGAATTCCATTTTGACTTACAATGTAAGCCAAAATGGCTGTCTGCCAGCCGGAACCAAAACCAATCTCAAAAACCTTATTACCTGCCTCCGGTTGCAATAATTCAAGCATGAAAGCCACCGTGGTCGGTTGGGAAATTGTCTGACCTTCGCCAATAGAGAGTGGCTCGTCAATATAAGCGAGCGCCTTTTCTCTCACAAAATTAGCGCGATCAACGCTTTTAAACGCCTCAATAATTGACGGGGTCTTAAGAATGCCCCGTCTAATGATATCCTCGACAAACGGATTAATAGTTCTGCGCATTAATTTAATAATATCAGCGGAATAAAAAAGGGCAATTAGCCCCTTAATTTAACTTAAATCTCCTGATACGGATGCCGCCCCCGATCTCATCATTCAGGATCCGCCTTACGCGGGCCAGTTTTTCGGAACTACGCGCTTTGGTTTCTTCAGGAAGATCCCACTGCTTAAAAACTTCGACCATTTCAGTAAAATTACGCCGCCCTCCGAAAATCTCGTCAAAACACAACTTAAAAATATTATAAATCAAGCCGTCCAGAATGCCATTTTCGTCGCACATCTTTCTCAAATGCCTGATTTGCTCTTCGGGAGTGCGATTGCCAAAAATAGTATGAAAATAATTATGAGTCCTTATCGGAACTCTTATGACAATCCAATTACCTAAAAGTTTTGCTCGATACTTTCTGGGAATGCGCGAACGAGGATAAACATGATGTAAATTTGAGTGGCAATTTTGGTCGTGATTCTTGGGTTGACCCAAAACGTCCCTCTTTTTGTATAAAAAGAACCATAGTAATCCTAATAACATAATTGAGCCTCCCATAGCAAGAATAAAAAATAACCCGTTAATCGGGTTATTTTGAATTTTCTTTCTTGACCCGTTAGAAGTCCGACAAGTCGGCAGACGCTGTCGGCGTCTTACTTCTAACGGGTCTCGCCGCCGTTGGCATCTCCGACGGACATATCAGGAAACACGTACTTCCTGTAAAAGCTGGCAATCGGCTCGGGCAGATCGAGCTCCTTAGTATAAGGAGCGTAATTGTAATACTTAGCACGCGCGCTAGTGATGCGATTCGCCGTATCAACGGTGTACTCCATAATCCACATGCCGATCCAAGGATGAAGCGCCTTGCGATCCATGTAATCCAAGGTTTGTTCCTGAAAGCAAGGTACGCAGATGACGGCAACGCCGGCGCTAAACTGCCAGTTGGCGACATGCCAGTTGCCAAAAGCCAGAACGTGGCACATTTCTTTACCGCCGCGCGAAACAATACGCTGAATTTCGGCTTCAATGTGTTTTTGGCCTCCGTAAGTAAGCGCGTAGCCCGGCCCTCCGCCAGGGTGTTTGAGCGTAAACTTCATGCCATTGATCTCAACTGCGCCGCGGAGATGGCCAAGATACTTAATATCCGGCCGGGCGGCGGAAAAAATGCGCCGATAGAAGTTAGCTCCGACCTTACCAGCGAAAGAGTCATGATCTCCGCTGATGCTAAACTGCGGAAACGAAGCCTTCGGATGGCGATCCGCCGCGTAAAGCATCTGGCCTTCAACGTTGGGAATAATCACCTTATTCTTGTTAGCCGGATGGTCGAACAGACCGGCGGTCATATCGCCGGTATCAAACATAACTGCGATCTTTTCCTCTTCAGCATTGCGGTAAGCCATGTCAACGCAAGAGGGCTGGCCGTCACCACTAGCATAATGCTTGTCGCTAGTGTAGCCAGTCTTAAGCTTCTTATGAAACACCGTCTTGAGATCAAGCGGCTTGAAGCTGGTTTTGGGACTCAAGACAAGAGTAAACTGCTTTGAATCAGCCTGCTCGGCATTGGAAGGGGTAAGAATCTTATAATTAGAGTCTTGCAGATTGCCAATAATCTCCCAAACCTTATCCTTATGGATTTTGAGATTCCGTGAAAGTTCACCTTCGGTCCGCGGTCGTTCACTTAGAAGCTCAACAACGGCGATCTGATTTTTCGTGAGCGATTCTTTGATCTTGACCTCTGCCAAGTAATCATCGGGCTGCTGATAATCGGTCAGATTGACGAGCTCAACCTCAATGCCGTTTTCCTTTAGGTGCCACTTGTCATCGAAATGCAAGTGCAAAATCACGCCACCGATAATCGGAGCAAATCCCCGGCGCCGGCGCGACCTTTGATGAGGCGTCATCGCCTGCAGAGTAGGCGCAAGAAACCCGCGGGTAATCATATAAATTGGCAGGTCCGCGAACATGTGCGTTCCGAATAGCGCTAAAACCTTCTTATCGCTTTCGCCGCCCTTAAATTCCTCGCCGAAAGTGTTTTCCATAATCCGCTGAAGCGGCAAGCTCTTGGCATAAGGCGCGTAATCTTCGCCGGGATTGGTCGCCAAAATCCGAACATCTTTAATGAAAAACGACGCGGAAAGATCGCCACGGTAGATAAGATCGTCACGAGAATCATCGCCGCAAATACCGCGCACAATATTATAAGCGGGATTTTCCTTATCTTTCGAAGAAAGGTCCCTCTTGCCGGAAATAATATAGGTCTTAAAGCGGGCTTTGGGGAAATGTTTCAGAACATAATCCCGCTGCTGTTCTGGGGGTCCAAGAAATACTTCACCCTGGCGGCGCTTGGGCATAATGCCGGCCGTCAGGTCGGAACCGACTGCAAAGTCAACTCCCGCCGCCTCGAAATAGGCATAAAGAGTATGCAGAGCCGTCCACTGGGCGAACTTACTGCCAGCGACTACACTTGACCAGAATCCAACCTTGTAAGTGTGCCTATAGATGGGATCTTTAATGACTCTTTTTTCCGGGTCAATGAGTAAAGGCTGAAGCGTAGTGGGATCTTTCTTAAGACCAACCTGCTTGGTTGCCCTGTCAAGATTAATGTCATACCCTTTGCGCATCAAAGCATCGACAAGGCGAACTGCCTCTTCTTCAGAGGTTTTTGGCTTGGTGCTGTCGGCAATGCCCGGAATGCTCCAAGCCTGCCTCTTAAGATATTTCAGAACTTCCGCTTCCCGCGCGGTTAACTTGTTGCTTAATTTGGCCTTTCCATTACCATTTTTCTTGGACGCCATTGTCAGCTCTCGTTTCGTTTTTTAAAATTTTAAAGATCGTGAAGTATTAGAAGTTTATAAGTTAAATATATTTATGTCAATAAAAAATCCCGTCAAAAACGGGATTAAACTATTTCAATATCGTGAGGCTTGGATTCTTCCCGGGCAGCGCGGCTGATTCTGGTGAATTTCCGGAAAAATGGCCTTTGGGGGTCCGAGATATCGGCAGCGCCGACATAAATCATGCCACTCCTCAGTCCGCTTACCAACTCGCTTAATACTTGTTCTGTGGACCCGCGATAAGCCACGCGTCCCCTGATTCCTTCGGGTGCAATCTGATCCTTTACGCCTGAATTAAGAAATTTTTCGCCTCTTAACTCAACATTCTGGACAGCAAGCGGAGCTGCAGCTATTTAATAATTTCCTACCGTAAGAAAAGTATTTTCGCTTTTGACCAGTTGAAAAAAATTAAACCTCCGATTAAGATTGAGCCAAAGGTGCCGGAAAACACATCCATTAAAGTATCCGCACCAGTAGATACCAGAGGGTCGCCAAACATCGCGAGATTAAACCGGGGATAGCTTATATACTCAAAAAACTCCCACACTAACGCGATTATGACACCTCCCATAATCATCCACAAAAACGCTTGAAAACGGCTAATCGTAAAAATGGAATTTTTCTCAAAATATAAAAAACCTAAAAAAATCAGAAACGCTAAAAGCGCGCCAAACATAAAATGCATTATCCAATCAAAATATGATATTTTGACATTAAGCCAGGTCGCGTCAAAAAATTCCATTAAAAAAAGTGCCGACGCTGAGGATTCGAGTGTTTTTAATGTGCGCAATGAAAAATAACGGTGAAAAGCGAGGTGGTTAAAAAATAAGCGTGGCGCAAAAAATAAGACAGGCGCTACGACCATATAATTAAACCCCCAACTGCCGCGCTCAATTAAAAAATAAAATACTCCAAGAGCTACGGATATAGAGATTAAAGCATTCACGCTTAATCTTAAAAACCCCTTTTTATATTTTTCGTATTCGCTTCCCATATAAACTCTATAATTATATAAATAAAAATTAATAAATTGCAAATAAAAAACCGGCTTGATTATAAGCTATAAGCCGGTTTTGCTTTTAGGGCCACTTTGAGCGTCTTTATTTCTGCTCTCAAATTATCACGGCAGGCTTTACAAGAAGCATAGCGTTCATGGAGCGTGCCCGGATAAAGTTTGCCGTTATTAAACTTTTCAAGTCCGCCTTTTTCGTCCGGAATCCAAACAATGTCATCGCAGGATATAATGCCATTTTTGACGTTAAAACAACAGATCGCCGGCGCCTGAATATTTCCTTGCGGATCGCGCGCTTTCAAGATTTCTTCGGCATAATCTAAAAAAAATTCCGCGCCATGCCTATCGCCGATCTCAAGCGAAGAATTAGCTCCGCTTACGGCAGTGTAGATGTTCACCCTACCTCCCAACTTACTATAAGAACAAAGAAGAAGTAGCACAAAAAGAAGAAGTAGCACAAGATGTGCCATTCGTCAAGGTTTGGTGTACAGCAGGGGTTGAGGGAATCGAACCCCCATTAATGGTTTTGGAGACCATCGTTTTGCCATTAAACTAAACCCCCTTAATATATTTTCTCAAATATTTTAACACAAATCTGGTTAAAATTAAACCCCGCAATGCGGGGATTATGATTCTGCTTCCCAAGGGAAAATAATGAATTGGTCTTCCGGCTTTTCGTGATACCACATATTAGGAGTAACGATCTTGCTTCTTCGGGGGTTAAACCAAAGCGCAAAAATATAGTTCTTCCCGAAAAACGGCGCCGATGTTGATCCGGAATCAACAATATCATCCACTATTAGAGTGTCAGCATCAAAAGAATGATACAAAAGCGGAATACCAAGATGATGTGACAGACATACTGCCAATATCAGCCCTCCCCGAGGCATGCCGCAAACACCGTTGAAAACCAATCCTTTTTCTCGGACTTCATTTACAAACCGCCTGGTATCGTGGTCAAAAGCCGACCATGTATAGTAAAGATTCTTTCGTTCACGCTCGTAGTCTCGTAGAATTGTCGCCACCCTTCGCCCCCATCCGGTATTTATAAATGTCCTATTTTTTAGCCTCTTTGTGCGCTGTTCTCTTTTTACACCATTTGTCCCGATTTTGTATCCAAATCTTTGATTTGGATACAAAATCGAGGATCCTCGACCCACGACTAAAGTCTGAGTCGGGACAGAATCATTTTTTCCCTTCCTTGTGTGAGGTTCTTTTTTTGCACCATTTGCAAAATTTCTTGAACTCAAGCTTGCGCTCAACCAACTTCTTATTTTTGGTCGTCCAATAATTCACTCTTTTGCAAACCGTGCATTGCATTTTTATAAGATTTTCCTGTGACATTTTTTCTAAATTCTAGATTCTTAATTCTAATCTCGGAGCCAACGGCCGGATTTGAACCGGCGACCTACTCCTTCGCTTTAACTCTCCCAGAAAGTCACGGCAAGAGAGGACCAGACTGTATCTTGAGCATGCCTTAAAAAAGGCGAAGCTCCCCTTGTCAGTCGTTCGGGCGCCGAAAGCGCCACGGTCTTAGCCCCGTGAAGCCTTTAACCGTTATTCGGGATTCACTAAAAAATTTCTTCTTTAATGGGCAGATTTTTCCACCATGGAGTTGCTCTACCAGCTGAGCTACGTTGGCCTATACTCATTATTAAAACCTAATTTCCCCAATTCGTCCACTATAATATTTTTAACTTCTACTGGTGCGCAGAGTGAGAGTCGAACTCACGGGGCCCATATAGAGCAACGGTTTTACAGACCGCTCCCGCCCCCTACGGGACTACCTGCGCAAATTTTTAAGAGACCTGAGCCGGAGAGAGGATTCGAACCCCCGACCTTCACTTTACAAAAGTGTTGCTCTACCACTGAGCTACTCCGGCAATCCTATTGCCATATATGGAATACTAAGTTAGAAATTTATTTACAATATTTGTCTCTTTTTCAAGTAAATATTTCTCCAACTTCTTCCTTTGCCCCTATTCAGATTCCTAAAACTAGAAGTTAGCGCGTGGCAATTTGGACACAGTAGTCTTAAGTTATTTTCAGAATTATTATCGGCATTTCCGTCAATGTGATCAATCTCTAAAGGCACTCTATTAGTGTGCGCATTCTTCTGGTCCCAGCCGCATTGCAAACATTCTTCGCCGTTTTTTTCTACTAGAAATCTAAGCAGATGTCTTGATATATTTTTTGCATTAATGCCCCTATTCCCGTTCTCTTCACCCTTACGCCAAGCAGATATATATTGCTTATATTGATAATCAGTCTGGCAACGATTAGAGCAATATTTGCTGGCATACCTTTTCCTCGGCTTTTTGCATTCTATACATAGATTCATCAGTAAAGTATACCACATGTCAGCCAACAATCGGTATAAACAGACGGGGTGTTTTTTCTCTACCATTTCGCTACGCTGGCAAATCGGTTTTTTTGTTTCTTTTTTTAGAGCTAACTTCGGTTTCTGTTTTCTTTTCGGATACTGCTTCGTTGACTGCCGAAACCGACTTAATATCTATCGGCTTAGCTTCCGCGACGATAATTTTCGTCTCCACAGTCCCGTGGTTAGCGATATCATGCCAAAAATTATCGGTTTTAATCTCTGCTTCTTCCGGCTTTTTGCTATTTTTAATTTTTCCTATCATGCCCATCAGAAGATTATCGGTTTTTAATAACAGACGCCTGGCTTTATGCAAAGATTTTTCCGCAACAAGCCCTCCCTTTATTTTCATATCAAAAAACCGCACGCGCTCCCCTAAATAATCAAATAGTCGCCAGTTTTTTTCTTGATTTTCTTGGAGTATTTCGATTTCTGAAACCCGGCGTGACACTATATAAAGCAAAAGCCCGAGCGATACGATGATTAGCGATATGGGTATAATACTGAACATAAAACGCTTCGCTTAATAATCCGAATTATCATCCTAATATCCGAATATTCCGAATGGATTTTATGAGATTTATTCGGGTTATTCGGATAGAAATTCTAATCATTCGGATTATGATAATATTTATATCTCAAACCTGCAAAACTCTCCTATTTGGATATTCTCTCCCAACTTCCCTATATAATCGTTAACCACGTCTTCCACGGTTATATCCTGATTCCGTATATACGGCTGAGATAATAATTCTTTTATGCTTTGGGGATTGGCAGCGGCAATATGCATAGCTAGTTCATGCCCCAATTGCTTGAATTGTTCGTTGCGGACCACAAAATCCGTTTCACAAAGCACCTTTACCAATACGCCTATCTTGCCGGTAGCATGAATATAAGAAGCAATAACGCCTTCGCCCGTTTGCCGCAGTGCTTTTTTGGCGGCAACCGCCACGCCACGCTTTTTAAGAAGTTCAAGAGCTTGTTCGATTTTCCCATCAGCTTCTTCCAAAGCCATTTTAATCGCGTCAACGGAAACACCCGTCATCTCACGAATTTTTTTCAAATCATTGATATTTATTTTGGACATTTTTTTATTCCGCTTTTACGGCCTCTTGAACCTTTACCGCGGCGAGCGCGTCTTTGACTTTTTCAAGCACATAAGAAACAGCGCCCCTTGAACTGTCATTCCCGGGAATCGGATAATCAAATTCCGTCGGATCGCCGCTAGTATTAACCAAACCGACAACCGGAATATTTTTGCGGCGCGCTTCAACAATCGCAATGTGGTCAGCTTTTGACGAAGTAGTCCAGACGGCATCCGGCAAGCGGATGAGACTTTTCAGGCCGCCCAAAGACTTTTCAAGCTTTGCCATTTTTTCCTCCAGTTTCAGCGCTTCATACTTTGTATACTTAGAAAAGTCGCCCCCCGCTTTCTTTATTTCAAGGTCTTTAAGATAAGCGATTCTTTTACTTATAGTCGGCCAGTTGGTAATTGTTCCGCCAAGCCACCTTTCGGTAACATGGGGCATACCCAAAGCTTCCGCCATGTTTTTAACCGCGTCTTGCGCCACAACACCCGTGCCAACAAGCAAGATTACTCCTCCTTTGGCCTTAACGTCGATCAGGAATTTTATCGCTTTTTCCAGAAGCCGAGCTGAAGCTTCCAAATCAATAATCTGAAAACCGTTCTTACTGGTCCAGACAAAAGGCTGCATTTTAGGATTGGCCTGGGACTTCTGATGGCCAAGATAAAGGCCAACTTTAGTCATCTCTTCAATCTGAACACTGATATTTTTTAAGTTGTTTGATACAGACATACACTATAATCTATCACAAAGCCGACTGATTGACAATATCTGAAATTTCATATACAATTTAGCACATGAAAGAAAAGATTCACCCGCAATATCATGCGGAGGCAAAAGTTAAATGCGCCTGCGGCAACACCTTTAAAGTCGGCTCAACCAAGCCCGAACTTAATGTTGAAATTTGCTCAAACTGCCATCCGTTTTACACCGGCGAGGCCAAGGTCCTCGATACTGCCGGCCGGGTTGAGCGCTTCAAGAAAATGATGGAAAAAAGCGCTGTTAAACGCTCCGTTAAAAAAGCGCCTCGAAAAAAATAAGGGCTTCGTCTAAAATTTCGAGTCGGAAGCGATAAAATTTATGGAAGAAAAGGTTATTATTGAAATAAGAGCTGGGACCGGCGGTGAAGAAGCCGGTCTTTTTGCTGGCGACCTTTGGCGGATGTACCGCCGTTTTTCTGAGAAGCAAGGTTTTAAAGCCGACGTCTTGGACTCTTCTCAATCTAGCGTCGGGGGGATTAAAAATTTGTCCGCGGAAATAACCGGTGCAAATGCTTACGGCTTTTTTAAATACGAATCTGGGGTGCACCGCATCCAGCGCGTGCCAAAAACTGAAAAAGGCGGCCGAATTCATACGTCCACCGCAACCATTGCCGTGCTTAAAGAAGCGCTGGAAAGAGAAATTGAAATCAGGCCGCAAGACATCAAGGTTGACGCCTTCCGTTCTTCCGGCCCCGGAGGACAAAACGTCAATAAAGTTGAAACAGCGATCAGAATTACCCACTTACCCACCGGCATCGTAGTCGCCTCCCAATCCCAACGAAGCCAAGCTCAAAATCGCGAAAAAGCTATGACAATTCTGCGGGCTAAACTTTCAGAACTAGAACATGAAAAAGCTGTTGGCCAGATGACGGCCGAACGCAGGGCGCAAATCGGTTCCGGAGATCGTTCTGAAAAAATCAGGACCTATAACTTTCCTCAAGACAGAATAACCGACCACCGCATTGGAAAATCTTGGCATAATATTGAAAAAATCCTCAACGGTAATATGGAACAGATAGCTAAAGCGTTGAATAAAAATTTGAAATAATTTTCGAAAATCCCAAGAAACAAGATGTAATAACCAAATAAATCTTAAATTCAAATGACCAAAAAAATGAATTTGATTATTGATTATTTTTTGTTTCTTGTTTCTTGGTTATTGATTATTTATGGCGTTGATGTCTTTTTGTATCTTCGCGGCCGCCGCCATAACATTATTGGCATAAATGCGCGCCGTCAGGGACCTGTTCCAGCGGCCGCCGGCAATATAAATTCTGGCGGCCTTGTGTTCCGCATTATAAGTCTGCTGACTAGCTCCCGCGTCGGCCAGTAAAAGACCCGAGGCGGTAAACGCGTCTTCATAATTCCACGGCGAAGGCGGGTTATGTCCGGTCAAATTACCGACGCTAGCCGCATAAAGTATCCATGTTGACGGTATAAATTGCGCCGGTCCCATAGCACCACCCCAACCATAGGAAGGTTTTTTGGAAACCGGCGTCGAATTTGGGTCAAGGCCCAAAGCGGCGGTAATTTGCTTAAAAGCGTTAAAATCACGCGGATGCATATCTTTTTGCCACGTGCCCTTACCAACGTTTCCTCCCCAATCGGATTCAATTTTTAGAATACCAAGCAAAAACGCCGATCGGACTCCGGTATGTCGCGAAGCCAGAGCCGCGTACTGAAGTGCCTGTTCAAAAGTCAGTTTATAACCCTGGGCAAGTTCATACGGCTGATTCTTTATTTTCTCGATATCCGCGCGCGTCTTAGTTATTAAATCCTGATATTTTTTCTCTTGCCCCTTGGTTTGATCCAGAAGTTTTTGTTTTGCTTTTCGCGTTGATGCTAAGCTGTTTTGCTGCCTTTTTTGAATTTGCCTAAGTTGCTCTTGCTCTGTTTTTTGGCTTTCGAGATCTTCCTTTTCTTTTATTAATTTCGTGCGCAAGTCTTTGATCTTAGCCAAAGTACCATGAATCTTTTCCTGGATATTATTCAAATAATTCATGTCGTTGAAAAAATCAGAAAAACGCCGGTTCCTCAACAGAAACTCAAATAGAGAACTAGACTCATTGTAGGACACCTCCCTCAGGTACTGAGAAAGGAGTGAATTTTCATGGCTGATTTGCGCTTCTTTTTTGGCAATATCAGATTCTCTCTCGGCAATCTCGCCTTTTAAACTCTGAATGGTAAGAGTAGTCGCGTCAATCTCGGCTTGAATTTGTTTAATCTGCAAATCGAAGATGGCAAGTTCGCCTGATAAGCTCTGGGCTTGCGACTCGTACTTTTGGATTTCCTGGTTATAAGAATCGATTTGAGCTTCAAGCTGCTTGATTCGCGCGTCGTTGTCGACAACCTGGGCTAAAGCATCATCGGAAGATATTGCCCAAAACCCAACGCAGACCAAAAAAATAACCGCAAAAAAGACCTTTTTCATACAAAGTAATTATACATCAAAAACAAATAGCGATGCCAACACACAAATTTCATGGGCTACAAATGTACAAATATTTGTAAATTCGTAGCCTTTTTATTCGTAATTAGTGTCGCTTTTTGATTTAAGCGGCAGGCGCTTCTTTCGCTTCAGCTTCTTTCGCTCTTTCGGCGACTTTTTCTTCGGTTTCAGCTTTAACTTTCTCAACTTTTTCGGCGACTTCTTCAGTGAGCGTGGCGAGTTCTTCATCAGACCGCGGTGGCAATACCGAGGCTACTGGCGTTTCGGGATTTTCCAGAACTTCAACCCCAGACGGCGCTATAAGATCTCTTACTAGGATATTATCTTTAAACGTGGCAATTCTTGAAATATCAACGGTCATTTCATGGGGCAGGTCGGCCGGTAAAGCGCGGACTTCCAGTTCCTGCATAGCCTTTACCAAAACGCCGCCTAAATCATCCACGGCTGCCGATTTTCCGGTAAAAGCCAACGGAATTTTCTTGATGATTTTTTCATCCATATTTACTTGATAAAAGTCGACATGAATTGTCCGCGAACTGATGGGGTCTCTTAGAACGTCATAAATAAGGACATTGCGAGGTTTGGTTTCGCCTTCTATCTCGAGCTGAACAAGAGTCGTCTCGCCCGCTTTTTTGAGAATGGCTTCAAAATCGGAAAATGGTAGAACAAGAGAAATATTTTCATTCTTGCCTCCGTAAACAACTGCGGGCAAAAAACCCTGATTTCTTAATGATTTTACCTTTTTCCCGAGTATTTCGCGTTTTTTAGTTTTAATTATTAAATTGTTCATTCATTTTCTTTTAAGAGCTTTGTGCAGCTCTAATATATCTTCCGCGGTAATAACTTTTGAGTTATTGAATGTTCGGAAATCTTTTTTAGTCAAATCGGTGAGAATTCCGACATTGGTAACCATGCCGGCTTCTCCTTTTACGAACGTCATAAATACCGAGCTTTTACACGAAATACAGTCCGCGTGAAATAACGATACGTTTCCGGCCTGGCTTACTATTTCAAGATCCGCCTCGTTAAAGCGGCTATTACATATCGGACAAGGCCCCATGAATTTTAAATAATCACTCATACGCTTTCGCTTGATAATCCGAATTTATTATTCTAATATCCGAATATTCCGAATGAGTTTTATGAAATTTATTCGAGTTATTCGGATAATAAGTAATTCGGATTATTCGGATTATAATAAAATAAAAATCTAAATTAGTCAACTTTTATATTTTATTGATACTGCCAAAAGCCACGAGTTTCTTTTCGACAAGAGCTTGTACGGCCTCCGATACCGGCGGAAATATCTTGTAAGGCGTAACATCGTCCGGATGGTTGACTAGTGATTTTCTAAGCGCGTTAGTATAAGCTGCTCGGACTTCGGTGTTTATGTGAACATTCCGGATCCCGACATTAATGGCTTTTTTAAGGTCGCCATCGGAAATGCCGGAACCGCCATGAAGCACTAATATCGTATCAATATTTTTTTCATGAATAGCTCTTATGCGCTCAAAATCAAGCATTGGTTCATCTAATGAAATGCCATGAATATTACCGACGGCAATAGCCAAGCGGTTCACTCCGGTTAAATTCACGAATTCTCGAGCTTGATCCGGATTGGTAAAGTCGCTAGCTTCCAGTTTGATTTTCTCATTTAAAATTTCGGAACTACCGCGCAGATAACCCAGCTCCCCTTCTACCGTTATTTCAGGATTTTTTGATTTAGCGTATTCCATAACCCGTAGCGTAGTTTTAACATTTTCCTCAAAACTTAGGGCCGAACCGTCAAATAAAATCGAATCATAACCGGCGTCCACCGCTTCTTTTACCGCTTCAAAACTTTTATGGTGGTCGGCATTGAGTATTATAGGAATTCCGGTTTCTTCCCGAAAAGCCCGCAATAAAGCCACGGCTTGCCGCCCACCAATAAAACGCCTCTCGCCTTCCGAGGTACCGATCATTACCGGCGACTTTAGTTTGACGCATGAGGTGATAATCGCCCGAAGTTGTTCAAGATTGGAAATATTAAAATGAGGCACAGCCCACTTCTCTAATTCGGCTCTTTTAAAGATTTCACTCCAATTTTTCATCCTAAAGTAAAATATCCTTTAATAATATTCTGTTCAATCAATTTATCCATTTCCTGCGTTCCAATATATCTTATAAAAATCTGATTCCAGAACGCTTCTTGATGATGATAAAGATATTTTATCATTTCTTTTTGCTTAATGAGCGACATGACAACGTCAATTAAATTGAAGCCAACTATTTCATTCTCGCCATTTTTATCCAAAAAGCGGCCACCCACCCAGTTAAGGCCAGCCCAAAAACCAAGATGAAGCGTCGGATGTTCATGGTCCAATCGCGTCAAGTCAGCCTCCGCCCAATCCCAGTGGCGCGTTTCCGGATTAACATGCGGCTCAAAGAGACGGGGGTCTTGGGGATTGTCTTTGGCCAGATACCTCTGAACTATCCTTATATTGACCTTGCCGGGTCCCGGATCGGGCAAAGGCCCTTCGAGAACATCCCCGCGAAGTAAAGAAATTATATTATCGGCAAAACCGTCGTTTTGGCCGGCGTATTCTCTAAAAAGCTTAGAGTAAAAAGGCACCTCATGGAAATAGTGTAAAAGAAGAGCGAAAAGACGCATAGTATCGCCCGGAATATCAAGCGAGATCGGAATTACGAATATAACGCCCAGTTCTTTCAGATGGCTGACATTATGATATTTCTTTTCCATGAATTTTTCGGTAAGTGCCAGCCACTTTGTCGGCAAAACCAAAAGGCGCAGTTCACGCTCTTCAAAATCTTCAGGTTTTAGATTTTTGTACGCCCGCAAGAACACTTTATTCATCCATTCTCCAGATTCAAGAAAGCGCAATGCCGGATAAATTTCCCAAATACTCTCTTTTTCAAGCAATTCATTGACATCTTTATAGCCTAAGACCCTGATTATGGTCGGCGGCGGATTTTGAATCAAAAAATTGCGGGCTACCGATTCCTTTATAAAAAAACCCCGCTGGATTCCGCTCAACACCTTCGCTTGTATCAGTGACATGACGCTTTCCTGCTTGGTAAGGTCGGGCCTGCCCAGAATTTCAAACAATGCCGCGTCTGACGCCTCCAAATACCCGATAAGAGTATTGTGGATTTTTTCGGCAAAGCCCGGTGAAGTCCTGTCTTCGTTTACAAGCCCAAGTTCCAAAAGAGTCCGCTCAACCAAAGCGTTATTTTCAAAAACTATCTCTTCCATAATGTTGCGCTTGCCAGTAATGGCGTCCATTTTGGAAAAAAATTCAAGAATATCTGTTTCTTTTGCGCGTAGAATTTCGGCGATGCCGCCGGCAAAAGAATTGTAATGTTTTAAAACAGATGACATAGCTATAACTGTTCCTTTTTAATTTCTAATTTTTTCCAGCGAGGATTATTTAAATCTTTTTTGTATAATAATCCGGTCTTAGCGCCCATATGCTCCACCTTTGAAGTAGCGTTGGCCGAACCAATCTTAATAGCATAATCGATATCGTTTTTTAATAAAAGGCCGGCGACAAATCCGGAGCCGAAAGCGTCTCCCGCGCCGGTCCTGTCCACTACCTCTTTTTCCGGATAAGTGCCGGCGCGCCAAAGATTTTTCCCGTCGGAAATAACAACGCCTTTCGGCCCTTTAGTCATTACCACTATCCCGTCAATAGCGGCATCCAGCGTCTTAAAAATGAGTTTCTCTTCCTTGAATGGCAGATCGCAAAGAAGCGCCGCCTCCTCTTGGTTCAGGATAAAAATACTAACCATGCTTAAAAGCGGCCTCATTTCTTTCAGGCCCATTTTAATCTGGGTCTTTGATGGATTAACGGCAATCTTGACGCCGTTTTTATTCGCTATCTTCAGTGCCGACTCAAAAATATGAGCATTTTCTCCGCCCAGAGGTGCTACGTAAAACCACTTAGCCTTAAAATCTCTAGCATCCGGCAGATCGGATTCTTTTAAATATTCGGAAGCGCCGCGATGCACTAGAATTGTCCGCTCGCCGTTTGGCGCGATTAATATGACAGAAAAAGCCGTCGCTTCTCCGACATCGCGGGCAACCCATTTAACACCTGCTTTCTCTTTCCTTAAATCGTTTATCACCCCTTGGCCGGAGGCGTCTTTCCCCACTTTGCAAATTGCGGCAGTTTTAAAACCCTGGCGCGCGAAAGTGACGGCGGCATTAGTGGCGCCTCCGCCAGTTGTAAAAAAAATATCAGGCACTTCAATCTTCGCTCCAAGCGCGAAGCATTCAGCTTGTCCCGTAATAAAACGCTCGTCTTTCAGGACTTTAAAATCCCTGCTTTTTAAAAAAACATCTTGAGTTGCGGTGCCTATTGTTATTACATCGTACATAATAAATTAAAAATGAAAAGTGAAAAGTTATTGTAGATTATTCAATATCAATTAAATTGAAGGGCTTCAAAACATCAAACCGGCTCACTACGCCGATAACTTTCCCATCGTCGCTGATAACCGGAATTGGATTAACCCTGTGATGGTCGCGAAAAGTCATAATTGCTTCTTCCAAAGTCGCTTCACTTTTAAGGGTCAACGGCTCTTTGTTCATGACATCCTGGACTTTTAAGGATTTGAGCATTTCTAAAAAGTTATCCCAAAAATTATCACCTCCGGAAAGATCTTCCAAGGCTAAAGATTGAAGAATTGGAATGCCTAATTTTGAACTTTCTTTTATTACATCGTATTCAGTTAAAATTCCCAAAAGCCTGTTTTCTCGATCAATCACCGGCACGCCGTCAAACCTGTGAGAAATAATCACTTTTATTGCCTCAATTAAACTAAGGCTCGGCAAAACAGAAATTACTGCCGTAACCATTATATCTTTTACTAAAATTTTTGATTCTGGCATATTATTTTCTCTTTAAAACTTTTAAAATCGCGTTTTTTATATGAGAAACGCTCATACTAAATGCTTCTATAAGCTCTTCGGCTTCGCCCGATTCGCCGAATCTGTCCTGAGTACCAATAAATTCCTGCGGCACCGGATAATTTTTCGCCAGTACTTCGGCTACTGCCGAGCCGAGGCCGCCTGCGACCTGGTGTTCTTCCACGCTTACGACAGCACCGGTTTTTTTGGCGGCGCTGACAACCGCTTCGGCGTCAATCGGTTTTACCGTGTGGCTGTTGACCACCATAACATCAATCCCTTCTTTTGAAAGTTCCTCAGCGGCTAAAAGAGCGTTATACAAAAGCATTCCACAGCCGATTATAGCCGCGTCTTTTCCGTCCCTTAACAAAATAGCCTTACTAATTTCAAATGGAGTCTTCTCTGTCGTGAAAACCCAAGATTTTTCCCGACCGACCCTTATGTAGCCGGGGCCGGGGCGGGCCGCGATAGCCGCCGTCGCTTTTTTCGCCTCAACGGCGTCGCATGGCACCACGACCGTCATCCGAGGCTGAACCCTCATTAAAGCGATGTCCTCAAGCGCCTGATGGGTTGCCCCGTCGGGGCCAACGGATATGCCGGCATGAGCCCCGCAGATCTTTACCGGCACATTATTTAAAGAAATAGTAGTCCTTATCTGTTCATTGTTGCGGCCGGGACTGAAAGTCGCGTAGGAAGAAATGAATGGAATCTTGCCGTAATTGGCAAGTCCGGCGGCAAGCGTCGCCATATTTTGTTCCGCCACGCCGACTTGAATAAACCGTTCCGGAAATTTCTCGGCAAACCAATGGGAGCGCGTTGATTCGGTCAGATCGGCGCAAAGCACAACAACCCGCGGGTCTTTCTCCCCCGCCTCAACCAAGCCTCTGCCGTAGCCGTCACGAGTGGGCGCTTTTTCAGGATTCAATAAATTTTCTATTAAATACGCGTTTTTGTTTATCATAATATTTCTCCTACCAATTACGAATTTTTTCGTATTACGAATTCGTAATTCGACTATATTCGTAATTCGTAGGATTACTGGTGTTCACTTTGTATTTTACCTCCTAAAGTTCTTAATTCTTCCAAAAACTTTTTACCTTCTTCCGGTTTTGGAGGAATGCCATGCCACTTATAATCAAATTCAATTTCTTTAACACCTTTGCCCGGAATCGTATGAGCAATTATTACAGTAGGCTTTTCATAGATTGCCTCGGCCTCTTTTACCGCTTCGACAAACTGCCTAATATCATGTCCGTCGATTTCGATTACATGCCAGTTAAATGCTTCATATTTGGCTCGAAGCGGCTCAAGCGGCATGATATCTTCAGTCATGCCGTCAATTTGAATATTGTTGCGGTCTATAATGCCCGTCAGGTTATTCAATTTATTTTTCCCCGCGAACATCGCCGACTCCCAGGTATTGCCGGCTTCCTGCTCACCGTCCGACATGGCGCAATAGGTCCTGAATTTTTTACCGTCCATGCGCGCACCATAGGCAATGCCGGCCGCCTGGCCGAGTCCGGAACCCAGGGGACCGGAAGTGGTTTCAATGCCGGGCAAGCGTTCGCGCTCGGGATGGCCTTGAAGACGGGAGCCAAATTTTCTCAATGTCTTTAATTCTTCCATAGGAAAATAACCGGCATGAGCCATGGCCGCATAGCGAATGGGACAGATATGGCCGTTTGATAAAATCAAGCGGTCGCGGTCAGGCCAGTCGGGATTTTTCGGGTCGTGATTTAAAATATGAAAATAAAGCGCCGTAAAAATATCGGCCATGCCCAACGGACCAGCGGTATGGCCGGATTTCGCCTCAACCAGCATCTCAATCACGGACTGGCGTATCTGATTAGCCAATTCTTCAAGTTTTTTTATCTTATCGTCGTGAATGTAGTGGGACATTTTATTTTATATCTCGTATTTTCTTTAACAAGCTTTCAAAAATTTTGACGGTTGATTGTTTTTTTGCCCACTTCTTAATATACCCCAAATCAAGCTTTTTTTGAATTTTTAGAACCGACTCAATATCTTCAAGTTGCTTGAATGATTGACTCTCTTTATGCCGGAGCAATTTGCTCAAGATAAGATCTTCAGGGGAAATGAAATAAATATCGCGCCCATCAATTTTTTTAATCACCCGCCGCTTCAACTGATTTTCATTAAACTCGCCATTCCCCAAAACCCAGAAGTCGACCTTGATGCCGCTATCGCCGTCAATAAAATTAAATTCTCCTTGGCACAGTATGGCTTTTCGCGCCGCATCTTTATCAATATAGCCCGTATCATGTAGCTCTCCTAAAGCCCGAATCAATTTATTAACGTCTTCAATTTTTAATTTAACGATTATATCAATATCCGCGGTAAACCTAGGACGCCCCCACGTAAAAACCGCCATTCCTCCGGTGATTAAATAAGGAATTTTTAATCTTTCAAGAATCTCTGCGACTATTGTGAGAAGTTTGCGCGGGTCTATTGATTCCATATTTAATCTTATCGCTGTCTATAGCTTTGGCTAATCGCCAGAGATCGGCGGCCAATTTAATTTTCCTATCCGACGACATCTTCCGAAAAATTTCATCTTGAATATCTTGTGCCGATTTTTGTTTAGTTTTTGGCATATAATTTTTATGAGGTCATCTCCAAACCCTCTTTCGAGATAGAATTTCCGTATATGAGCCGAGGCGAAGCGAAAATTTTGAGGCAAAGCTATCACTTTTGTTGAAAAATTTTCACAAAGCC
>MEYR01000006.1 GCA_001774075.1 Candidatus Azambacteria bacterium RIFCSPLOWO2_01_FULL_44_84
GCTTGGAAAGCTTTGATTTGTCCGGCCCCAAAATCAACGGCAGATGAGCATACTGTGGCAAAGAAAAATCAAGCACGCGGCTGATGAGAATCTGCTTTGGCGTGTTGGAAATATGGTCCTCTCCCCGTATTACGTGGGTTATTTTCATCAACAAATCATCAACCACGACGGCAAAATTATAAAGTGGCAGGAATTCGCCGGGTCTACTCGCCTTAGCTAAACTGAAGTCGCCGCCAAGCGTATTGGAGTTAAAGCAAATTTCGCCGCGGATAAGATCGGAAAAACAAATATCGACGCCGGCCAGGACTTTCAGACGGATTATGGCCGGCTCTTTTTGCAAACGTTTTTCCGCGTCCTGACGCAAAAATTTTCTGAATTCGCAGATGTGGGCTGGATTTTTCTTTTTGGCCAACTGCTCCTGATATTCCTTTTCTAAAAATTCTTTGCTGTGAAAGCAATAGAAGGCGTCGCCGGAATCCAACAGCTTTTCCAGATATCCGGCATAAGTATCGAGACGTTCGCTTTGCCGATAAGGACCGTGGGGGCCGCCAACCCCCGGACCTTCGTCCCAAACCAAACCGAGCCATTGCAAGCCTTCGACTATGTCTTTTTCAAACTCCGGACTGGATCTTTCCAAATCCGTGTCTTCAATGCGTAAAATAAATTTACCGCCGAATTTTTTGGCGAATAAAAAATTAAATAAAGTAGTCCGCGCGCTGCCGATATGAAGCACGCCGGTAGGGCTTGGAGCAAATCTCGTTCGGATCTGTTCCTTTTTAAATAATTTCCCAAAAATTGACATCTTAGCGAGGAATTAGATTTAAAATAGCCTGGGCAATTAATTTAGAAGCATCGGGTGTCGCGAATTGTCTTGATTTTTCTTCCATTGATTTCTTTTTGGCAGGATTATTCAATATAGAACCTATAACCGAAAGAAATAACTGAGGGGTTAGATTAACCTCCTCAATCACTTCGGCGCGGCCTTCATCGGCAAAAATATAAGCGTTGCGCCGCTGGTGATCATTAGCGGCAAGCGGCAGCGGTATTAAGATACTCGCTTTGCCGGCGGCGGCAATTTCAAAAATCGCGCCCGCGCCCGCCCGGGAAATCACGAGGTCGGCCGTGTGCATAGCAGCGACAAATTCCGGTTCAAGCAAAAAATTTACCACGTGATACGAAGCGACGCTCTCCTCCGGCAGACCGTTTAAAACGGCTTTCGATTCTCGAGAGACATTGTTATAGTTAGCATCACCCGTCTGATGTATTGTCTCGGCGATATTTAAAATTCCGGGTAAAATATCAAGAATGATATCATTAATCCGTTCGGCCCCTTGCGAACCGCCCACCGCGAAGATAACGGGTTTTTTTGTTGTCAAATGAAGCATAGCGCGTTCAATTTCCGGTTTTAACGATTCAAAAAATGCATCTCTGACCGATTCTCCGGTATAATAAGTTTTTTTGGCCGGGAAACTAGCCGCCGCTTCTTTGAACGCCACTGCTACAAGGGTCGCGAATCTGGCCAAAAAAGTATTGGTTAAGCCCGGTACGCTATCGGATTCATGAATGATAATCGGAATTCTATAGAGCCAACTGGCTAAAACGACGCCTATACTGCCGTAGCCTCCTTTTGAAAAAACCGCGTTGGGCATTATCTGCCACATTTTCCAAAGGGCCTGGATAAATCCAAAAATTATCAGGAAAAAATCAATAAAATTTTGGAAGGAAAAATACCGTCGTAGCTTTCCGGTAATTAAAATCGAATAATGGAAATCCATTTCTTCCCGAGCAAGAGAAGATTCAAGAAAAAGCCCCGGCCCAAGATAATGGATTTCCGGTTCTCCAAGGCCCAGAGCTTTGGAGAATTCATTCACTTTTCTCGCGACGGCAACGAGTGGGAAAAGATGACCTCCGGTGCCGCCTCCTGTCAAAACAATGCGAATCATGAATTATGAATAATGAATTATAAATTTTAAAAATTAAAAATTAAGTTGTGCGGTATTTTGAAATATTAGCGACAATCCCGACAGCAATTAAAGTGGTGGAAAGAGCAGTCCCGCCATAACTGATAAATGGCAGGGGCACGCCTGTCAAAATAAATGAACCGGAAATAGAGGCAATATTGATAAAACTTTGAATTAAAATCCAAGAAATAACCCCGACTGTTAAAAGCCGAGAAAAATAGTCCGGACTTTGTCTGGCAAGTTGGTAGCCTCTGACACCGAAAAACAGATATAAAAGCATAGTAACACTCACTCCCAAAAGACCGAGTTCTTCCGCTAAAACCGCGAAAATTGAATCCCCCGCCGCCTCGGGAAGATAAGTCGAACTGCGCGCTTTGCCAACGCCAACGCCGCCGATGCCTCCTATGCCGATAGCCGACAGGGCCTGATTAATGTGGTAACCGCTCCCTTGCGGATTCTCTAAATGGTTTAAAAAAACGGTAATACGCTGCCAACGATAGGGCGCAATCCAGGCTAACGCGAAAAAACTTATTATACCTAAGGCTATAATAAATCCTAGATGTCTATTTCGTCCTCCGGCAACCCAGTACATCGCCAAACCTGAAAGAGCGATAACTCCAAAAGTTCCCATATCCGGCTGAGCCAACAATAGAACTCCTATAATACCGATAATAATCAAAAAAGGCACTAAGCCGCCAAAAGCGCTACCGATATCTTTGCGGCGCGCCTCAAACCAAGCGGCAAGATAAATTAAAAAAGTTAGTTTGACGATTTCGGCCGGCTGGAAAAATATCGGTCCCAACTTAACCCAGCGTCTTGCGCCGCCAAAGGCAAACCCAACATCGGGAAGAAATACGAGTATCAAAAGGGCAATACTCGCGATTAAAAATATGAAACTGTATTTTTTAAAAAACTGATAAGGCACTTTGAGAGCCAGTCCAAACCCGACAAGACCTATAAGCACGCCTTTCAGCAATTGCTCCTTGAAGTAATAATTCGGATTGTCAAAACGCTTATTGCCAAGCGATAAAGAAGCCGAATAAAGAATCAAAAGGCCAAAAATCACCAAAACGCCGACTAAAATTAAAAACGGCGGATCAATACCTCGACTCTTCAGTTTTGAGATACTTTTAATCACGTGATAATGCTTCCAAAATTTTTATCACTGATTTTACCTGCCAGTAAAGCGACGTTACCATTAATAATCACGGCATCTATACCATTAGCATATTGGAATGGGTTTTCATAAGTTGCCAGGTCCTGTACGGTTTCGGGATTGAAAATCGTGATATCCGCGATAAAGCCGGGCTTAATGACGCCGCGTTGGCTTAAGCCGAATTTAAGAGCCGGCAAAGCGGTCATCTTTTTAATTGCTTCCTCCCAACTCATTATTTTTTTATCCCTGACATAGCGCGCCAGGATTCTCGGAAAAGTCCCGAAAGAACGCGGATGAACGAGATATCCGGCTCTGGCGTCGTCCAAATTATAAGCCGCGCCATCGGAGGCTATCAGAGAAAACGAACTCTTCAGGCCCCGGATAATGTTTTCTTCGGCAAGCGCCGGCCAGAAACCGATAATCCGCCCCCCTGCCACGGCTAAAGTGTTAATCAGCGCTTCACTGACGCCAACGCCCTGATTTTGGGCTATTTGAGCAAGCGTGCGGCCGATAAAAGTTTTATCAATGGCGCCCGAGGCAATAACAATGTTTTTTATTTCTTCTTCGTTCGGCTTCATTTCAAAAATAACACGAGCCCTAACATCGGGACTGCCAAGATTCGCCACAAGCTGAGCCCTGCCGCCAACCGCTACCCAATCGGGTAGAAGCGTATAAATGACCGAAGTGGTTACCGCGTAAGGATATAAATCGAAATTTATGTTCAAACCCTCATCTCCCGCCTTTTCAATCATACTAAGAGCAGTTTCAAAAAACTGATGATTATCCCGACCAACGGATTTAAAGTGCGATATCTGAAGACTAGCGCCAGCGGCCCTCGCGGACTCAATTACTTCTTTAACTGCGGAAATCAGCCCCCCGCCCTCATCGCGCAAATGACTTGAATATACTTTTTTGTGTTTGGTGGCAATGCCGGATAATTTTACGATTTCATCAAAAGTAGCTGCCTTGGCGTGGGAATAATTAAGAGCGGTTGAAAAACCCAAGGCCCCCTCTTCGATGGCTTTTTCAAGCAAAAATTGGGTTTGGGCCGTTTCTTTTTCGGTCAGTTCCCGAAATTCCTCCCGAATCATGCCGCGTCGGAGCGTTGAATGGCCTACTAAGGTCGCGAAGTTGAGCGCCAAACGCTGCTTTCTTGCCTGCTCCAGAAACTCGCCCATACCAAGCCAGTTAACATTAATTTTTTCAACTTTCGCCCATTTTTGGATGCTGGCGATCGTGTTTCCTCGAACCAATGGAGCTAAAGACGAACCGCAGTTGCCACCGATGATGGTAGTCACGCCTTGATGCAAAAAACTTTCCAGTTTCGAATGATCAAACAAAGACCAATGTCTGTCCGAAGCGTTATTAATGTCAATAAAACCAGGCGCGACAAAGCGGCCAGAAGCATCAATACGGGTTTTTGACGCCGGCTCGCCTAAAAAGCCGATTTTTTGTATCCGACCGTCTTTAACAGCAACATCAGCGTGAAAAGCCGGCGAGCCCAAGCCGTTTAAAACCACACCGTTTTTTATGAGAATATCTAATGCCATAAACAGGCGCAAAGCGCCTGTTTACATTATATCAAAATTTTTCTATTTGCCCAAAAGGCCGATTATCAAGCCGACAACCGCCGTGACAGCGGAAATAATCCAGAAGCGCATTGTCACTTTTGTTTCCGGCCAGCCGATAGCCTCAAAGTGATGGTGAATGGGCGTGGAAAGAAAAATTTTCCTGCCGAAAAATTTTTTTGAAGCCATCTGTACAATCACCGAACCGGATTCAAAAACTAGAATGAAAGCGATAAGCGGCAGAAGCAAGGCGGCGTTGGTCAGCATGGCAACGACGCCAAGCGTAATACCCAAAGACATAGCGCCAGTATCGCCCATGAAAAATCTCGCCGGATAAATATTGAACCAAAGAAACGCCAATAGCGCGCCGAGTATGACACCGCAAAAAGCCGCCAGGTCATAATGCTGTTGCGCGAAAGCCAAGGCGCCCAAAGCCGCGAAAGCAAACAAAAGGGTCCCACCGGCCAAACCGTCAAGGCCGTCCGTCTCATTCGTTGAAAAAGCCGTCGCGACAATTATGAAAATAAAAAACGGTACGTACCAAAAACCGATTTCAACATTCCCAAAAAACGGCACGTGAAGAATATTCCAGCCGAGTTTGAAATAAAACCACCAGGCGCCCAAAACAGCGACTGCGGTATAGAGCATTACTCTCTGCTTCATTGAAAGACCGCCGCCCTTGGGCCCTATCTTCCAAATACCGAGTAAATCATCAAGCAGGCCCAGAATCGCGGAAAAAACTAAAATACCAAGCGGCAAAAAGGTTTGCGCCCGGCTTAAAAAATTTAAACGGGTGAAAATGCCGTCAAAAAACAAAGATAAAATCCAAAAAATTAAAGCGACAGCGACCGTCGTCACCCATACCAAAAGGCCTCCCATAGTAGGCGTCCCCTCTTTTTTGCCATGGATTTGCGCGAAAACCGGCGCTCCTTCGATCCGGATTTGCTTGCCGAGGCGGTATTTAAACAAAAAATGCGTCAAAATCGGCGTTGACAAAAAAGCGATAACGAAAGAAACGGAAGTTAAAATAAGAAGTCTTATGACTTGAGTAATCTCTATTGCCATATATAAGCTGATCTCAGCCAGTTGATTAATTTTTCCGATTCACCAAAACGATCATCAGAACCCAGAATCACGGTAATAATTCCTCTGTCAAAATCGCCGAAGCCGGATGTGAAAAGTATCAAGCTGCCACCGGCATTATCGGTGAACCCCGTCTTACCGGCCTCGACTTCCGGAATACGGCCCAAAAGATCGTTGGAATTTTTCAGACGATGTTGAATCTTGCCATCAGCGGAGTAAACAACCATATTCTGGTTTTTTAAGTATTCTCGGAGCCAGGAATGGCGTGTTAAAAGATACCTGAAAAGATTGGACAGATCAAACGCACTAGAATAATGCGTTGGGCTGTCAAGACCGTCGGGATTATCAAAATGGGTATCGTTTAGCTCAAGCTCCCATGCTTTCTGGTTCATCAGATTCATAAAATCCGAAAAAGAATTCGCGGAGTTCTTTTCCATTTTCTCCGGCAAATTCTGCGCCAGAACCATCGCCGCGTCGTTTGACGATTCAACAAGCATCATCGCCAAAAGTGAGCGCGCGGTTATTTTTTCGTAAGAGCGCAGGTCGCCCCGCTCCCCTTCCCGCGTTAGCGCGGCGGGTAATACCGTAAACACCCTGTCTAAATCGTAATTTTCCGCCACCACCAAAGCCGTCATGAGCTTGGTCAGCGAGGCCATCGGCAGACGCGTACGGCTGTTTTTTTCGTAATAGATCCGCTTACCATCGAAACTGATCGCCAGAGCGCTTTTGGCGCCGGTTTCTATATTGGGAATTAGCCAGTTTCTTTTTGGCACCATGTTTTCGTCGCCGCTGAAAGCCACAAAAACCGGCGAAACAAAATTGGACAAAAGAGCCGGCTGGGGATTATAAGCGGGACCGTCCGGGTGTTCTTTTGGAATAAACGAATCACCGCTAAAAGCCCAGATAGAAAAACCAAAAATAATTAATAAAAATATCGTTAAGCGATAATTCATGATTCTTGATTCTTGCTTCTTGATTCGCTGAAATTCGGTAAATCTTCTAATTTACTCACCCCCATCTGCCTCAAGAAATCAAAACTTACCTGATAAAGATGCGACCTGTGGTCTTCCGGATTTTCTTTGCGCTCTATAAGTCCGCGGATTGAAAGAGCGCGCAATATGAAACTGCAGTTGACGCCACGGATGTCTTCAACTTGCGCCCGGCTTACGGGCCCGCGGTAGGAAATAATCGCGAGAGTTTCCAGAGCCGCCTGGCTTAAATCTTCGTCAAAATCGCTTTTAATGAGTTTTTCGATAAACGGAGCCGCCTCGCTGGAACTTACCAGCTCGACCGCGCCGTCATGAAAAACAAGGCGTAGTCCCCTTTTCCCGGATTCGCATTCGGATTTAAGGCTTTCAAGTTCCACCGACGCTTCATTTTCGGTTAAATCTAAAATCTGGGCTAGTTTTTTAATCTTTACCGGTTCGCCCGCGATAAAAAGCAGGCTCTCTAAAATGTATTTCTTATCCATAGTTTGTAGATCTTAGATTTTTGGTTTTATAGTAATCTGACCAAATAACTTATCCTGGGAAATATCCAGAATGTGCTTTCTGAAAAGCATCAAAATGGCCAAAAAAGACAATACTATGTCAATGCGTTTTTTGGCGCCGGCCGTTACCTGGGCAAACGACGCTTCAACCGAACCGGCGACGCGTTCCAGTAATTCTTTCATTTTTTCTTCGAGCGTAACGACTTTTTTCACGCTGTCTGTTTCCAGGCGTTCGAGCTTTGGAAGAGTCCTTATTACCGCTTCATAGGCGCGGTACAGCGCCGCGGGCGTTATGTCTTTTGGCGGATAGAACACCACCTGCATGTTCCTGTAAAATTCTCTAGCGTAAAAAGCTTCGCGGCCGCGCGCGAATTGCCCCAGCTCGTGGGCCAGCTCGCGGATTTTTTTGTATTCTCCAAGCCGCCGTTCCAGGTCCTTAATGTCGGTCTCTTCTTCCTCGGTCAAAACCAGAGTCGGCAGTAAGGCCCGGGATTTGATTAAAATGAGTCGGGACGCGATAACCAAAAAATCGGAGAGAACTCGTTGATATTCGAAACTCTTTTCCTGATCCCGGCTCAAGTCGCCGAATTCTTCTTCTAAATTTTTCAAATAATCAAGAAACTGTTCGGCAACCTGCGCCAGAGAGATCTCATTTATCGCTAATTTTTTTTCTTCGATTAGAGAAAGGAGCAGGTCCAGCGGGCCGGTAAATTTTGTCAGGTTCACCTGATAAGCCATTATTTTTTCGGTTTTACGGCTGAAATATGAAGTTCTTTCAGCTGTTTCTCGCTGACCTCCGTTGGAGCGCCCATCAACAAGTCCCGATCGTCCCCCGTTTTGGGGAAAGCGATGACTTCACGGATTGACGATTCATTCATCAAAATCATCATCAAGCGGTCAAGGCCCAGGGCTATCCCCCCGTGGGGCGGAGCGCCATATTCAAACGCCCGCAACATGTGGCCGAAACGGCTTTCAATTTCTTTAGCGCCAAGACCAAGAATTTCGAAAATTTTGTTTTGCAGGTCGCGCTTGTGAATTCTGATGCTGCCGCCGCCGATTTCATAGCCGTTCAGAACTAGGTCATAGGCTTTCGCCTTGATTGTTCCTAAGTCTTGCGGCTTGCCCTCCTCCGCCAAGGCTTCGGAGGGCGCGGTAAATGGATGGTGGGAAGAAACCAGTTTCTTTTCGGTTTCCGAGTATTCAAGAAGCGGCATGTTAATCACCCATAAAAATGAGAGTTCGGCCGGATCGTCTTTGTTTCCGCGCAGGTCCGGTTTGTCTGAATTGTATTTTTTCATGACTTCATCGTAGTCAATGCGCGGAAACGGAGAGTTGGTGATTTTTTTATCGGGAAAAACTTTTTTTACCAGTTCAACCATCATGCTCTCAACCAGATCCATCACGTCGCCATCATCAACAAAGCTCATTTCAATATCCAGCTGTGTAAACTCCGGCTGGCGGTCGCCCCTTGAATCCTCGTCGCGGAAACACCGCGCGACCTGGAAATAACGCTCAAAGCCGGAAACCATCAGGAGCTGTTTGAACTGCTGGGGCGACTGCGGTAAAACATAAAATTTGCCGGGATGCTTGCGGCTCGGGACAACAAACTCGCGGGCGCCCTCGGGCGTGCCTTTGGTCAAATCGGGAGTTTCTATTTCGACAAATTTATTATCTTTTAGATAATTATTAAAAAATCTTACGGCCTCCGAACGCTTTAAAAGATTTTTCTGCATTTTAGGATCTCTTAAATCAAGATAGCGATACTCCATCCTTAATTCCTCCCCCACATTGTCTTTTTGGCCAATTTCAAACGGCGGTGTTTTGGCTTCGTTTAAAATCTCCAAGTTCTGCGCTTCGAGTTCAACGTTGCCGGTTTTTATTTTCGAGTTTTTAAGTTTTTCCGGCCGCTCTTTAACAAGCCCCTCAATGCTAACCACCCATTCCGGCCGCAATTTATCGGCTATTTTCCATAGTTCCGCGTTCTGGCCGGCAAAAACCACCTGTAAGAGACCGGAGTGGTCTCTTAGGTCAATAAAAATAAGTTTACCGTGGTCGCGGCGCGTTTGAACCCAGCCGGAAATCTTTACGCTTTCGCTTATTTTATCCGGCGTCTCTTCTATAAAAATGCGTTTCATTATGCGCGAATTTTAACAAATAAAAAGCCGCCTTACAAGGCGGCTTAACTATTCAAAAATATATGAACTCTCTGAAATATGAAATAAACGGCGGTGGACGCGGAGGCGAAGGAAATCGTGTCGGAAAATGAATGCCGGAATTCATACTCAATGTAAGGCCAGCGTTCCAGAAAATCCATCAGCGCAATGAGTACTGCAGCTAAAACAGCGCAATAGAAGAAATTGACCGTCAGAGTCCACTTGGCGTATCCGTAATACGGCCAAGGGATGCTGGCGATCAGCCAAGTGAAAACCCCGACGATCATCCCCTTGTACGCGCCAAGCCAGGCGCATCTCGCAACTGTCGGTTCCGGAAGATCGGTAACCCTGGAACGATCCGGCAGATATACGCGGAGCATTTTATCCTCCTAAGCCGCCCAAAACCCCGCGTAGCCAGCTTTCCTGCTCGGCCTTTTTCGCGTCTTCCTCGGGCTTATTGCGGGCCACCGGCATATTCGGATAATTAGGAGTCGGATTGGCCGGTTCGCGATATTTACTTCCCCCAAATCTTCTCGCTTGAATGTTGACCGCATAGACTTCGCTGGTCGAGAAAGCATAAGCAATCAGACAGCCGCCCTTTTCGCCCGTAAAGCAAAAGGCGTGCCCCGTGTCAGTAACGGTAATGACTTCGCCTTCGGTAAATTCGCGTTGACAGCCGGGATTATCGCATCGGATCTTTTCGCCCTGATATTCTTCCAGGTCCTCGTACACGGCTTTTCTCCATCTAAATTGTTCAAGAACCTCTATATTAGACAAATAAAATCGCCTTTTTGTCAAGGCTTTGTGCCCACCAGGATTCGAACCTGGGACCGTCTCCTTAAAAGGGAATCTTTTAAATTCAGTGCTTTGTGCGCCCAGAAGGATTCGAA
>MEYR01000007.1 GCA_001774075.1 Candidatus Azambacteria bacterium RIFCSPLOWO2_01_FULL_44_84
AAGTTTTCTCAAACGATACTGATTTGGGAGAACATCAGACAAAACTGAAATCAGATATAAAAGGCAAGGATGTCCAGGCGGTGTTTAACTGGCGCTATGTTTTAGATGGCCTTAAAAACATTAGAAGTGAAGAATTATTGATTGAATTTAACGGAGGAGAGCGACCGGCTATCATCCGTCCCGTGGGAAGATCCGACTATTTCTATATTGTGATGCCCATTAAAAATAAATAAGGGCTTTTTAAAAAAATTCGAGCCTAGGCTCGAATTTTTGACATTATTGGTATTAGTGGTCAAAATCCTGAGGTAGGTTTTGATTAGTAAAATTCGTTGGATTTTGTCCTAACCATACTTGGATTGCCGATTCCCAATTTTGGTATTGAGAATCACTTTCCGGATTGTCAGGTAGGGGCCCTTGAGGATTATTTTTATCGAGCCACCAAAGGATTTCGTGAATTTGTTTGAAAGTTTTTTCTACTATTTGATCTGCTGGGGTTTTTTCTGTTGCTAAAAGGCCATTTGTTTTGTTTATTTTTAGAGTCGCTTGATTGTAGTATTGGCCGTTGAGTATAGGTTTGTCGGATAGGATCGATTCCGGTTCGGCAAAATTTTCCGCAGGCGATTCTTCCAGCGCTTTTTTTATAAAATCATGCCATAAAGGAGCAGCAACCATGGCGCCGGCGCCGCTTTTTTGAATTTCTGTGTTGTCGTTGTTGCCGACCCAAACACCAGCGACCAGCGTTGGCGTATAGCCGACCGTCCAGGCATCGCGGTAATCCTGGGTGGTGCCGGTTTTTACCGCCGCCGGCCTGTCTCCGAGATTCAAGGGACTGTTTAAGCCGAACATGGGGGCGCGGGCAGTATTATCGGAAAGAATATCGCTTATTATCCGCGCGATTTCCGCGTCAATTACTCTTTGGCTTTGTTCTCGGTACTCTTCAAGAATATTACCGTTGGAATCTTCTACTTTAACGATCGCCGTCGGTTCCATTTTAATTCCATCATTTGCAAAAACGCTATATGCCCCAACCATATCAAGAAGCTTTACCTCCGCGCCTCCGAGCACGAGGGACAGTCCATATCGCGAGCGGTCTTTTAGAGTCGTAATTCCCATATCCTCGGCAAGATTAATAGCGTCATTAATACCCGCTAGATAAAGAACTTTGACTGATGGAACGTTTAAGGAGTTGGAAAGCGCTTGTTTAAATGTCACTGGTCCTCTGAAAAGGCCGTCATAATTTACCGGGTGGTAACAGGTATCCTCACTAACGTTGAGACCGGGAGTACGATCCCAGTTGCAAAGTGGACTAAACTCGGTCGGCACATCCCAGACAACAGTGTCGGGGGTGTAGCCCTTCCTGAAGGCGGCTGCGTAAACGAATGGCTTAAAGGCCGAACCGGGCTGGCGGAGGCTTGTTGTCACATTTACATTCCCGTCGAACCTACAGTTTTTCCCCGGCGCGCAGCCTTCCGGTTCAGGATCTCCGAAGTAGTTTTTTGACCCGACCATGGCAAGAATCTGGCCGGTTTTTGGATCCATAGCGACAAGAGCCGCATTTGCCGCTTGGTAAGCTTCATTTCTTTCGGCTCCTTCTTTGACGATTTTTTCCGCAATTTCCTGAAGATTCTGATCTAAGGTCGTGGTTACTTTAAGCCCTCCTTTTTCAACTACATCCTCGCCGTATTTATTGTCTAAATAGTCCCGAATAAAAAATACAAAATGCGGCGCGTTAATCTTTTCTTTCCGTTTGAGGAAAGTTATTGATGCTTTTTTAGCAGTTTTATAATCACTATCAGAAATATATTTATACTCATGCATTCTATCTAAGATATAATCGGCTCTATTTTTAAGATCGTTAAAATGGGAGCCATATGGTGAATAATATGACGGCGCTTTAGGAAGAGCGGCTAAATATGCCGTTTCGACCAAGTCCACGTCCCAGACATGTTTTCCAAAGTAACTCAAAGAAGCGGCTTCTATGCCGTAAGAATTTGATCCATAGGGAATTTGATTAAGATAAAAATTAAGTATTTCATTTTTTGAGTATTTTCGTTCCATTTCAATGGCCAAGATCGCTTCTTTAATCTTACGGCTGAATGTTTTTTCATTTGAAAGGTAGGCGTTTTTAATCAGTTGTTGGGTGATACTTGAACCGCCTTCCGCCAGTTTCCGGTTCAGGAAATCATTCGTCACCGCTCTTAAGATGCCCCGAAAGTTAATACCACTGTGTTGGTAGAACTCCGCGTCCTCGGCTACGATTGTCGCTTGTTTCATCAGGTCCGGAATTCTATCGAATGCCACGACCGTCCTTTTTTCTTCGCCGTGGATTTCGTACAGGATATTTTGCCCGGTCCGGTCAAATATTTTCGTTGACTGCACAACCTGGCGCGTTTGCCAGCTGTCGGGGTTGGGTAATTCTTTTACATAATAAAAAACGGTGGCCAAAGCCGTCACAAAAAAAATAAGGGCCAAAATAATTGACCAAAATACAATTTTTCCTCTTAAGCTTCCTTTTCTACTCATTATTCGATGATTCTACAATAAAATGCCATTAAAATCAACCAGGAAGTAGAAATCGGACAAATTCATTTTGCCCTTAAATTCTTTATCAAATGCATGTGTTTTTTGTAGGTTGAATAAAATTATAGTAATCGAAACATTAAGTTGACGGGCAAAAGAATTTAAAGGGCGGTCCGATTTTCACTTCCTGGTCAACCCCATTGTCGTTGGCAAGTGAGAAATAATCTGATAAACTGGCAACATATGGCGGAAGAAAAAAACCAACTAATAAAGGAAACTCTGACAAGACAAGTTGCGGAAATCTACCCGAGCCGTGAAATGCTTGAAAAAGCTCTAAAATCCAGAAAAAAACTGACCATATATTGGGGGATTGACCCGACCTCGCCGGATGTTCATCTCGGCCACAGCACCAACCTTTTTATATTGAAGAGATTTCAGGACCTCGGCCACAAGGTCATTATTTTGATTGGCGATTATACCGCTCAGATTGGCGATCCCGCCGGGAAAGACAAAGTAAGAAAGGTGCTTACGGAAAGCGAAGTCAAGCGAAACTATAAAACGTACAAAAATCAGATATTAAAAATACTTGATCCGAAAAAAACCCTTTTTCGCTTCAACAGCGAATGGTGGGGTAAAATGAGCGCTAAAAAACTTTTGGAGATAGACGACCTTTTTACCCATCAGCAGGTAATAGAGCGGGACATGTTTCAGCGAAGAATCAAAGAAAATAAGCCCATCAGTATTAAAGAATTTCAGTATCCTTTATTGCAAGGTTATGATTCTGTTGCCCTTAAAACTGATATTGAATTGGGCGCCACCGATCAGTTGTTCAATATGCTGGCCGGCCGGGAACTGGAAAAAATTTATCTAAAAAAAGAAAAAATTGTCATAACAACTCCGCTTTTGATAAATCCGAAAACTGGGAACAAACTAATGAGTAAAAGTGAAGGAAATTATATTTCTCTCCAGGATTCAGCAAATCAAATGTATGGCAAGGCTATGGCACTGCCGGATGAAGTGATTTTAGATTGTTTCCGTTTTTGCACCGACCTTCCTGAACAAGAAATTAAAAACGTTGAAAAGCAGCTTGAATCCGGCGGCAACCCGCGCGACGCTAAAACCAAGCTGGCGCACGAGATTGTCGCGATTTATCACGGCGTTAAAAAGGCCGAAGAAGCGGCCCATGAATTCCACAAAATTTTCATTGATAAGGAACTTCCGGGGAAAATATCAGCTGTCAGCTTGAAGGCGGGCCCTTACCCGATTGTAGACCTGCTGGTTAAGACAGGCCTTGCCTCTTCAAAATCAGAGGCCAGGCGGCTTGTTGAACAGGGAGCGGTGAAAATTGACAGGGGAGCCGTTAAAGACATTAAAGCTGAGTTGAAGATCAGTGGTTCTATAGTCGTGCAGGTAGGTAAAAGAAACTTTAGAAAAATAATTACAAAATAATAGCTGAAATAATAAAACCCCCGCCAACATCTGCGAAGATGTGGTGGGGGTTTTCGTTTAATTTAATAATTACCATCTTCGTCATCCGCGGTATCCACGTCATCTAAGCCACTTAACTCGTCTTCTTTTTTCTCTTCTTCCTTAAGCTCGTTGTCCCAATTATCTAAGTCATCGGTGCCGTCACCTGAGCCATCTTTATCATGGCCGGCGTACTCATCATCGTCATGTTTTAATACTATAAGTTTTTGTGTCATAAAATTTAATTGTTCAAAGGTTGTTGCTCTAGTAATAATCCCGATGTTACGTCGGGGTGACAGCTAAAGCTGTCATTACCCCTCCCCTTAATTTAAGGAGGCCGACCTTTATTTTGAGCTTATTTTTTTAAATTTTTATTAGTATAGCAGGCGGTTAAAGCTACCGCAATAGCGTCGGCGGCATCATCCGGCTGGGGCATTTTTGGCAGTTTTAATATGCTCATTACCATTTTCTGGACTTGGGATTTTTCGGCCCGGCCGTAGCCCGTTAGGGCGAGCTTCACCTCGGTGGGAGCGAACTCCATAAGGTTAAGGCCATTTTGGGCGCAGATGTTCAACAAGACTCCTCTTGCTTCGGCTACCGACAAAGCGGTTTTTGTGTTCTTTGAAAAAAATAATTTTTCAACGGCGGCGGTTTCCGGACGGTGCTTGCCGATTAACCCGCCAATTTCGTCATTTATCGCTTTTAAGCGCTCCACTTGACTTCGTTTTTTTGCCAATTCGAGGCAGCCGTATTCCAAAAGATTAATACTGTCGCCGCGCTTCTCAAGAAAAGCGAAACCGATTCGTGAAGTGCCCGGGTCAATACCCAAAATTATTGACATAATTTTTCCTACGAATTACGAATTTTCTCTAATTACGAATTCGTAATTCGATTATATTCGTAATTGGTAGGTTAATCTTCAGATAAGCGCGCTTCTTCTTCGTTAGTATAAATATTGTTGACGTCTTGCTGATCGTCCAACGCTTCGTAAATCGCCGTCAGCTCTTTTTTAACGGTCTCATCTTCTATCTTTACCGGCGAGTTGGGCGCCCAGTCCGCGCCTTCGCGCCTGAACATCCATTGAATGGAACTCGTTTCCACAAATTTGCCGTTGTGATCGGATAAGATTTTTTTTATTTCGGCGAGAGTCCTGTTTTTGTTGTCGGTGATTGTGGTAATCAGCATCGCCACGCCGCCTGGCCCGAAAGCGCCGTAAGTAATTTCTTCCAGGCGCGTGCCGGCGATTTCGCCCGTGCCCCGTTTGATCGCGCGGTCGATGTTTTCGCGCGGCATATTGACCTCCCGGGCCTTTTCTATGGTCGTTCGGAGCGTCGGATTACTCGCGGGATCGCCGCCTTTTTCCCGGGCGGCAATGGTAATAAGCGCCGAGATTTTGGAAAAGATCTTGGAGCGTTTGGCGTCGGTAATCGCCTTTTTATGTTTGATTGTTGACCACTTGGAATGTCCGGACATAAGAATTAGAATTTAGAAAATATCGTCCCTTCGGGAGATCTCCCGTAGGGAGAGAATCTAGAATCTAGAATAATAAAGACTCGGTATGCTTTGTCAATTGTTATAATAAGTTAGGATTTTCCAAAGGAAGAGCCAGCCCCAAATGATCGTAAGCGAGGCGGGTGGCGATGCGGCCGCGCGGAGTTCGCTGTAAAAATCCGAGCTGCATCAAATACGGCTCATAAATATCTTCAATAGTTTCTATTTCTTCCGAAGTAGACGCGGCTAAAGCCTGGAGGCCAACCGGTCCGCCGTTGAATTTTTTAATAATCGCCTCAAGCAGTTTTCGGTCGGTTGGCTCAAGGCCCTGGTGGTCTATTTCAAGTAGGCCGAGAGCCTTTTGAGCGGCGGCTTTGTCGATGTAGCCTCGTCCTTCCACTTGCGCGTAATCGCGCGCTCTTTTAAGAAGCCGGTTGGCGACGCGCGGAGTAAAGCGCGAAGACTTGGCTATAAACTCCAGAGCATCGGAATCGCAGGAAATTCCCAAAAGCTGTGAAGAACGTTCCAGAATTTTTTCAATGTCCTGCTTGTTATAGAAATCAAGCCGAAAAGTAGCGCCAAAGCGGGAACGGAGCGGACTTGAAAGCAGGCCGATTCTGGTCGAGGCGGCGATTAAAGTAAAAGGCGGCAAGTCGAGTTGCAGAGTTCTCGCCGACGGCCCCTTGCCGATAATAATATGCAAGATGCGGTTTTCCATTGCCGGATATAAGATCTCCTCGACCATTTTATTAAGGCGGTGAGCTTCGTCAATGAACAGAATATCCTGCGCGTTCAGGTTTGTCAGCACCGATGCCAAGTCCCCGACTTTTTCGATAGCCGGTCCGGAAGTAATCTTGATGTTTGCCTGCATCTCCCGGGCTATAATATAGGCTAGAGTTGTCTTGCCGAGCCCCGCCGGGCCGTATAAAAGGAGATGGTCAATGGGCTCGCTTCTTCTTTTGGCGGCTTCTATAAGAATTCTTAGGTTGGTTTTGACTTTATCCTGGCCGATATACTCGTCCCACGTTTTTGGGCGCAATGCTTGGTCCAGGGTCCGGTCTTCGGGTTTGAACTTTGGATCGGTGGTTTGACTTGACATTAAAGTAATTTTATATTAGAATATTAGCGATATTTACGCGGTCAGTGATCTCTGGGCAATATAGGCTTTTAGACACTATTTAGCCTTTCCGGGATTTTCTCTAGCCGGGTGATTTGGTTCCGACTGAGTCATTCCACAGGATTCTCCTAACCCCTGGAGCTGGCTTCAGGGACTATTGCCCAGAGATTACTGACCGCGATTTTATTTTATATAAACTTGCCCAATACCCTTTCAGCTTCCTCGATTGTTGTCATGCCGCTCAAAATTTTGATGGCCGCGTCTTGGATCATGGTTACCATGCCTTTTCTTTTCGCGTTGGCGCGAACTTCCGCTTCGGCGGGCGAGGTGATAATCAAGCGTTCCATTTCATCGTCAATCTGGAACAGTTCCACTACCGCGATTCTGCCGGAGTATCCGGTGTCGCAATCGGGGCACTTATTTGCGACCGGAATCTTTACCTTTTCGTTCAAATCAACCGGTAATTTGGCGCGCGCCGACAGATTCGCCATTACTTTTTTTAAAGACTCAAGTTCGGGCTTGGTAATCGGTCTCATTTCCGCGCACTTTTTGCAAACGCGGCGCACCAGACGCTGAGCTATTGCGACGTTGATTGCCGGCGCGATGATTGGCGGTTTAACGCCCAAATCAATCAAGCGGGGAATAGTTCCGGGCGCGTCATTGGTATGTAAAGTTGAAAGAACCAAGTGGCCGGTGAGCGAGGCGTGCATGGCAATTTCGGCCGTTTCCAAGTCGCGGATTTCGCCTACCAGGATTACGTCAGGGTCTTGGCGCACGATTGAACGCAAACCGTTGGCAAACGTATAGCCCTTGTCCGGTTCGACTTGAGTTTGAGATACGCCCATAATGTGGTATTCGATCGGATCTTCAATTGTGATAATTTTAATTTCTGAGGTCAGTATTAATTTAATAAAAGCGTAAAGTGTGGTGGTCTTACCGGATCCGGTAGGACCGGTAGCAAGGATCATGCCGGTTGGCTTACGTAGCTCATCGTGGATTATTTTCAAATCATCTTCTCTAAAACCGAGATTTTCCAGCGTTAGCTTGGTCGCTTCAGGATTTAAAATACGCATTACGATATTTTCGCCCCAAGCGCCTGGCAGGATTGAAGTTCTGATTTCTATTTCGTTCGTGACAATAATGGTGAACCGGCCATCCTGCGCCTGTTCATGAATATTGAGTTTGAGGCCGGAAAGAAGTTTGACGCGGTCAAGCAGCGGTTTGTAGGCGGAGTAGGGCAGAGTCAATATATCTTCAAGGACGCCGTCAAGACGGAGTCGAAATCTGACAGCTTCTTTTTCCGGTTCAAAGTGAATATCGGAAGCGTCAAGAACCATAGCGCCCGCGAGTACCGCCTCAACCAGTTGAGTGGCGCCGCCGATAAAGAGTTTTTCCAAAATGGCTTTAAAAACATTAAGATTTTTTATTTCCGTCTGGAGCTTGTCAAAAACAAGTTTGGTTATAGCGACCTCGCCGGTAATTTCTTTTTCTTCGCGTTCCGCGGGGTACTGGTTCCATGCTTTTTCCAGACTTGAGGGCGAGACGACGAACATCTTGATGTTATAGCCCTTTTTTTCCAGTTCGTTGATTATAGCCTGAACATCCGTCGAGTCCGGGTCCAAAACCGCAAGACGCAGAGTCTTCACTTCCTGATTCATAATGGCGATTTTGGCCGCTTGAGATTTAGCCTTGGACAAAATACTCAACGCGTCGGTTTCAATGGGGATAAAAGACAAATTAATATAGGGAAATCCTCTTTGATCGGCTATAATTCTAGCTCGGTTTTCTTCTTCTTGACGCCTGACCTTTTCCAGTAGCGATTTTTGTTCTTCCGCTTTAGTGTCCATATCCCCACACTAAAACAAAAACACTCGCTTCACAAACCGATTCATCCACACATCGGGTAATTTTTAAAAGAGCGTTAAAATCCGGCTAATCTCATTCTTTAAATCAGCGGAGGCAAGCGAAAATTCCAAAAATTCATCATGAAAATGGCCATTTTGGTTTTGGGCTAAAATCTGGAGTCTGGACTTATTTTCTGACCAGGTGAAAGAAGGCCCTTTTTCGTTGAATATTATAAGAGTTTTTATGCCGGCGACATGGTTTCTTAGCTCTTCGGTAAGTTCTTTGTATTCAATGGGCTGCCTTATCCCGTCTTTCGATAAAATCGCGCTCCAATAGATATTTTTTTCTTTATTAAAACGCAGGCGGGCCATCAAACCGCCCAAAATCTTGATGTTCTCCAAATTTATTTCTTCGCCGTCGTGGGAAAATTCAAAATCTTCAATTGTTAAAGTTTTGCTTTTCGGCGTGATGTAAATTTTAAGCTCATTGTTCAGCTGGTCGTAGCGGAGCTCTTCAACCGGATTCTTTTTTAGATTGAGAGAAATAATGAAATCTTTGATATTTTTTTCGGCCATAATATATCCTACGAATTACGAATCTTAGCGAATTACGAATGAAAAATAAAAATTCGTAATTGGTAGGTGCAGATTAATAGATTAGCGTAGCGCCAGCCGAATTCGCAGTCAAATTTTACTGTGGATAAGTCAGGTAGTGAAAATTGGGCTGCCCTTTCAAATTCTTTTGCCCGACTGCTTCATGTTTTGACCGCTATAACCTCTAAGAAATATAAAGAGCGTATTCGCTGTGATAAAGAATTCGAAGGGCAAAACGAATTTGTCCAATTTCTACTACCTGATAAGTTTGGAAAAGAAACCCTCGGGATTGACAAAACCTTATTTCGGCGTAAAATATCAAGCAATAAAGACGCTTACGACAACCAGACAGGAGGGTTCCCGATGAAACGATTCGGGATTCTCGCGGCCTTTGCAGTTCTTTTAATCTCCGGTTGTAGGGTGGCAATCCAGCCCGTTATTTACCCGGCGCCGACTCATCCGCCCGTTATCGTTGTTCCGTCTCCACCGCCTGTAGTCGGTACGCCGCGCTGGATCCCCGGCCACTTCGAAAGCCGTTGTTATACCAGGCCTGGTGGCCACACCTACTGCCCGCGGACCTGGGTTCCGAGCCACTGGGAGTAAAAGAAATTAAAAATTATAAGTGAAAAATGAAAAATTGAGCGTTGCCTGAGCAACGCTTTTATTGTTAATATTGAGCCATGTTTGAGCGCTTGGAAATAGTGACAAAAACCGCGGATGAAACCAAAAAAACAGCGGCGGCATTGGGCATCGAATTAAAGCGTGAGAGACGCCAAATCAACGCTTTAATAATAGCTTTAGAAGGGCATCTTGGTTCCGGCAAGACTACTTTTATACAAGGCCTGGCCGAGGGCATGGGCGTCAAGGAAAATGTTTTGAGCCCCACGTTTCTGATATTAAAGCAGTTTTTCCTGAAATCCGGACGCTATAAAAATCTTTACCATATTGACGCCTATCGTCTGAAAAATCCCGGGGAGA
>MEYR01000008.1 GCA_001774075.1 Candidatus Azambacteria bacterium RIFCSPLOWO2_01_FULL_44_84
ATGCTATAGCATAGTAATGCGCGGGTAGCTGAATTTTATTTTATAAAATATTCCAAAAAATTTGTCAGTATTTTCTTTCCGGTTTCGCTCGTATCTTTAAGCGCTGTCAGAAATTTCGGGAAATTTTTTTCCGTTGTGAAGCCCTCATTAATAAGCGCTTGTCTTTTAAGTTTCGCCTTGCCGCGGACGTTTCGGAGACTAACCTCCGGGTGGAACTGGACAAGCCGGATGTTTTTACCGATGGCTATCGCGTCAATTGGGGATTTAACGGAAAATGCCAATAATTTCCATCCGGGTTTAAGCGAGCGCGCGACGCACTGATGACTTGCCTGCGTCATAAATTTCTTGGGCAGGCCGGAAAAAAGCGGATCTTTTTGCCCTTCGGCGGTGAGCGTTACGAGCGAGTTCCCGAAATTTCGGCCTTTTGAGTTTTTCACTATCGCACCGCCCAAAGCCTTGATGACAAATTGCAGTCCGCCGCAGATGCCGAGTATGGGAATATTTTTATCAGCAGTTTTGCGGATGAATTTATATGTTTCCAGTATCCAGGGACTTTCCTGTTTTTTGACCGGGTCTTTACCCGATCCACCCAAGATTATGGCTCGGAATTTAGCGGGGTCGGGCAGTTTTTCACCGAAAGCGTCAATCGAGATGAATTGATTTTTGGCGATGCCGGTAAACTGCCTGAAATGTTCGGGGTAAGAAAGGCCGCCGTAGGGACTTTCTAACTCCTGCCGGCGCCATGGATTATCCGCCAATATATCAAGAAAAAGTATTTTTTTAGGCATAGATCGATTTTATATTTTTTATAAACAAAATCCAACAATATTATTACACCTATTTTTTAGTATGCCCAGCCACGCCCCATGTCCAGGTTCAGATAGATATTGACATCGAGCGGCGAGAAAGATAGAGTGTTTTTATTGTTTCATGCCATGAATAAGAAAGCTTTTGGATATATATTGCTGATTGCCGCGATTTCAGCCGCGGGAGGTTATTTATATTGGTATAATTTTTTGAGATATGATTCGGCAGCCGAATCGGTAAAGCAATATCAGGAAGCGGAAAAGCGATACATTGAAGCGATGACCGCCGATACATACGGCGGCAAGACACCCCAGGAAACTCTTGATATGTTTGTTGACGCTTTGCGCAAAGGCGATATAGATTTGGCAAGCAAATACTTTTTACTGGATGAAAATTTAAGCAGGGAGAAGTGGGTACGATATTTAGAAGGAGTTAGGAGTAAAAACTTATTAGTACAAATGGCTGACGATTTTTCAAGTTATAAGTTTTATAAATCCTTGTATGACGGTAATCAGCAATTTGTTATACGTAATAATGACAATACGGATAATCTGATAATAGACTTAAGATTTAATAAATATTCTAAAGCTTGGAAAATAGAAAGCTTATGATGCGACGCATTCTGACATTTTTGGTTGTGGAGGCGCTTTTTAGCGCCTTTTTTGTTTCTGATGCCATCGCTTACAGCATCGGCACCCACGCTTTTTTAACCAAGGAAACCATAAAATTTTATAATCAAAATTTCTCCAAAAACCCCGTAAAAGACTATTTGGTAAATTTTGTTATTGACGGCGCGCGGCGCGAAGACGACGCGCCCCGATGGGTAAATCATTTTTACGATCCGGTCAATAACCGCGGCCTGAATGACGGCGTTTACAATGGGCTTAAATCAAAAGACTGGGCGCAGGATGAAAAAAGCCAAACTAAGCTGGTTTACCGCCTTTCTCCTTTTTCCGTCGCTTCAATACTTTCTGCCAAAGAAACCGAAAAAATTGAATCGATTTTTGATAAGAGCAATTTTACCTGGCAGAAAGCTCTGGATCTTTACGCGCAAGGGCAGACCGAAAGAGCGTTTTATACTCTGGGGCACGTAATTCATTTGATCCAGGATGCTTCGGTGCCCGACCATACTCGCAACGATGCCCATCCGCCATTTGATGACGGCGGCAGTCCTTATGAAAATTGGACTAAAAAATTTAATCAGGAAAATCCCGATAAGGATTTGACAGGCAGATTGAATAATAAAAAACCGGTATTGCTGGCGGATTTGAATGTATATTTTGATGAAATGGCGAAATACTCTAATAATAATTTTTATAGCAAAGATTCTATTGATAATTATGATAAACCACGGGCAATTGAGTTCGTAGATAATAAAAAGTTACCATCGAATTATGTTTATGGAGTTATTAAAAGCAATGACGATAATTATTTTTTAGTCTTAGGTAAGAAAAAATCTGACTTCGTCTGGTATACAGAAAGTAATAGTCAAGGATTAGATGACGCACAGCTTGATGACATTATTATCAATGATTATTGGTCTCGTCTCTCTACCAAATCAGTTCAATACAATGCCGGTATTATAAATCTTTTTTTTCAGGAAGCGGAAAAAACAAAAGCGAAATACGAATTGGAAAAATCCCGAAAGCCTTTTCTTTCCACTTTGCTTAGCGGTTTTGGGAGTCTATTCGGCAACAGCAACGAGGAACCAATTGACGAATTCGGGGCGGCAGATGGATTTAGTTTCGTAACTCAATTACGATCGGACGGTAGCGTTCCAAAACTAGAGAACGCGGTTAAAGAGAATGAGAAAGCAGAAATAAAGACAGAGCCGGAAGTAAAAGAAACAGAAACGAGTATAGAAACAGAAATAGTTGCTTTAAATCTTCAGTCCGTCAGTCCCGTTAATAATCCGCCAGCCCCGACTCCGCAGACAATCAGTGATTCAAGTTCATCGCCGCCGCCCGCGCTAACATGCGGTTTCAATACCAACAAATTTCCGACATTCCAAAATTTAATTATCAACGAAGTGGCATGGATGGGTTCCGCCAATAGTCCAAACGACGAATGGATTGAGCTCAAAAATATTTCTGGCGCGCCCTTAGATGTTTCCGGCTGGCAGATTATAGATAAAGGCGAGCAGATAAAAACAACGCTTGAAGGCAAAATTTCCTCGGGAAATTTTTATCTTCTTGAAAGATCAAGCGATAATTCGTCGCCCAATGTGCCGGCGGATCAAATCTACGCGGGCCCGCTTGGCAATAGCGACGAAGGATTAAAATTATTTAATAAAAATTGCGATGTTATCGATCAAGTCATGGCCGATCCGAATTGGCCGGCTGGCGACAACGCTCAAAAACGCTCAATGGAGCGCGGCGCGGATTTTTCTTGGCATACTTATAACGGTTCGGGAGAAAATGGAGTTTTGGGCACTCCTAAGAAAGAAAATTCTCAAGCGGCGGCGCAGGGTTCCGGAAACGGAGGCGGCGGAAGCGGGGGCGGAGGCAATGAAAGCCCGCCTCCGGCCGATAATCCGACTGTTCAATCTGACACAAGCCCGTCTGTAAACGACGCGTCTCCGGCGGCGCCTGATGAATTAATAATCCTCGGCGGATCTGACCACATTCTCATAAGCGAGGTTTTATATAATGCCGAAGGCAATGACGCGGGCAAAGAATTTATAGAACTTTATAATCCAACCAACTCTGATAAAAATCTTGACGATTGGTCTCTGGAATCTTTAAGCGCCGGCGGCTCAAAAACCTCTCTGGCAAAGTTCGGTTCCAAGTCCGATGATTCTTTTATTATAAAAAGCCATGGATTTCTTTTGATCGGTTTGAATAATTATAACGGCGCTCCGCCGGAGGACATAAAAAGATCGGGGTCTCTTAACAATGCCGGCGCCGCTATTTCGCTCTTTGATACTGAAGGCAACGCGATTGACGCGGTTTCTTACGACGGCTCATTGCCAGAAGGCCAAAGTTTTGAAAGAAAAGCTTATCAAAATGGTTGTGTTTCGGCTCAAGGCGGGGGCGAATATTTGGGTAATGGCTGCGATACCGACATCGTCAATGACTGGGAAGCGCGCGTCGCGCCAAGCCCCCAAAACAGCCAGAATCTTCCGGAACCAAGATCGGCGCCTCAAACAATTAAAAATTTTAATGCCGCTTTCAGCTCCGGAAATCTGGAGCTGAATTTCAATTGGGACGCCTCTTTTGGCTTTGACGGCTCCGCGACAACTTACCGCTTGTCGGAAATAATCGGCACTTCAACGATTTTTTGGGAGGCGACTGCCAGCACTTCATTTGCCAAGAAAATAAAAGAAATCGGCCGGAATTATAAATTTGAAATTCAGGCTTTTGATAAAGACGGCTTGGGATCGCAAGCGGCTGAAGCGACCGTTAACGCTTACAGTTTTTTAGACTCTTTATTTTTTTATCCGGCGCAAAATTCCACAACCACTAAATACTTTTTAGATTTAGTCTGGAATCAAAATCCGCTTATTCCTTTTAAATTAAAACATTTAGCTTCGGGCCAGGAGCCGATAAATAATTGGCAGGTTTTGGTTTTTTATAAAAACACGGCGGCGCCAGCGGTTCAAGATATTTTTTGGCTTGATTATACCGGAAACGCGCCTTACAAAAATTGGGGGCTAATCGCGCCCGGCGGTTTCGTCGTCGGCTATCCTAATTGTCTTGGGGGCGACTATAAAACTAAAGGCTCGGCTCTTATTTTACCCGATGGCCAGAACAGCTGTTCTCCTATTGCCGGCAATCACGCGAGCTTTTCTTTCAATTGGCCCCTGCTTGAAGACAATCGCGTTTCGCTTGAAGTATCCGGAGAAAATTTTCTTGATTCGCCTCCAATTGAAAATCAGGACTATATTTCCGCCGCTTTTTACAGTTTTCAACCGGGCTATGAGCCGAACAATTCAACCGTAAGTTTAGTAGCTTTGGACAAAACAAAATATTATTTTCAAGATAATACTCCCGATTCCAAACCGCCAACCGCGCCCCCCAACCTCAATTTCGAATATGATCAAAACCAGTCTTTATTGAAAATTTCTTGGGATAAATCAACCGATCCGGATAGTCCAGATGATTCTATTAACTATCGTTTGGAATATACTGATAAGGCGATTGCGGCGTCCGATAACTTCATAAATATTGCCGTTGAGCCGGGCGCCGGCTACGATTTTAAGCTCGCGGCTTTTGATGAAAAAGATAATTTTTCCGAACCAATATTCGCCGCGTATGAAGTTCCCGATACTCCGCCGCCATTCGGCATAACCGGAATTGAATGGGGAGAGGCGGAAGGAGCCACTTCTACTGTTTTGAAGTTGAATTTTGACCGATATCCGTTGAGCGATTCAGGAAAGCCGCTTGCCGTTCTTTTCTTTTTCAATCAAGAGCCGCCGCTCGGCTATTCTTTCTTGGACGGCGATTATCGAGACGGCTTAAGTGTCGGCGGCAATAATTCGGTTTTGGGTTTTGAATATTATCCGTGCGATTTTGGCGGTTCTTGGCTTGCCAAAAGATCGGTCGGCGGTTTAATTTTCAATAACGCGGATTGCCCCGAAGGTACCGGCGCGCTGTTTATGAGCCGGCTCTTGCCGGCGAAAATCAATTCCGGCGCGACGGAATTCAGCGCTCAAGTTTTAGGCGAATTTAAAAACGGCGCGCTAACAAGAGAAGAATTTGACGCCGATGATTACGTAACTTTAGGATTTTACGAATTAGGACCGCGTAATAACCAAGGCCGCGCCTATTTCCAAAATATATCCGATTATAATAAGAAAATTTACTTTACGCGGTTGTGATAGTATTATTGAATCGGGAAAGCGATTTAATATGATGAAAGGCGAGAAAGGTTTTACCCTCATAGAAACTCTTATTGTTATAGCAATAATCGGCGTTATCGCGTCTCTTATTATTCCATCCCTAAATTCCGCTCGCAAAAAAGCGCGCGATACCAAACGCAAAGCGGAAATTTCCCAGATCGGAAGATTTTTTTCCGCCTCTTGTTATCTTCCCGATGGGGGCGCGGGAGAATATGATCTTATCGGTATTCTTGATGAACTGCGAATTAAATATCCGCAATACGCGAACATGCTTTCGCAAACGCCGAAAGATCCGAAAGTGGGCACAGACAGCGAATCGTTCTACAAATATCTTGTAACCGCAAACGGTGAAAAGTGCGCGCTTTACGCCAACTTAGAAAATGAAGCTGAACGAGTTACGCTTTCCGGATTATCGTCTCCTTTGGCCGGAGGAGGTACCGGAGTGCTGGAAGCGTTAAGCGACGGCTGGAACGGTTCGCCGAAATATTTTCAAGTTTCGAATTAATCGATTGTCGTTTCAGCTTTACCCCGTTAGAAGTAAGCCGCTGAAAGCGGCTGCCATTGCGCAGAAAAATCGCAATGGACTTCTAACAGGGTTTACACAGCAAGCCAGCCGCCATCAACATAGAATATAGCGCCAGTAACATAACTTGCTTCTTCAGACGCGAGGAAGACAACCATGGCGGACACTTCCTCCGGTTTCCCGATTCGTTTAAGCGGCACGCGCTCTATCATTGCGTCCATTGCCTCTTTTGGTATTTGCGCGGCCTGTATCATCGGAGTATCAATTGCGCCGGGGGCAATGACATTCACATTAATCCCCAAAGGAGCCCATTCAACGGCAAGAGTTTCTGACATCCCGATAATCCCGCCTTTTGACGCGGTATAGTGCGCGCCGCCGGCGATTCCAACGCCGACCTGCCCGGAGGCAACCGAGGATATATTAATGATTCGTCCCCATTTGTTTTTTGCCATTTCTTTAGCGGCTTTTTGCGCGCATAGAAATTGACCCTTGAGGTTAATATCAATCATTTTATCCCAGTCCTCTTCGGTAAGTTCCAACGCGGGTTTTGAGAAATAAATACCCGCGTTATTTACCAAGACGTCTAATCGCCCGAATTGTTTAATCACTTCATCAAATACCTGTTCCACCTCGGCTTTGTTTGACACATCCATTTTGAAGCAAGCCGCTTGGCCGCCTTTTGATTTTATTTCCTCAACCACTGGCGCGCATTCATTGGCGTCAATGTCTGTGACGACAACCTTCGCACCCTGACCGGCCAAAGCCAAAGCATGGGTTTTGCCCATACCGCGCCGACCGCCCGTCACTATTGCCACTTTATTTGTCAGTTCAAACATATATTGATTATTTTAATCCTTTTTTAATTAAAAATCCAAAAAAAGAGGGGATTGGGGTTATGATGGAAATACAAGCAGTTTTATGCCGATGAGCAGCAGGAATGTGGCAATTATCATTCGAAATTTTTTTTGCGGTATTTTATCTGCGACGCGCTTGGCAAAATACGCCCCAAGGAATGAGGCGGGAATAAAGAGAATAAGCCCCCATAAGAAAAAATCCGAAAGCCGTATGCCTCCGGCAACATACGCGACAAGCCGAGTGGAATCAATCGCCAAACCGATCGCGCCGGCGGTGGCGATATAAACCGCTTTCGACAAATCAAAAACAGAGAGAAACGCGCCCCGTATCTCGCCGCCCACGCCGAATATCCCCGCGGAAAAACCGGAAAGAGCGCCGCCGATAGTCGCTGTTAGTGCATTTTGTTTGAATTTAAACGTTGGATTCAGAAAAAGAAAAACAACATACGCAACGAGGAAACCGCCAAGAGTTTGTGAGAGAAGCGTTCCCGAAATTGCAAAGACAAGACGGACGCCAAGAAAAGAAAAAATAACGCCGGGAACGCCAAAGAGCAAGATCAGACGCCAGCGCACTCCTTGCCGAAAAAGCGCGATTTTCCAAATGTCGCCAAACCAATGGATGATCCCAACGAGCAAAAGCGTCGGCGCGAGCGGAAAAAACAATAATAATACCGGCACCATGATAGTTGATGTGCCGAATCCTGTCAGAGTGCCAATGCCGGTGGCAAATACAGTCAATATGGCGATGTAAATAATCTCCATAAACCCATTTTACCATTTATTATCTTTTTTGCCTGCCCCGTACCCAGCTTCACCCCAGTATCGGTGTCCCCGTTTCCTTTGCATGGCAATTTGCATTATGGTAGAATACAAGAAATTTCATTAATTTAAATATTTCAATAAAATGAAACATCCGATAATATTTTTACTACTATTATTTTTTGTTTTAATAATAGGGATGGTTTTTGTTAATCCGACTTTCGCGCAGATCGCTCAAAAAGATGTCCAGGCATTGATCCAACAGCTTTTAGAACAAGTTAAATCCCTGCAAGAGCAGGTAAGCAAACTGCAGGCCGAAGTGTCCTCAACTAAAATCGAACTGGAAGCTGTCAAAACCGAGCTTAGATTCACCAAAGCTCTAAGATTGGGCGCAACCGGAGACGAAGTAAAACAGCTTCAGGAATTTCTCAAACAATTTCCCGAAATCTATCCTCAAGGGTTGGTCTCGGGTTATTTCGGACCCTTGACTGAAACCGCGGTCAGAAAATTTCAAGAAAAACAAGGGATAGAAGCCATTGGCATAGTCGGTCCCAAAACTATCGCCAAACTCAATGAACTTATTACCGAGGGAGCCGGCGCTTCTGGCGTCATACCGCCGGGACTTCTAACCGCTCCCGGAATTCAGAAGAAACTTGAAGTTTCTACTACAACGCCGTCGGTCGGAATTACTGCGCCGACTCCGGTTCAACCAGTAATCACGGCTCCAACCGGAGTATGTCTAATAAAAGATAAGTACACAGATATTCCTCCTTTTTCTATCGCCAATTTTGGCAATGGATTTGCCAAATACGCTGTCAGCGGCGTTAACACCGCTGCCGGATTAAAAACCGCTTGCACCAAATCAATCTACGATTACCTTTTTCAGAATTATTGCAAAACAACTAATAGTCCCGCCCAACGACTGGTCGCCACTTACGATAATAAAGGCATAGGAGATGCAAACAGTCTCAGTTGCGGTCTATTTGGATGCGCTTTTATTGATTGTTCGTCAATTGCCTCTTTGGTTCCAATAATCCTACCAACCACTACCCCTTCTGGCACCGTTACTGCCACTCCTGCAATATCGGCAACTCCAACGGTAACTTCGGCTACTCCTGCGATTCCTGCTCAACCCGTGGCTACCGCGACTACGACAACCGAAACTGTAACTACACTGCCGATTATTTCTAATATTCAGGTCTCAAATATCACAAGTACGTCAGCTACTATCACTTGGAATACAGACAAGCCAGCTACTAGCCAGATTTATTACGGCCTGACGACTTCTTACGGAGCAGTTACTAATCTCAATAGTACTTTAACTACCTCTCATTCCGTGAATCTTACCGGCGCTGAAATCGGCGGTTTAACTGCCGCCACCACCTATTACTTTAAAGCTTTATCCAAAGATAGCGGCGGAAACCTTGCAACAAGCGGCGGCCAATCTTTTACTACATCAGGAACAGTTTCCGGCGGTCCGGGTAATAGCAGTTTAACCGCCACAAGACTATTCCCCGGCCAATACGATAATATCAAATATAATTTAACATTGGTTGATCCGGAAGGCATCAGCGAATTTCTTATAAGTTGTGCTGGAGGTAAAATTTGCGCTCATACAGGCACTTCCTTTATATGGGGCGGCAGTCCTAAGACTGGCACTCCGCCGTGCCCCACCTCTATAACAAGCGGGACTGTTGATTTTGACCCTTCGGATTTCCCATTAGAGGGATGGATAGTTGATTGCGTAAATACAAATGTTAAGTATACTGTTCAAGCTTCAATGCCACCATTGCCAGAGTCAACCTCAAATTCCTTATCTTTCACGCCGAATTCCGTTGATAGTGGTCCAGGAAGTTGGCAAACAGCTAAATCTACTTGCAGTAATCTTGGCGCCAGATTACCGACTGTGGCCGAGCTAAGTATATTGAATCAACAAAAAACTACTTATGGTTTCCGGGAGGGTTATGCCGATTATTGGACATCGCAAGAAAGCGGAGATAGTGCATATTATGTGCATTTTGATAGTAATAATACGAATGGATTTACCAGCACAATAGACAAGGGTTTCACTTTTCTTTATTTTCGCTGCGTTAAAGATGGTACTGCAAATACCACTCCTTTTTCTTCAATTCTCGACCTTCGCGCAAAAAATCTAGCCGCCATTTTGCAAATCACCAATTCTTTAAACGAAATACTGGAAAAACTCTCGCAATTTCTGAAATAATGTTTGGTATTTAACGAAACAAAAAAACCGCTTTAGAAAAGCGGTTTTTTGACGGCTCTGCGCGCTTCACCCCGTTAGAGAACGTCGCGGCTTCAGCCGTTTGCAGCGGTTTTTCTCTAACGGGGTTCACGCATTTCGAACCCCGTAGGAGTTGCTTCGCAACCCTACGGGGCAGGCCGCAATTTGGGAAATAAAAGGCTCAATACACAACCAAAAAGCCCCCTACTGGGGGCTTTTTGGTTGTGTATGAACTTGAGACCGAAGGATTTATGGGTTTGTCTGACTTCCTGTCGCGCTTTCTTCTGCGTCAACCAATCCGTATCCGTAGAAATTGTCATGCTCTGCGGCTCCCAAATCATCCGCGGTCGCTTGAAGCGCTGCGCGTACTTCTGCCGGGTCCCACAAGCCATCTAAATCAACATCGTATGCCGTTTGCACCGCAGTTGCGAGCGCCAAAGCAACGACTCCGGCAACATGCGGCGCTGCCATAGAAGTTCCGCTGATAGTGTTGTATAGACCGTCATTCCAGGTTGAGCGAATGCTTACACCGGGAGCGGCAAGCTCTATTTCTTCACCCTCTGCGCTCCAGCTTGGAGTAGAATCGTCAACAGCGGTTGCGGCAACCGCAATCACCGAAGAATACTTTGCGGGGTAAATTACCTCGTTCGTAGAACCATCGCCATCGCCAGAGTTTCCGGCCGCGGCAACGATTACAACGCCGGCGGCATACGCGACATCAACCGCGTCATGGAGCGCCTGCACATCGGTTCCAGAGCCCAAACTCATATTTATAACCTGCATGCCGTTATTCTTCGCCCAAGTAATTCCGTCAATCACATCGCTCGTATATCCCGAGCCGTTGCGGTCAAGAACTTTCACTGCCCAAAGATACGCTTCAGGAGCTGTGCCGATAACTCCGATTTCGTTGTCGCGGGCCGCAACAATGCCGGCAACGTGCGTGCCGTGTCCATTGTCATCATCCCACTTATTTGGGTCTGCTGGTTTAACCGGCGATTTTGAAACAAAGTTCACGCCGCCTTTAAGGTTATCAACCAAATCGGCGTGGTCTTTATCAATACCGGTGTCAATGATTGCCACATTAACGCCTAACCCACGACTCGTTGCCCAAGCAAGTTCAGCGTCAACGCGATCTACGCCCCACTCAAGCACTTCTGCCGGTTGAGTAGAACCGCCACCTCCCTTGGGCGGTCTCAAAGCAAAAACCCGCGCGTCTTTTTCAACGGAGCGAACGCTTGCCAAAATACCAATATCAGACGCGGCCGCTTCATTCGGTAAAAGCACAACCGCGCCGTTTATGAGCGGAAGCTCCTTGAGTACCCGGCCGCCCATATTTTCAAGAGCGGCTCTCGCGTCCTCATTGATCGCGTGGTTGAAGGTTATGATTACCCGCTCTGGGGCTCCGGCTGCCTGCGGTGAGCCCGCCGAAACCGCTTGTGTCGCAAGTCCCCCGAATCCGGCCAGTCCAAAGACAAGAACCAAAATAATCAGGGAATTCGCGATCATTCGTAATTTTATTGTCATGATTGTAATTTAAGAGTTTAAATTACTACAAATTACTACAAAATTCGACCTTTTTTACAAAATGTAATATTACCGCTTAAATTATCACAAAAGCGAATCGCTATCAAGGGCAGAATATTAGAATGTTTACGCAGACTTCAGGGAAGCTAGCGGAGAGTGCTATCAAGAAGAATTCCGTTTGCGAAGTAAAATCCGGTTCCGCCCGACACCAGCAAGTCGTAAGTGTATCCTCCATCATAGGGTATGAGCTGCGCGGAAACAACCCGGGCGCCATTATAAATGTCGCTCTCTACAAGATCTCCCGCCGTGCGCTCGTCAATGGTGGGGTGCCCAGGAGAAACAAGAAGCGCGCGTCCGTCATCAAGTACCAACTCTGCCATTTTGTGCCCCCGCGGAACCGGAGTTTTGCTTGTCTTGATAACGATTCCCGGAACGCGCTCGCCGGATTGGTTGACGGTCCAGATCGGCGTCCATTTTTGAATTTCTTGCACCGGAATTGCGCCTTGGGGAGTATCAATCAACGTATTTTTGGCAAGACATATGGGACACGTCCGAATATATCCCTTGAGCTGGCAGAAATAGGGAGGGGGCGGTTCGCCCGGGTATCCGACGGGCGAACCGCAACCTTGTACGCATTCAAAATCTGTAGGACAGCTTTTATCGCTCGGTCCAGTGCATTGTTTCCCGATCGGACTGGTGCAGATATTTTTATTACATAAATCTCCAGAAGCACAATCCAAATCCACGCGACACTGATTGCCTTCTTTCAATTTACATCCTCCTTTTATAATAGTATGGGTGGAGACGCATGAAGGGTCAGTGCTGGGACACGCGGTGCCCACACCTTGTAATTCTTCACATATATATTGCGTCGAAGGACAATCAGAATCTTTTTGGCAGCTAATTCCCGCCGAAGAACAAGACGCAAATTCACAATTTGGGCCGGTGCGGCTCACATATGATCCATCGGGACAAAGCCTTGCTTCTTGGGTGCACGCTGCGACTTCGGCAAATATCACCGGAATCTCGAGCGCGTCATCATGTTCAGAAAGGCCGGATGGATTATCTTTGCGAAGTATAAGTGTTCCTCTATTGCTGTATGCATCTTTGTCTAACGTGAAAGTGAGCGTCGCTTCAAATGGCACAAATTCCGAGGTCATCCATTCGCCATTCGCGGTTGCGATGCTTTGCGCGATTATTCGGCCGTCCCAATCGGTCAAGATAACCGGGAAACTCGCTTCAAAAAACCAAAAACCTCGCGCTTCTCCCTTGATAGTGAGCGGATTTTGTATAACCTGATTTGGCCGCGGCGTACTAAGGCGAACAAGGTCTCTTTTTTCAAGCTCGTTTCCGATGTTTTCAGTAAATGTTTTGTCACCGTGTCGGCACTGGCGGGGATATGACTCCATTACCGGATTGCCGGCCTTAGCGCATTCTTCAAAATTGGTAATACGGAACGGTGGCGCCTCTTTCTTCGTTAGTTTCCAGGTCACACCAAACCCCACGATAATTAAAATAGCGATAATTATGAGGAGTGTCTTTTTTATAGTTTTATTCGGTTGAATCAATATTTTGCTACGCTCGAACAAATTCTATCAAATTATCCTATTTTTAGGCGAAAAATCAAATAAAAACCCG
>MEYR01000009.1 GCA_001774075.1 Candidatus Azambacteria bacterium RIFCSPLOWO2_01_FULL_44_84
CCGCTTCCATGCGGATGCGAGGCAGACGATTGTATATGGTATACATTCCCATATTTTACCAGGGTGGTTCCAAGCTATTGAACCACAACAGATATTTGACATATAATACTATTTATGCTACAATCTTTGTGTAAGATTTAAGCTCTTTTTAATACATATCTACTAAGGAGAACGTCATGGCACAGCGTGTCACCGGCGATCAGCACTTCGAAAAACAGACGGCCGAAGATGCTACTCGGGCGACTACCCTTAACGAAACCACAATCGCTGTGAACCTCGGCGCCTCACCGAAGCTCCCATTCAACGAAGCAGAAGTGGAACAGCACATCGGCGAAGGCTGGGCTATCGTCGAGAAGCGATCCGATGGATTGTATTTGAACGGCCGCAAGGTCGTCCTGTATCTTTCCCGTCGGCAGCAGAACGGCAAGTTGCTCAAGGGCTACGACCTTCGCGAGGAGCTGACGGGCAAGCCCGTACTCAACGCGAACCTGCTCGACGCTCTCTACGACAATCCTCACCTAATTCCCGAGGACTGGAAGAAGGATGATCGGGGCAACACCCGTTACATCTTCTTCTGGGCTACCATCTTCCGCGGCTCGGTCGGCTACCCCTATGTTCGCTGTCTTTTTTTCGCTGACGGGGCGTGGAACCGGCACTACTCTTGGCTCGGCATCGACTGGCTTGGCAATGATCCCGCGGCCTTGCTCGCAAATAGCTAAGTCCTTGGGCCTTAATCCCTTGGGATCTTCTTGACCCTTGGGATTTAGCCCTTGGAACGGCTTAGTGCCGTACGCGTTCGCGCGTACGGCACTTTTTTATTTTTTTTGTTATAATTATCTTTATGCAGATTAAAACATAATTAACATGCCCGAACTCCCGGAAGTACAAACAATCGTCAACGATTTGAATAAAAAAATCCGCGACAAGACCATAACCGACATATGGACCGAATGGCCCAAGGCATTTAAGCGTTCTCCGGGCGGTTTTGAAGGTTTTAAAAAAACCGTCAAAAACAAAAGCATAAAAAAAGTCTGGCGGCTCGGAAAAAATATCATATTTGATTTGTCAGGCGGTAAAGAGATGCTAATCCATCAAAAAATGACGGGGCATCTGCTTATCGGGAAGTGGCGGCTGGAAAACGGCAAATGGGCGGCTGTCGGGAAAGGGCCGCTCCAAGAACGGGTTAACGGCTATATACGAACGATGTTTTTTCTATCAGGTGGCGCGATGATGGCGTTTTCTGATTTGCGTAAATTCGGAAAAATTTTAGTTGTGGACAAAAAAGATTTTGAAAAACTTGAAGACGTAAAAGATATCGGGCCCGATCCTCTCACTTCCAGTTTTACAGTTCATAAGTTTATAAGTTTAATTAGGAAAAAAAGAGGGCCGATAAAAAAGATTTTAATGGACCAGAACGTCGTTTCGGGTATCGGTAATATCTACGCCGATGAAATTCTGTTTATTGCCCGCGTTCATCCGCTTTATAAAATCGAGAAATTGAGCGATGAAGATTTAAAAAAGATTTTTGACGCTGTAAAAAGCATTTTGAAAAAAGCCGTGAAACTCCGCGGCACTTCGACTTCCGACTACCGCGATACGGCCGGCCGGGCCGTTACGGCAATGTCCGCCTGGTTTACCAGCGGGAAGGGGAGCCTTGTCCTCGCTCCTGCTCTGGCAAGATAGTGCGTCTAAAAATCGGCGGCCGCTCGGCTCACTTTTGTCCGAGTTGCCAAAAGTTGAAATAAAATTTATTATAACTAATATGACAAAACGAGAATTTACGGCAGTATACCAAAAGCGCGGTAGCCGCTATATCGCTTGGGTGGAAGAAGTGCCCGGGGCGAATACTCAAGGAAAGACAAAGCGTGAAGCAAAAGAGAATTTGGAAGAGGCGCTTGTTTTGATTTTGGAATCCAACCGCAAGATACTGTCGGGTTCGCGCCGTAGGACGATTTTTCGCGAGCCAATCCACGTCGCTTTGCCGGCACGATAGGTAGTTATGAAAAGACGCGCATTGCTTTTGTATCTAAAAAATCACGAATGCCTCTTATTCCGCGAAGGAAAGAGGCATTCTGTTTTTCACAATATAAAGACCAATCGGGTTTCAACCGTGCCTCGACATAACGAAATAGATAATTGGCTTGCGAATAAAATCTGCAAAGATTTAGGAATTCCCAAGGTTAAAAAATAAAAATGCCCAAATATGATTATCTTTCTTTACGGTCAAGATTCTTACCGGATCAGTCAAAAGTTAAAGGAGCTTTTTGACGGTTATAAGGCGAAAAATATTAGCGCTCTTAATTTTATTTCTTTGGATTTTACCGAGAACGGGTTTGAAGATTTGGAGATGAATTTAAAGTTCGAATCTTTAATTCCCGAAAAGAAGTTAATCGTGGTTAAAAATATCCTTAAAGCCGGAGAAGAAAAAGCCGTCGCTTTATTGGAATCATACAATCTGCCGACGAGCCGGGAGATTATTTTTATCGCTATACATTGGGATGAAGCGCCAGCCAAGAACGAACTCTTTCAATATTTGATAAAAAAACCCAATTTTTCTTCGGAATTTAAACCGCTTTCTGGCGCCCGGTTAAAATCTTGGCTTGTTGACCTTGCTCGGTCTTGCGGTATAGATCTTGACGGTGAGGCGCTTGATTACCTTATTGAAAATATCGGGGGCGATCTTTGGCGCCAATCAAGGGAAATCCAGAAAATCGCAAATTACAAAATCAAAGGAATCGTCCGCCTGCCGGATGTCCAGAATTTGGTAAATCAAAAAACGGGCATCAATATTTTTGATCTGACTGATGCCATTGGCGCTCAAAATAAAAAGAGAGCGCTTCTGCTCTGGCACAAGGCCCTAGAAGCCGGGGAAGAGCCTGTTGAATTACTCGGACTTCTTGCCTGGCATATCCGGAACCTGCTTAAAGTAAAAAGCGCCGGTTCAGCCGCGAGGGGTCTCGGCCTGCATCCTTACGTATTAGAAAAAACCTCGCGTCAGGCGAAGTCTTTCGAAATAAATGATTTAAAATCCATACTGATAAAAATAGGCGAGTTGGATTTAGCGCTTAAAACAAGCACAGCTAATCCTAAGACAGAATTTTTGGGGCTCATCGGTGAACTCAGATCTTGTTAACGCTCTTGGTTAGCCGGGATTTTAATCGGCCAGCAGTATTCTTTTTAATGAGATTGTTTTTAACCGCCTTATCAAGGACTTGATAAATCTTCGGCAAAAGAGCTTGGGCGCCTCTTTTGTCTTTCGCGGCAATTAATTTTTTCAGCTCTTTCAGCTCAACTTTAAGCAGGCGTCCGCGCTTCAAATTGCGCTGCCGTCTTTTTTTGCTTTGTCTTAAGGCTTTGGTTGCCGATTTAGTGATAGGCATGAGAGTAAATTCAAAAGTCAAAGCTAAAAGTTCAGAACCTATCATTAAAAGTTTTTAGTTTTTAGCTGTGGTTTTGCGCTTTGCACTTTAAGCTTTGAATTTTATACTACGCTTTTTCTCTTAACTTGTCAATATAATCTCTCAATTGAGCCGCGCGTTCGAAGTCGAGCTTCCGCGCCGCTTCTTTCATCTCCTGTTCAAGTTCTTTAACTCTATACTTGGCCGACAGAGCTGAAAATTCTATTTCCACCGTATTTTCTTTAGGTACCACAATGTTTTCCCGTATTTTCTTTTCAATCGCCTTCGGTGTTATGCCATTTAGCCGGTTATGTTCTTCCTGGATTTTACGGCGGCGTTCGGTTTCAAACACGGCGCTCTTAATAGAGCCGGTAATCTTATCGGCGTAAAGAATCGCCCGGCCCTCCGGATGGCGCGCGGCCCTGCCTATAGTCTGAACGATGCTTGTCTCGTTTCTTAAAAACCCTTCCTTGTCGGCATCCAGAATCGCCACGAGCGCGACTTCCGGCAGGTCCAGGCCTTCGCGCAGGAGATTAATGCCTACGAGCACGTCGACATTGCCGAGACGGAGGTCTTTCAAAATTTCCGTGCGTCTTAGGGTTTTTATTTCTGAATGCAGATAGGCGACCTTAAGGCCCTTCTGCAGCAGGTGTTCGGCAATGTCTTCGGCCAGTCTTTTGGTCAAAGTGGTCACCAAAACCCGGTGTTTTTTTGCCGTCGTCTTTTCAATCTCGGCTATAAGATTTTTAATTTGATTTTCGCAAGGTCTTATTTCTATTTTCGGGTCCAAAAGCCCGGTCGGACGGATCAGTTGTTCGGCGATGAAGGGGCCGGACTTTTCAAATTCGTACTCGGTCGGCGTGGCGGATACAAAAACAACCTGATTAATTTTTTTGTTAAACTCATCAAACTTAAGCGGCCGGTTATCCAGAGCCGACGGCAGGCGGAACCCGAAATTCACCAGCGTCTCTTTTCTCGAACGGTCGCCGTTGAACATGCCCCTGAATTGCGGCACGGTCATGTGCGATTCGTCTATAAAAGTGATAAAGTCTCGGCCCCTCGACTTTCGCTCGGGGTCCCGGCCCGAAGGGCCTAGAGAGAAGTAATCCAATAAAGTGAACGCCGGCTCTCCTTCTTTCCTGAAATCAAGATGGCGCGAATAGTTTTCAATTCCCGAGCAGTAGCCGACCTGACGGAGCATTTCCAGATCATACTTGGTTCTTTGCTCAAGGCGTTCGGCTTCAAGAAGTTTGCCTTCGGCGTTGAGATCTTTTAATCTCTCGCAAAGCTCGTTTTCAATATTCGCCAAAGCCAGATCCACTTTTTCTTTCGGTGAAACGAAGTGCTTGGCGGGCCAGATTTTAATAGTTTTCAGTTTATTGCCGGATTTTTTGGTTATGGATTTAATTTTGCTTGCGCCCAGTTCCAGAATAATAATTTCGTTTCCGACGGGCGAATGGATTTCCAGAATTTCACCGCGGGTCCTGAAATTTCCGGCGCCCGGGTCGAGGTCGTTACGCGAATACTGAAGACTGACGAGATGCTTGAGGATGTCATCCCTTTTTATTTTCCGGCCGGCGGACAGATCAAGGGTCAGATTCTCGTATTCTCTGGGACTGCCGATGTTATAAATTGACGAGACCGATGCCACGACGATAACGTCGTTGCGGGTAAGGAGGCTTTGGGTGGCGGCATGGCGCAGGCGGTCAATCTCCTCGTTGATTTTAGCGTCCTTTTCTATATAGGTGTCGGTCTGGGGGATATAAGCTTCGGGCTGGTAATAGTCGTAGTAAGAAACGAAATAATGGATTGCGTTTTCCGGGAAAAATTCTTTGAATTCCTGATAAAGCTGGGCGGCAAGTGTTTTGTTGTGCGACAAAACCAAAACCGGCTTTTGGAGTTTTTCTATGACCGAGGCCATTGTAAACGTTTTGCCTGAGCCGGTAACGCCGACAAGTGTCTGATTTTTTACGCCGTTTTTAAGATTATGTGTTATCTTGGCGATTGCTTGCGGCTGGTCGCCGGTCGGTTTATAAGGAGAATATAATTTAAATTTCATTTTGTCGTGATTTGACCAGGAAGTGAAAATTGGACCTGCCCCT
>MEYR01000010.1 GCA_001774075.1 Candidatus Azambacteria bacterium RIFCSPLOWO2_01_FULL_44_84
GATTGGCGAGAAATGGAACATAAATCAGCGCGTAAAGAAAAACGAAGTTTAAAATGACATTTATAAACATAGAAATTATGTTCCGCGTGACCGGTGTTCTGGTATTGTGAAAAACATAAAAGGTGCGGGTGAAAAGCGGAATCAGGGTTGACGCAAAAATACTGAAAGCGAAAAGGCCGAGCGCCGCGGCGGTAAGCCTAGTGTCTTGCCAGTTAAAATGGCCGGTGCCCAAAACTATCCTCACTATTTGCGCCCGTAAAACATAAAAAAGCATGGTCAGGGGCACTATCAAAAAAAGCGTCTGGCGAATTGACAACGAAAGCCGTTTTAAAAATAATTCTTTGTCGCCCCTCGCGTAAGCCAAACTCATTGCCGGAAAAGCGGCAGTTGAAAACGCTATACCGACGATGCCGATAGGAACTGATCGTAAATTATCCGCCAAATTGAATATCGCGATACTGCCGCTGGCAAGGCCCGACGCGATGGCAGTTGTGATAATGCCGCCTATCTGGAAAGCCAGAAGTCCGAGCGTCCGCGGCGCCCACAGTTTCATTACTTTTTTCATGCCGTCATGGCGCAAATTCAAAACTGCCCGCCATTTGAAATCCAGGTGAAAAAAGGCCGGCAATTGTATGAGAAGATGCAAAGCGGCGCCCAAAACCACGCCATAAGCAAGCCCCCAAAGACCGTATCGCGGCACCAGATAAATCGCGCCGAAAATTATACCGAGATTATAAAAAACCGGCGCAAGCGAAGTGATAAGAAAGCGCGAGAAGGCCTGAAGCAAGGTAGTCACAAGCGAAGATATGCCCAGAAAAAAAGTGCTGATAAACATTATCCGGCTCAACCCGACAGTCATAGCGCGAGCGGAAGAATCAAATCCCGGGGCGACAAGAGAGATAAGCTGCGGAGCGACGGCAAACGAAACCAAAGAAAGAACCGCTAAAGCGATAAGTAAAAAATTAAGCATCTGGCTTGCCAATTTCCAGGCCTCGTTTTTGTCTTTTGTCAGGTATTCATAAAAAATCGGCAGAAAGGCCACGGACATCGCTCCGACAATCAAGAGATTGTAAACGAGGTCGGGTATTTTGAACGCGGCGTAATAAATATCAAGTTCCTGGCTTGCGCCGAATTGCCCGGCTAAAATTCTGTCGCGCCAAAGACCAATCACCCGGCTTAAAAAACCAAAAACAGCCACTGTCAGTGCTGCGGAAGAAATTTTCTGAGAACGGAATATCGATATCTTTTTTATTATTTCTAAAAACATACGCCAGAATTATGAGAATGATTATCAATATAACAGAATTTTATTGAAAAAGAAACCGCGCGTACGCGCGGTTTCTTTTATATTGACCCAAATAAGAAAACTATAAGCCGGATTTTGTGCCCCGCCGAAGCGGAGCGGTAATTATCTATCTGGTCCCTCGATTACTCTCGGGATCAAGCGGCCTACTTTGCTCGAAATATCGATATGTCGATATGTCGATATGTCGATATGTCGATTTGGCCTTGCATCCAATAAGGATTTAGCCGTTTCACTCTCAGCGTTGCCACTGAACTCGCCCTAAATTCGATCGAAATCGAATCGGGCGCCCGAACTTTTTCAAGTTCTAAGGCGTCTCTGTTCGCACCTCTATACTTGTTTCTTCGACAAGCTCAGGACAATCCTGAGTATATCGAAGAATTGCGCACGACGGCAGTTAGCTCCGACGCTTATAAAATAAGGTCGGAGTCCCGCACCCGAAGGCGTCGGGACCGCTATAATTTTATCCGCCAACATTCTTCTCCAAAGAGAAGTTCGGGCGGAGGATGTCCGGACTTTCCTCCCCAACTCGATATTTCGAAATATCGATATATCGCGTAGGAGCAATTACCCGTTTTCTTTTTTTATTACTCTAGCAATAATCCCGCCATCGGCGGGGTGAAAGCTAAAGCTGTCAAAGCCAATATTGCCCTTTAGGGGCATTATGAGCATAGCAATAATTTTATCATCTGTCAATCCCGCGCGCTCTAGTTAGAAATAAGATACCGACGGCGTCTGACGATTTGTCAGACTTTTAACGGGATCAATCTTAAAAAAGACTCTTTTTGTCCAACTCCTGATTAACCAGCTTATCCGCTTTTTTGTTTTGTTCACGGGATATAAGTTTTATTTCAACTTTTTCAAAATCCTGCAACAGGTTCCAGGCCTTTATGAATAACGGCTGTAGGTCAATATCTTTTACTTTATATCTGCCCATCAGCTGATAACCGACCAGTTCGCTGTCAATCCTTATTTCAAGGCTTTTAGCCTTCAATTGTTTGGCTTTTTGCATCCCCAAAATCACCGCTTCATATTCAGCCCGGTTATTGGTCGTTTCGCCAAGATAGTGGGAGTATTCTTTCAAAATTCTGCCCTCAACGTCGGCAATAACGACTCCTGCCGCCGCTAGCCCCGGATTCCCGCGCGCGCCACCATCGGCATATACCACAAGTTTCATAGATTCAGCATGCATAAATATTTAGATATTTAGATATTTAAAAATTTAATAGTTTAACAAATAATTCATAAGTTGCCCGCGCGTCATCCATAGCCCGGTGCGAACGAGCGCGTTGAATTCCGAAATATTGCGAAAGTTCTTCCAAACTGAACTTTTCAATACCGACGACATTGCGCAACTTTGAATAAGCCAAAGAAGCGGTGTCAAATCCCTGATAATAAAACTGGCCGGAAGCAAACTTCATGCTTTCCAGAAGCTTGTTTTCAAACAAAGCACGATTAAGCCACATCCAGTCCATCGGTAAATTGTGGCCAACCAAAACTTTATTGGATGTTTTCTGTAAAAAGATTTCCAGCGCCGGTTTTATTTCCAGAGCGTCAGCCCACTCCGCTTCGTTGTAGCAGTTGACCGCAAGCGCCTGGGGATCGGCCTTAGAAATGTCTTTTGGCTTAACCTTGGCTGACCATTCTTCAACAATATTAAAACTTTCGTGATCGACTAATATCACCGCCATTTCAATAATGTCAGCGTCAAAACTCAAGCCTGTCGTTTCCAAATCAAAAAATGCCAGATCAAAATTACGCATTATCTTGGCTCTTTTTCTCCGGACAGATGGACATTAAACACCCCCTTATCGGGCTTTGCCTCAAAATCCAAAATCGCGTTTTCTCCCGACTTAAATTCAAGGCTTGTCACCTGCTGTTTGTTAAGGAAACTTATAAGCTCTTTGCCATCACGGCGATCCGTTAAAATACTCACTTTAAATTTATGACTGGTGCCAAGTAAAATCTTGAGGCGCCTTACTACCTCAATTGGCGTAGTTGAATCGCGAGCGATAAAATCATTAACGCCAAGCTGTTCGGCTCTTTGGCGATCCTCTAGCCTATTGCGATGAGAAAACATTACAACAGAAATTGAGGATAGGCTTGGATCGGTTTTCAGTTTTTCTATTAAACCGAACCCGTCAAGACGCGGCATGACGATACCGGTAAAAATGACATCTGGAATTTGCCCAGCTTGTATCATTTCCCAAGCCTCTTGACCGTCGCTGGCAATCAGTACATCAAAACCCTCATCTTTCAGTTTCACCGAGTAAATATTAACGGTTATCTCGTCGTCTTCAACAATCAAGATTTTTCTTTTTTGTTCGTTCATGTCTTTAAATGTTTAAAAAATTTTAATGTTGAGATGTTAAAATATTCAAAATTCTACCTATCAAGCGCTCCCAGGCCCGGCAATTTGCCTTTACCCAAATATTCTAACATAGCGCCGCCGCCAGTTGAAACATAGTCGAATTTATCAATGATTTTCAATCTGTCTAAAACTATAACAGTGTTTCCGCCGCCAACAACACTAAATGCTTTAGCCGAAGCTATGGCGCGGGCAATACTGTCAGTACTGACACGGAACTTAATAATTTCATCAAGCCCCAACGGCCCGTTCCATAATATAGTTTTGGCTTTTTTGATAATTCCGATAAACCCTTTGATAGTTTTGGGACCGAAATCGTAAATATACTCGCCCTCTTCCACGCGCCCCAACGATATAGTTCGAACAATACCACTTCCGGATTTATTCGCCACAACCACTAAGTCTGAAGGTAAAATTATTTTTCCTACTGCCAATAATTTTTTGGCATCACCAACCAAATTCGGCTCATAAAATGACCGCCCGACTTTAAAGCCGCGAGCGACAAGAAAATTATTAGCTAAAGCGCCCCCGATAAGAATCGAGTCAGCTTTATTCTTAAAGTAATTTAAAATAGGAAGCTTTGTCGCTAACTTTACGCCGCCGACCAAGACAATGAAGGGATGACGCGGTTTTGTCCTTACTTTTTCAAGAATTTTAATCTCTTTTTCAAAAAGCGGACCAATATAAGCGGGTAAAATTTTCGGCACGCCAACAATAGAAGCATGGTTCCTGTGAGCGACGCTGAAAGCGTCGTTCACATAAATATCTCCCAATTTGGCCAGTTGTTTGACAAATGAGACGGTATTTTCTTCTTCACGTGGATCAAATCTTAAATTCTCAATCATCGCAACTTGCCCCAAAGCCAGCTTGGCGATCCGGGATTCAACCTTAGGACCGACGACTTCGGAAATAAACGAGACCTTCTTTTTCAAATAACGCGCCATTAGTTTGGCAATCGGCGCCAAGGTCAGTTTTTTGTCCGGCTTGCCACCAGGACTTCCGAAATGGCTCATGATAATAACTTTTGCTTTTTTTGAAATCAAATATCTAATTGTCGGCAGGACAACGCGAAGGCGAAAATCATCAACAATACGACCTCGCAAATCCTTTGTGAGATTCAAGTCGACACGTAGTAGAACCCGCTTATCTGTTGCGTTAACTTCTTTGAGCTTTTTAATCATAATTTCTAATTTTTTGAAAATTCAATCATTAAAAATTTATTGAAATTGAAAATTGAAAATTTAAACTGAATTAATCCTAATATTATTAATAATCCCAAAAGACAAAAAGGTAGTAACGAGACTTGAGCCGCCATAACTGATCATGGATAATGGAATACCCGTAATAGGCATTAACCCCATATTCATACCAACGTTAATTGTAAAATGTCCAAGCAGTAAAAGCCAAAACCCCCAGACAAAAAGACGGGCAAAATTATTGCTGGAGTTTGAACCAATCATAGCAAGCCGCCAAAAAATAGTCCCCCACAGCAGAAAAACAAATATAATCCCCATAAAACCCCATTCTTCAGCGATTGTCGCAAAAATGAAATCCGTGTGCCGCTCGGGCAAAAAATTCAACTGAGACTGCGTGCCGTGTCCCAGCCCCTTGCCAAAGACTCCTCCTGATCCTACAGCAATTATTGACTGAGTTACGTTATATCCTCGGCCAAGAGGATCGCTTTGCGGCTCAAAAAAAGTAAAAATCCTGGCGCGTTGATAATCTTTCAATATAAATTGCCATGAAACACCGGAAACAACAGTGAAAATTAAAAACAAAGCTAACAGATGTCTGGCACGGATACCAGCAAAAAACATCATCCCGACCCAGACGGCCAGAATCAAAATGGCGCCGCCAAGATCCGGTTGAAGCACAAGAAGTGTCACAGGAATCAATGTGTAAATGCCGGAAATTATAATATGCCTAAAAAGACCAAATTCTATATGCCGACTTGAAAAATATTTGGCAAGAGTAGCTATTAAAATAAATTTTACGAGTTCCGACGGTTCAAAGTTAAAAGCTCCTATGCGAAACCAGGAAACCGCTCCCCTAGTACTTGTTCCAACGAACAAAAGCACTGCCAAGAGGATCACCGACAAAAAATAAATCACCAAGACCACAGAGGAGTAGTTGCGTAAAATCCTATAATCCAGAACGCTTAAAATGAAAAAAATGCAGGCACCTAAGAAAACAAAAATTAACTGCTTATTGAAGTTCGTCAGAAAACTTGTCTTATTCTGAGAAACCGAAGCAATACTTAATAAACTGATAATCAAAAGTAGGGCAATCGCGCCGATAAGAATCCAGTCAGATTTTTTGAGAATTTCACTCATATAACACATAACATATAACACATAACACAAACATTCAATAAATAATTGTTACGTGTTCCATGTTATATGTTTCATGGACCAAGCAATTCTGGCCTGTCCCACAGATTGGTTGAAGCGTTGAAATCAATGCTTGATGGAATACCCGAAAAAGAAGAAAACCAGACCAATCTCACAGAACGACTTTCCTGAGACTTCAGATTTTCAATAATAGTCGGGTTGACCGCGATGGGAGCACTTGCTTGATCAAAGATCACGGCCGAAACATAAACCTTTGCCAAATCATACGCCGTGCCGTTAAAAACCGTACCGGTGGCTTCGTAATATCCCTGGCCCACGGGAAGTTTCTGCATATTAATGTTTCTGACTGTAAGCGCTATGCCCTGAAAATTTTTGACCTCTTTCCACTGCAGATTTTCAAAAGAAAGATTCACTCGAACCGGCGCCGCGGACAAATTTATACCGCCTTCAATAAGATATTTAGATTCGCCCGGCCAGATAAAAGAGCTGTCTTTTTTGTTTGTAAGCAGATTGCCGTTGGTGTCGTATAAATTGAAAGTGTAATCGAAATGACTCGCGCCGAATTCGGTATTGAGGTTTCTAATTCTCGCTCCAACGGAATACAGGCCCGGCCCAGAAATAAACGGCTGGGTCCATGTGATTTCAATAGGCACTATATTGGGCTGAACAACCGGAGGCACAAGAGTCGGTCTTACTAAAAAGTAAATCCCCGCGAATAATGAAACCCAAAGGACCGCGTAAACGAGCGCGATAAATGTTTTCTTATATAACCGGTGATTATCATTCATGAGATTATTATACAAGATTTCACAAAAATAAAAAACTCCGACATTGCGTCGGAGTTAATTAATCACTCCAAACATGAAGCCGCATGAACACTTGAAGTCGTGGCATTCTTGAGCTGAATAATCAAGCTGTAAATTCCAGACAGAGCAAACGGGACAATAAAGACCTTCCAATGAACCGGTGACGAACAACTTGGTAAGTCCGGGGATGCCGTAATTCATGCATGATTCGCGGCCGCAGACTAAAACTTCCCGGGCCAACTCGCGAACTTCAATCGGTGACACCGCATTGATTGCCTCCTCTTTAAAAAATAAACCGCTAAACAAATTAACGCCATGAATACCGCAAAAAGGACAGAGATTCTCGCGCGCCATTTTATTTGCCGCTCAAGCTCAAATAGATCATGCCGAAAATGAGCGCAGCCGGAGCAATTAAAGGAAGCATTTTAATAAAGAATTCCAACCACCACCGCCAGTCCCGCATCGCTTTCACAGTGTTAAAGAACTAAAACTTTATACTGAAAATATACGACTTTAATTGAAAATTGTAAATTAAAAATTCAAAAATAGCCACCGACGGGCTGTTTTTTGTATTAATCCCATTGTCCTGGCGATAACTACTTTCCCTAACCTTCGAGGGTTGAGTATCATCGTCGACACGGCGTTTCACTTCTCTGTTCGGGATGGGAAGAGGTGGGACCACCGCGCTGTTGTCACCAGGACAATGGGATTAACCATTTATAATTATATATCTATTTCTTGCTCACGCAAGGGATGAGTAGATTTCGCTCTATTAGTACGACTCGACTCAACACGTTACCGTGCTTACATCTGTCGCCTATCAACCTCGTAATCTTCGAGGGAGCTATAACGATATCTAATCTTAGAGATTGCTTCGCGCTTAGATGCTTTCAGCGCTTATCAATTCGGAACATAGGTACCCGGCGGTGCCGTTGGCACGACAGCCGGTACGCCAGAGGTTCCGTCATTCCGGTCCTCTCGTACTAGGAACGACGCTCTTCAAATATCAACGCCTGCAGCAGATAGAGACCAACCTGTCTCACGACGGTTTGAACCCAGCTCACGTACCGCTTTAATTGGCGAACAGCCAAACCCTTGGGGCCTTCTCCAGTCCCAGGATGCGATGAGCCGACATCGTATATTTTTCTGTTATTACTAACAGTATGGACTATATCTTCATCCGCTCATGGCAATCAACCATGATGAGGAGTTGGCGTATTAGCGTTTCTTATTTAAAACACTCGTCCCGCTAAACGGGGACAGTCTCTACGGGGTTATAACGAGTTTATATTTCATCGAATCAATAACATGCGGGGCAATCATCTTCATAAAAAGATTGATGCTTCCCTTCATGATTCTTATTCGAAAATAGTGCTTATCTTTATTTAGTCTTGCTTGTATGCCAAGCAATCTTAAACAATGAAGTAGTCTCTTTTGATCATTCACCGAAAATTGCTGTGTATTTAAATACACATCTCGATCACGAGATTTACTTCCGTCATCCATATACCAAACAGCTAGCGTCACGGGATCAAGCATTAGACCGGCAGGAATTATTTTTCTTCCATGCTGATAAAATTGATGATACAAGTCCGTTAACACTTTATGTTGTTTGGTAAAGAATCTATAAGCAACACGGCCATCATTTGTCGATCTTTCTTTTGGAGATGATTCGCAGAGTCTACTTAAAGACTCAAATTTATAATCAACATACTCCTTTGCTTTAATAGAATGATTTACTTCTAAAAAAGCATTAGACTTGCCGGGTATAATTCTCATATATCCGTCACCCAAAAGCGAACCGATAACGATTTGTCGTTCAAGCTTCGTTAAACTTCCCACGGTATTGTCCATATAGCTATTTTACCACATGGAGTTCACCGTTATAAGCCAATTTTTTCTTTAGAATACAGTGGTTATATTCAAGGAATATCATTACTAATATTGCACCCCGATATGTTAAGGTGCCGAACCGGGTCGTCGATGTGGACTCTTGGACCCGACTAGCCTGTTATCCCCGGGGTAGCTTTTGTCCGATGATCTTTCGCGTTTCTACAAACCACGATCGGTTCACTAAGCCCTACTTTCGTATCTGCGCGGCATGTACGCCTTGCAGTTAAGCCGGCTTGTGGCTTTACCCTATCGCTCCGATTTCCATCCGGAGCTAGCCGACCTTAATGGACTCCTCCGTTACGCTTTTGGAGGAGAGCGCCCCACTCAAACTGCCCGCCAAGCACTGTCCCGACAGGTTTTTGCCCTGCCGGTTAGATTATAAAACTCTAAAGAAAGGTATTTCACTGATGGCTCCACCGCATCCAAAAACACGGCTTCAAAGCCTCCCTTCTATGCTACGCATTAGAGTCCTATAGCCAATACTAAGCTACAGTAAAGCTCCCGGGGTCTTTTCGTCTTGCTGCAGGTACCCAGCATCTTCGCTGGAATTGCAATTTCACCGAGTACGCGGTTGAGACAGTTCCCAAGTCGTTACGCCTTTCGTGCGCGCGTGAACTTACCACGCAAGGAATTGCGCTCAATT
>MEYR01000011.1 GCA_001774075.1 Candidatus Azambacteria bacterium RIFCSPLOWO2_01_FULL_44_84
TGATTGTATCAAATTATCAATAATGTTAAAATATCAATATCGCCTAGACCTACGAATTACTAATGTTCCCGAATTACGAATATTCGTAATTCGAATAAATTCGTAATTGGTAGGGAATTTTTTATGAATTATGAAAAAATATGAATGATGAACAAGAAAAACAACATGCGCCGGAAATCGAAGCTCTTATTAAGATTGCCTTTGAAAAAGGCGTAGACGCGGCCATAAAAGCGGCGCGAGAAAAAAACGATCCTCACATGCTCGATGATTTTCACGACGCGCTGATTGACCGTTTTTACCAAGAGCTTGTCCGTATAGGTAAAATAAAATAATGCTGCGCGCTTTCGCTAAATCGATACAAATATACAAATGGTACTAATGATACGAATATGATACTAATAATTTTTTATTCGTATTCATTAGTATCATTCGCATGCATTCGTATATTGGTATCGCACTTAATATTTTGAATTTCCAATGATATATTATTATCTTTTATTTCTTCTTTTAGCCGCCGGATCTATCACATGGTTTGTGTGGTTTTTATTCCATAAGGCCTGGCAAGGAGGGCTCATTTTCAGTTCTTTAAATTTCATCCTTCTTGAAGCCAGATTCCCGCGAATTTTGGAAACAATAGATAGGCAGCAGGAATTGTCGGCCTTGGCGTCAATGGAGCAATTTTACAATACTCTTGATAGCGTTCTTAAAAAAAATAAAGGATTTTTTCAGCCAAGACCCAGTATAATTTTTGAAATCGCCGTATCCGAACAAAACGACCATATTGTCTTTTACACCGCGGTACCGCGCTGGCTTCAGAAAACCGTCGAGCGCCAAATTCAAGGCTTCTTTCCCCAAGCCGAGCTTGAGTGGGTTAACGATTATAATATTTTCGCCAGGCCGGGCGCCTTTGCCGGCTCAATATTAAAGCTTGAAAAAAGCTATGTTTTGCCGTTTGAAACTTACAAGACTCTCGCGACAAATACCCTGGCTATTGTAACAAACTCTGTTTCCCTTATTAGCGAAAGAGGCGAAGGCGCGGCCATCCAAATTCTGGTGAAGCCGACTCATTTCACCGCCAAACACGATGCCCGCAAAGTTATCAAGGCGCTGACCTTGGGAAGGAGCTTCGGAGACGCCGTCAAAGAACTCTCCGGTCCGGTGGCTTTTCTGGAAACGCTTGATTGGATTTTTAATACGCTCGGTTTTAAAAAAGAGCGAAAAGAACCGCCGCCGGTCAATCCGGCTCTTTCTCCAGAAGCCCAGGAGATAATCAAAGCTGTGGAAACCAAAACCCGCCAAAATCTATTTGAAGTCAATGTTAGAATTCTGGCGTCAGCCCGAACCATAGACCGGGCCGAGGAAATTCTGACCAACGCCGAAAATGCCTTCAGCCAGTTCCAATCCCCCAATCTCAACGATTTTTACGCCTTAAGGATTTACGGTAAAAAATTAAAAAAACTCGCTTATAACTTTTCATTCCGGCTTTTCAATGAAAATGAAAAAGTAATGCTGTCCGCGGAAGAACTAACCAGTATTTTCCACTGGCCGATTGTACGGCTTGAAACGCCGAAAATAAAATTACTTAAATCAAAACAAGCGCCGCCGCCGGCTATTATGCCCTCGCGCGGCGTTATTCTCGGTAAAAACCAATATCGCGGCCTTGAAACCGTCATCCGGATTGATACCGCGGACCGCCGCCGACATCTCTACATTATCGGCCAAACCGGCACCGGCAAGACTTCAATAATGAAGTCCATGATAAAGCAGGATATAGAGGCGGGAAACGGCGTTTGCGTTATCGACCCCCACGGCGACTTAGTTGAATCAGTTCTCGGTTTTGTACCGGAAAACCGAGCGCAAGACGTCATTTTGTTTGACCCGGCCGATGCCGAGTGGCCAATAGGCCTGAATCTTCTGGAAGCGGCGACGCCGCAGGAAAAAGACTTCGCTATTCAGGAAATGATCGCGATTTTTTACAAGCTTTTCCCGCCCGAAACCATGGGGCCGGTTTTTGAACATAATATGAGAAACGCCATGCTGACGCTGATGGCCGATGAAATGAATCCCGGCACACTTATCGATATCCCGAGAATTTTTACCGATAGAACTTTTGCCAGCTCTCTGCTTATAAAAGTTACCGACCCCTTGGTGCGCGATTTCTGGGAAAAAGAGATGTCAAAAATGACCGAGCAATATAAGTCCGAAATGCTGGGATACTTGATTTCCAAAGTCGGCCGCTTTGTTGAAAACACAATGATGCGAAATATTATCGGTCAGCCGCATTCGGGCATCAATTTTAGTGAGATTATGGACAACGGCAAAATTCTTCTCGTTAATCTCTCAAAAGGGCGTCTGGGAGAGATGAATAGCACTCTTTTGGGCTTGATTATCGTTACCAAACTACAGATGGCGGCTTTCAAAAGAGCGACAGAACGCAACGAAGAGACACGGCGCGATTTTTATCTTTATATGGACGAGTTCCAGAATTTCACGACGGATTCAATTTCATCAATTCTTTCGGAAGCCAGAAAATACCGCCTTAATTTGATTATGGGACACCAGTTCATCGCTCAAATGCCGGAAAAAATCCGCGACGCGGTTTTTGGAAATGTCGGGTCAATGGTAACTTTCCGGGTCGGAGCTGACGACGCGCCGTTTCTGGTAAAGCAATTTGCCCCGATTTTCACCGAGGCCGACCTTATCAACATTGATAATTTTCACGCCTATGTTAGGTTGCTTGTCAACGGCGCCACCACTTTGCCGTTCAACATTAAAATCGAGGCTCCGCCGCCAAGCAGCGCGGAAGCGGCGGAAAGAATCCGCAATCTTTCGCGGCAAAAATACGCCAAACCGCGCGCCGCAGTAGAAGAAGTAATTAACAAAAGATTCGGCAAATAAATATGGATGAAATAATATTTAAAAAAAGAGATTTCTGGCTGGCAATACTAAGCGGTGAGCTCGTCGCTTGGCTTTCATGGCCGGTGTTAAAAAATTTAAAGATTCTGGATATTTTAGCCGGTTTTGGGATAGGAACTTTCAGTTTCAGCGTTTTCTGGTTGCTGTTTATTCCGGCAGGCGCGATTTTCGCTCTTTATCTGTTTTTCCTTTTAGCGCGATCAAAAAATAGGCCGGGGTTTTTTCAGTTGGGCAAATACGGCGTAGTCGGTGTCCTAAACACCTTTATGGATGGCGGGATTTTTAATCTTCTGGTTTTGATTACCGGTATCGCCGCGGGCTGGCAGGCAATCGGCTTCAGAATAGTTTCATTCACGGTAACAATAATCAATAGCTTTTTCTGGAACAAATTCTGGACTTTTAAGGCGGGCGGGGAGGCGGGCGGCCAGGCGGTAAAATTTTTCTTTATAAGCACCACGGTCGCCTTGATTAATCTCGGCATTTTTGCGGTTCTTATCAATGTCATTGGTGCGCCGTTCGGAATTGACATAAAAATCTGGGCAAACATATCGATTGCATTAACAATTATCACGGCTTTTTTCGGAAACTTTTTCGGCTACAAATTTATAGTATTCAAAAAATAAAACGAGCCCCTAAACTCGTTTTAAAGTTCCATTAACTTCTTATAAACCTCAAACGCCCGCATGGCGCCTGCTCTTCATTTTGTACTACTCATGCCGGCACCATTGGCCTTCTTCGGTTTTTTGCCATACGCATTTATCGGCGAATATATCTATTGACGGAACGGGCGGTTCTTGTTTCGCGACGGTTTTCTTCCCGTAAAAGTAATCCAAGAATTCTTGGACATCATTCAGAGTGATGGCGCTGGAATAAAATCCATCCTGTTCAACAGAAATGTCCCGATTGTCAGAACCGATATTGAGCCCCACGACATAGCCCCTCTCGTTTATCAACGGACTGCCGCTGAAACCGTATAGAATCGTCGGCTGGTATTTTACATAATGATCTTTTGATTTTACGCGCCCCTTAATAACCTGCCAGAGGCCGTGCTTGCTGTGGCCGATTGCGGCGACAGCAGAGTCGTTTGCGATCCACATCGTATCGTTAAGAGGAAGATAGGGGAATGGCTTTCGATCACCGGACAAGTCGGGCGCAAGACGTAAAATCACCATATCTTTTGGTTCCCAAACATAAACCCTAGTTGCTTCAAATTTTCTGCCGTCATAGAGCCTAACCCAACGTTGGGAAGAGGCGGAGCAGATATGGTAATTGGTAAGAATGTCTCCTCTAGCGTTAATTATATAACCCGTTCCCGTGCCGTTATCACAATAGATAACAACCACACTCGGCTTGATCTTTTCAATAACCTCATCTGGCACCTGCGCCCAAGCCGGCACAGCCGTCGCCAAAAGCACCAAGAACGGGAACACGGCTAGCCGTTTCATCTGTAAATCCTTATTTTTAAGGGACAAATTATTGCCACCATAATGCCGTATTTATATAATTTTGTCCAGAGTTTTTACTTAACGCTATGGGGCATTAATATGTATAAAAAAACCACACTCGCAACTTAAAAATCGAAGAGGTGGCCAACGTACTGGAACTGGGCGAGAAAAGCCGGATTGTTCGCCGCTATCGTATTGTCTGTCCTCGTCATCAGCTTTTCGCTGGCTTTGGTCAACAGCCTGGCAACCAATGCCGTCCGACCACATTAAGAATATCGGAGACGACGGATTAATTGAAATCGTGCTGATGGGCTCTAATCAGAATTGCGAAACCATCATCATCGGATTTGCGGAAATGAAAAAATTAAAAGAGATGTATAAAGACTGACACCCCGCGATTCACGCGGGATTTTATTTGTTTCTTCCGCGAAAACTGAACGGTAAAAGTCACAAATAAATACATAACAAAATAATTGCGGCCGCAATTATTTTGTTATGTACAAGTAAAAGGTAAAAAGAAGGGGCTCCACGTGTGGAGCCCCGTAGGGGATCAATTGTCCCATTGCGACGGGACTACTGCTTGGCCATCTGGGCCGCTGTCGCGGCGGCCCACTTCCGGGCCATCCTGCTACCCAGCGACTTGCAGAGTTCCCGGCGATTGTACTAGTATTAAAATTAAAACCGCGGAAAATTGCGGCTACTACTAATCAAGCCAGAAGCTTTTCAATCTCTTCGCAAATGATATGAATCAGCATAATGTGCGCCTCCTGAATCCGGGGAGTGTTGTCAGAGGGCACAACAATGGAAAAATCCGCCGTTCCTTTGAGTTTGCCGCCATTCTTGCCAAGCAGTGTCACGGTCCTAAGCCCCTTTTGCTTTGCCGCCCCGATGCCTTCAATAATGTTGAGCGAATTGCCGCTTGTGGAAATACCAACAAAAACGTCGCCCGGTCTGCCGAGCGCTTCAACCTGGCGGGCGAAAATCATTTTAAAATCATAGTCGTTGCTACAGGCCGTAAGAAAAGAGGTGTCGGTCGTGAGCGCGACGGCGGAATAGGGTTTTCGTTCGAGTTTATACCGACCCACCAGCTCCGCGGCAAAATGCTGAGCATCGGCGGCGCTGCCGCCGTTTCCCGCGATCAAAATTTTGCCGCCGCCTTTAAGGCACCCGCAAAGCGCCACGATAATATCGCTGATCGTCTTTAAGATCTCGGCATCGTCAAACAGAAGTTTCTTGACTTCAATTGATTCTTTTATGTAATCTTTGGGACCCTCTATTATCATCATATAAATAGAAACAAAAAGCGGAACTCTTTGGTTTCTGATTTTAATTAGCGGAATACTTCGCGTATGCGCCATTGAAACCGGTATTAACGGTTTCCATCGCCTCGGCGCGCTGGCTGCCGTCTTTTGTGTTGCCGATGATATGAAACATTCAACCTATTTATGCTATCATAATTTTATATGACCCAATCGTCTGATTTTTATAATCTCGGCATAGCGCCAAATATACTTGAAATACTTCACAAGCTGAATTTTAAAATTCCCACTCCAATTCAGGAAAAATCCATTCCGATAGCTCTGGAAGGAACAGATATGATCGGCATTGCCCAGACCGGCACCGGCAAGACATTGGCTTTCGGCGTACCTATGATCCAAGCGGCGCTCAGCGGCAAGCAGGGACTCGTAGTATTGCCGACGCGGGAGCTCGCTTTCCAGGTCAATGAAGTTTTCCATAAAATCGGCTCGCTATTGGGCGTGCGTACCGCCATTCTCATAGGCGGGGAGCCTATCGGCCGCCAGATACAAGCGCTTCGCAGAAATCCGCAAATCATTATCGGCACTCCCGGGCGGATTATCGATCATCTGGAACAAAAAACCGTAACGCTGGCGTCGGTTGCCGTTTTGATCCTGGATGAAGCAGATCGCATGCTTGATATGGGCTTCGCGCCACAGTTAAAGAAAATTCTCCAGGTATTGCCCCGCGACCGACAAACCATGCTTTTTTCGGCAACCATGCCGCAAGATATCGCCAATATAGCGCAGGCGCATATGAAACTTCCTGTCCGCGTTGAAATCGCTCCGCCGGGCACGCCGGCGGCGAAGATTACCCAAGAACTTTTTTTCGTGGAAAAACCGGATAAGTTTAAGCTTCTGGAAAAAATTCTCGGGGAATACCGCGGATCCGTACTTATATTTTCAAGGACAAAACACGGCGCGAAAAAAATTACGAAAAGCATCCGGCTGATCGGCCACTCCGTAGCGGAGATTCATTCGAACAGATCGTTAAACCAGCGCCGTGAAGCCCTCGATGGTTTTAGAAACGGCAAATACAGAATTCTTGTCGCGACCGATATCGCCGCGCGGGGGATAGACGTGAAGGGGATTGAACTTGTTTTGAACTACGACCTTCCTCAACACCCGGAGGATTACGTCCACCGCATCGGACGCACCGGCAGGGTAGACAACGCGGGGCATGCCATCTCCTTTGCCACGCCCGAACAAAAAAACGACGTCCGGGGAATCGAACGCCTTATAAGGGCAACTCTGCCGCTATCAACATTATCGGCGACACTGCCCGCGCGAATGCCTATGCCCTCGGCGCCAAAACCCCCAACTCCTCCCGGCCATCGTTTCCATTCCGGCCGCCGTCAGACACCCCCGGCCCCGAGGCGGTTCAACCGTTAAAGACGCTGTTCGTAAGCAAATTTTAAATTGCCGTTTTCGTTCAATCGAAAAGAAAGAGTGACGATCGCTCCGCCTCAAATACTTATTTGAACAGTTCATTTTCAACCAGGAAGTAGAAATTGGACAAATTCGTTTTTGCCCTTCTAATTCTTTACTATAGCACGCACGCTTTTTGGTAGATTATGGAGACATTATAGCAACCAAAATATTTAATCAACGGGCAAAAGAATTTGAAAGGGCGTCCAATTTTCACTTCCTGGTCAATCGTTTGATAAAATGGTATAATATTTCTGTTTTTGCGGGGTCGTCTAACGGTCGGACTGTGCCCTTTGAAGGCACCTATTTTGGTTCGAATCCAAACCCCGCAGCCAGAAACTTTTGACGGGAATTAAGACTTATAATAAGAAGAGGAAAATTTCAGTATAATTTATGAATCAGTCAATTCCCGGTAATTCCACGGAAAAGCTTACAAAAGATACCATTATCAAGCTAGCCGTATGCGTCGGGCTTGCTGCTTTTTGGGTAATATTTCTCTGGAATTTTTGGGACAAAGGGATATATGCCCTGGGTATTAACGCTTTTGTTTTTGGGGCATTATTCTTCGGTTTTTTTGTTTGGGTTCTTTTTAAAAAAGGCGGATATCTAAAAGAGGATCTTGTTTGGATCGTTCCGCTGTCGCTGATAATTATCAGCTTTTTACTGTATGATAATCCATTTGTGAAAGTAGTAACATTATTTGTTTGGCCTGTTTCTTTTATTGTTTTTTATAACTATGCTTTTTTAAACAACAGGAAAGAAAAATCATGGGATTTTTCTTTCCTGTTCCATCTGTTTATGGAGCGTTTACTGGCGATTCTCGGCAATACCGGCAAGTCGGCTATTTTGTATCTGGAATTTATAATTCCGGCAAATGATAAATATAAAAAGATTATTGCCAGAGTGTTAATAGGGTTTGCCTTATTTTTAATCATCACATTTGCTGTTTTAGTTCCCTTGCTGTCTTCAGCGGATGCGACTTTCGCGCGCGCCGCTCAAGCCGTTCGCGAATGGGTAACCGATCTTATATCATTGCCGCTGGTGTACAGACTGATCTTTGCCGTCGTTCTCTCGATCGCTTTTTTTGCCGCAGCAATCACGTGGGGAAAAGAATTTAATTATAGCAAGAAAGAAAAAGAAACTACTTCAATCGATTCTATTATAACCGGTATTGTCCTTGGAGGAATCTTAACGGTATACCTGCTTTTTTTGTGGATACAGATTAGCCATTTATGGGTCGGCTCGTTACCGTTTGATTTTAAGACGACCGAAAATTTGGTAAAAAGCGGTTTCTGGCAATTGTTCGTTCTAACGCTTCTCAATATCTTTATTTATTTCTTCACTTACAAAAAGACTTCGTCATTTGTGCAAAAAATTTTACTTGCTTTCACCGCGGCTTCGTTATTGCTTCTTGTTTCGGCAAGCCATCGCATGAGTCTATACGTGTTTTTTTACGGATTCAGTTATGAAAAGTTTTTTGCATCATATACTGTATTATATTGCGCACTGCTTTTCTTTTGGTTAATATCGAGACTGGTTATTCATAAAAAAACAGATATTTTTAAATCAACGGTTATTTTGTTCATTTGGATGTATGGAATAATGATGATTTTTCCGGTAGAACAGTTTATTTTCCGTTCCAATGTGGCGTTTTCACAACGTGAAGATTCGCGTATTCGGCTTTCTGAACTTTCCATGCTTTCTCCTGATGTTTTGGGTTTGGTGAAAAGATATGAAGCGGTGGGTGTTTTAAAAAAAGAAACGTTTGATTGGAACCCATGGATAGAAAGTCGGGAGAAAAAAGTCACAGATAAAAAATGGTACGAGCGCAATGTTATGAATTTACTCTACATTCAATATTCAATCAAAAGATGACCGAGACGCCTTAATTTGACATGCCGAGTAGTAGAAACTGGAGTTTCACTACCCGGCGTGCTAAAATAGGCTTAAAAAAGCTCTTTTGTATAGATTTAGTAAAAACTTGTATAGATTTGTATAGTGTGTTATCCTCTTAAAAGAGAGGTATTTTTAATGAAAAATAATGATTTAATACCAATAGGCGAGGCGTCAAGATTATTAAGAGTTTCAATCATGACCCTGCGTCGTTGGGATGAAAGCGGCCGACTTTCTTCTATAAGGCAACAGCCTGGTGGTCATCGTTATTATAGAAAACTCGATATTGAGATTTTCTTAAGCGATTTAATGCGCCTTGCTCATGATTGGATAATTACGCAATCGGAATTTCCGGAGATGTTTTATTGTCAAACTAGCGCGGTTTTTCAAGCACGTTTAACTAAAATGCAA
>MEYR01000012.1 GCA_001774075.1 Candidatus Azambacteria bacterium RIFCSPLOWO2_01_FULL_44_84
AACTCAGACTTGTCTCTAACTGCCCGCTCGGCCGGCACCGATATGTCGGGCGGCCCGCTTAATGAATCAATTATTGTCGAGTTCAACAAATATTTTAACCATATAAGGGAAGTGGGGGAGGGCTATGCCGTGACGGAACCCGGCGTGTTTTACCGCGACTTTGAAGCCGAAACTTTGAAAAAGGGCTTGATTTTGCCGTCTTTCCCCGCTTCCCGCGGAATTTGCGCTCTGGGCGGCATGTTGGCAAACAATTCCGGCGGCGAGAAGTCCCTTAATTACGGGAAAACAAAAGATTATGTCGAATCTTCAAAAGTGGTTTTGAGCGACGGTAAAGAGCATACTTTCCGGAAAATCAACAAGGCCGAATTAGACCAAAAAATGGCGCAGAATGATTTTGAAGGGGATGTCTACCGGAAGGTCTTCAAACTGGTTGATGAAAATTTTGACGAAATTCAAAAAGCCAAACCCCAGGTCTCCAAAAATTCCGCTGGCTATAATATTTTTGACGTTTGGGATAAACAGAATTTTGATCTAACAAAACTTTTTATCGGCTCGCAGGGGACGCTCGGCATTATCACCGAAGCTAGATTAAAGCTTATTCCGGTTAAAAAATACGCGAAGATTCTGGTAATTTTTCTTAATGACCTGAATCTTATTCCGAAAGTGGTTAACGAAATTCTGCCGTATAAACCAGAAAGCATAGAGACCTTTGACGACAACACTTTCAAATTGGCAATAAAATTCTTGCCCGAATTGCTTAAAAAAATGCAAGGCGGGCTTATAACTTTAGGCATGAAGTTTCTGCCGGAAGTGTGGATGACGCTGACGGGCGGCGTTCCCAAAATTGTTCTTCTGCCGGAGTTCGCGGAAGACGATGAAGAAGAACTGGAGCGGCGCATCCGTGAGGTTTACGAAAAGCTAAAACCGTTGGGCCTAAAAATGCGCGTTACCAAAAACGCTTTTGAAGCGGATAAATACAGGATAATGCGGCGTGAGAGCTTTAACTTTCTGCGTCAGAAAGTAAAAGACAAGCAAACCGCGCCTTTTATCGATGACTTTATCGTCAAGCCCGAAAAACTGCCGGAATTTTTTCCCGAGCTTTATAAAATTCTTGATCAGTATCCCAGTTTGGTTTATACCATCGCGGGACACGCTGGCGACGGCAATTTTCACATTATCCCGCTTATGAATCTGACCGACCCGAAGCAGCGCGAAATAATCCCACGGCTGGCCGACCAGGTTTTTGATCTGGTAATAAAATACGGCGGCTCAATCACGGCCGAGCATAACGACGGCTTGATCCGCAGTCCTTATCTTGAAAAAATGTTCGGTCAGAGTATTATCCGAATTTTTGAAGAAATAAAAGATATTTTTGATTCCCAAAATATCTTCAACCCCGGCAAAAAAGTTCATGCAGATTTGCAGTATGCTCTCAAACATATTCGAGCAAAATAAAAACGAAATAAAAAGGAAAAAATTATTTATCGCATTAAAATGCTATAGCATAATAATGCGATTTCCTAACAATTCAAGCTATAGCTTGAATTGTTAGGAAAATAAACCATATCTGTGAGTTTGTCATTCGCATTCCCTTGTGTTATCAAAAGGGGACTGTTCATTTACATGAAAAGAGAGAAAAAACGTGAAGCGTCCGTCGGTTTTTTGTGCTGTTATTGTGTTTCTGCTTTCCGTTTCAACCGCGTCTGCTCTAGAGACAACCGCTATTTATAAGCAAACCCAGGATTATCTTGTCACCATTATTACAATGGCCAAGCCGACAATTTCTTATTCGGAATACAAATCCATCAAGAAAGAATGGGAAGAGTTTGTGAAAAAACTGGATAAATCCAAAGACGATGTCGCTAAAATGAAAAATCAGTTGCGGAAAATTGATCCCGATTATATTTTCCCCTTGGATTTTTTTGAAGATATCGCGAAAAACACTCCAAAGTTCGAGGAACTCTGGCCCTATCCGGGCGCCAAGGCGGCCAGCGGCGCTGGGTTTTTTATCAATCACTCGGGTATGGTTACCACCAACCATCATGTTATTGCCATGCCGGGCTCGACGGTAAGGGTTTTATTCAAGGGCAAATATTACAGCGCTAAAGTCGTGGGCAAGGATGCGTTTTCCGATTTGGCTATTTTGCGGGCCGAAGGTATCGATCCGGCAAAATACACTCCTGTAGCTCTGGGTGATTCCGACGCTCTGGCTGTTGGCCAGAGAGTCGTCATCGCCGGCAATCCCCGCGGGCTTTTGGGCAGTTTGAGCGAGGGTATCGTCAGTGGACTCAACCGTTCGCTTGGGGCGTTAGGCCCCGGAGCGTCTTGGCCAGGAATGATTCAGACCGACGCGAGCGTTGATCAGGGCAATTCCGGCGGACCGATGATTGACAAAAACACCGGCAATGTCGTCGGCGTCGTCAACGCGACTATCCAAAGCTTCGGCTTTGCTGTTCCAGTGAACGCTCTGAAGCGGTTCGTGAAAAATGTTTTGCTGTTCGGCAAGGCGCGCTGGGGGATGCTTGGCGCTGATATTTCGGATGTGCCCGTCTCCGGAATCGCGAAAGAGATTGCGCGCGAAGAATATGGCCTGCCGGAAGTTACCGTGGATCACGGCGCTTTGGTGCGGAAAGTCAGAGAAAACTCCCCCGCTCAAAAGGCTGGCTTGAAAGACGGAGACGTGATCGTGAAAGTCGGCGGTCAGCCGGTTAATGGTTCCTCGGCGTTGATCTTGGCCGTAGCCATGTCAGAACCGGGTGCAAGAGGCAAGATTACTGTTGTACGCGGCGATAAAGAGATGGTATTGACGATTGTCTGGGGCGAGCGGCCCGATAATTTTTAAAAACGCATTTGTTTGCTTTAGCAAACACCCCGCCAATCGGCGGGGTGAAAGCAGAGCTTTCACTTGCGTTTTTTCATTTTTTGGTATATAGCATGAGCATAGTTCATTGGTATATTTGAAGAGGCGACGCGTGGCCGAGAAGAAGAACTATTGTTTTGATACTCTGGCGCAGCATGCCTGTTATGATCCCAAGGAACACCATGGGTATCTGTCGGAGCCGATTTACGAAGGAGTTGTTCAGACTCAGCCGAATTGTAAGACCGCGGCCCGTATTTTTTCCGGCGCAGAAGAGGGGTTTATTTACGGTCGGCTTGGTAATGAAACAGCAAGGATTTTTGAAAAGCGCCTTGCCGTTCTTGAAGGCGGCGAAGACGCTCTTTCATTCACTACGGGAATGGCGGCAATTAGGTGCCTGATTTTGAAGCTCGCGGGTCTTGGTGATAACATTGTTTCCTCGCGCCAGCTTTACGGCGGCACGGGACATTTTTTTGAAACGGAAATGCCTAAACAATTCGGCCGTGGCATTAATTTCGTAGATAACCCATGGGATGCGAATTCCTGGGCGAAGGCCATCAACTGCCGCACCAAGGCTTTTTATATGGAATGGCTCGCAAATCCTACAATTGATTTGTATCCGTTTTTGGAAATCGCAAGTATGGCAAAACGCCATCGCTTACCGCTTATCGTTGACAGCACCTTTGCTAGCCCTGCGCTTTTCAGGCCGATTCCGTGGGGCGCGACTTTCGCGGTTCATTCGGCGACCAAATATTTAAGTTGCGGCGGCGTAAATCTGGCCGGCGCGGTTGTTGGGCCTAAAAAATTTTTGGCGGAGATGAGAGAAAATGAATATCTGTCTTACGGCGCGCCTCTTTCCGCTTTTCATGCCCGCTTTTGCCTAATCGGTTTAAGCACTCTTTCTTTAAGAATGAAAAGACATTCTGAAAACGCAGAACGTCTTGCTTCTTGGTTCTGGGGACGGCGTTTCGAAAAGAAGAAATCGTCTTTAGGCATTAAAAATGTTTTTTACCCGAATCTTTCCGACTCTCCTTATGCGGTTTATGCGAGGAACTTTATGCCGGAAGGATGCGGCGGAGTTTTTTCAGTCGAATTCGATTGTAGTTTGGAAAAATGTGCGAAATTTATCGATTCGCTGAAAATTTTTTCCATCGCGCCAAGTCTTGGAGAGTGTAAGTCGCTTGTCATAATGCCGTCGCTTACGACCCATTCAAAATTGAGCTGTGTCGCGTCAAAAGGGACGAATATTCCGCCCAATCTTATTCGCTTCGCGGTCGGTCTTGAGGATCCGTGGGACTTGATTAAAGATTTGCGCCAGGCCTTCAGCAGTGTCGGCGCTAAGCCAGTTTAAAAACTGGCTTTTTACTTTGTCGATTTTTTGATATATAATGAGAACATATGACTACAGAAAAACAAAAATCAGAACCAAAAGATGTTTTTTTGCATCTTTTGAGTATTATTACTCTTTACGCCAGCGCAGCGGCTTTTTTAGTTTTGATTTTCCAATACATCAATGTATTGGTTCCCGATTCGCTCGCGCGCGATTATTATTTGATTCAGAGCTATTTCAGCGGTATTCGCTGGTCTATCGCCTCTCTTATAGTAATTTTCCCGGTTTACGTTTGGGCGGGATATTATCTCAACAAAATTTATTCGCTTGAACCGGTCAAACAGAATTTGAGAATCCGCAAGTGGCTCCTGACTTTCACGGTTTTTGCCGCCGCCTTAATTATTATCGGCGACCTTGTGTCTTTGATTTATACTTTTTTGGGCGGCGAACTTACGGCTAAATTTATTCTCAAAATCGCGGCGGTTTTGTTCGTCGCTGCTTCAGTTTTCTTTTATTATTTCCAGGAGCTAAAGGCGTGGGCAAAAATTTCCAGCGCGACAAAGAAGGTTTTTATTTACGCGATTATCGCAATCGTGGCGGCCGCGATAGTCGCCGGGTTTTTTGCTGCCGGCTCGCCCCGGCAGGAACGGCTCCGCCGCTTTGACGATCAAAGAGTTTCTGACCTGCAAGCCGTTCAAAGCCAGATAATTTATTACTGGCAAAACAAGGAAAAACTTCCCGTGCGTTTTCAAGATTTAAAAGACCCGATAAGCGGTTTTGCTCCTGCCAAAGATCCCGAGACGGGCGCCGATTATGCCTATGAAGTTAAGGGCGATCTGGCATTTTTGCTTTGCGCCAATTTCAATCAGGCAAGCGTCCAGAGTCAAAAACCCGTTCCATTGCCAATGATGTATCCATATCCCGGCGGTGGCGTTGAAACCGGCAATTGGGATCATCCGGCCGGCTATTATTGTTTTGAAAGGACAATCGACCCCGAGCTTTATAAGTTGCCCGAGCCTGCGAGATAATTCTATTTGCGCTTTGAGAATTTTTTCAAAATCGCGAAATCTTTTTTGAGAATTTCTTTGTCGGTACCATAGACCGCGACGGCGGGGTGGTAGAGGGGGATTATTTTCACCGAACCGTAAGAGGTTTTGGCGCCGAATTCTTTTCCGTGCATCTGACTGATAGATTTTAGTTCGGCCTCAAGGCCGAATTTTTTCATTATATATCCCATTGAAAACCGGCCCAGAGTAGCAACAACTTCCGGCTTTATTATTTCTATTTGCCGGTCCAAAAACGGCGCGTAATATTCAATCTCGTTTGGCAAGGGATCGCGGTTGTCCGGCGGGCGGTCTTTGACGATGTTGGTAACATAAACTTCTTTTCTATCCAGGCCTATTGATTGCAAAAGCTCGTCAAGAACTCTTCCGGAAGCGCCGCAAAAAGGCCGGCCGGTTTCGGCTTCGTTTTTTCCTGGCGCCTCGCCGATGAACATGATTTTTGCGTCGTGACTTCCTTCGCCGATGACGGGAAAGTACTTATTTTTTGTTCTGTACCCATAAAGAGGCGAGTTATTCGCCTTTATAATCTTGTCTTTTATTTCTCTTAAAAGTTCTGTTCTATTTGCCATATTTTTGTCAATATTGGCTTTAAATAGCCAAAATTGATGGATTAACAAACTGTCTTTAATATGATATAATTAAGGCATTAAATAATAAGTTCTTTTTAGCATCACAAAGCGATGAATCTGGGCATTTATTTTATTAAATTATACTTAAAAATTTGCTTAATGCCCAGATTCATCGCTTTGTGGAAAACAAAAACGCAAACCCGTCTGCCGCTGACGCGGCATAGGAGGAGACGCGTGAGGACGCTGAAGTTCAAGCAACCGATTCGCTTTCAGGTGAACTCGGTCGTTCAGTTCCCGAAGATTTGGCACTTAGTAGGCAAGTTTCTCACCGGCAAGTTCCGAATGGAACGCCGACTTCGGGCAGAGCCCGATCCACGCTGGCTTGGCGTGAAGGTCGTGGAATTGCCGGGCAACGAGCTCCGGGAGGTGCAGAGCGCCTGCGGTCGTATGGGCCGCCGAAGCTTCTATCGCCCCGTATACACCGGGAGAATCTATATCCTTCCGCCGGCGCCGCCCCGGTACTCCTTCCTGGACGATGAAGGGCCGGCTACGTTTAAGTTTGACGAGGTTAAGATCCTCGGCGCTCTCAAGCGGCCTCGGCCCAGCGAACCGCAAGGAGCGAGCGATCACCAGTCCACTGTGATGTCTCCGGAATTGAAAGCTGTCATCGCAGATTTTCAAGCTTTTAAAAAAGCATGTGGCCTTTAACGAAGCCGCTAACGCGCCCAAAAGCGCAACCTGCCTACGCCAATAGCTTCGGCGAAGCAAGGGAGGAACGGAAATGACTTGGGATCAGTTCGCCCAAGGTGTCGCTCTGTTCTGGAACACTGCACCCTGGCAGGCGCAGGGGATCATAGTCCTGTTTTTTTGCTTCCGATAGCCATCAGTGCTATCAGTTCCCTGCTCCTTTTTATCAACTGGTTGATTGATACACTACTGCGCCAATAAGCGCGATTACCCTAGCCTTCGCTGAAGCTACGGCGAGGCACGCCCCGCCCCATCCCAAACCAGGGATCGGGCGGGTTTTTCATTTTAATAACTTTAACTTATTAATAAATTTTATTTAATTATCCCGATTATTTTAGCTTATCTGGTAATTTGACTAATTAAATTTCAGTTTTATTTGCTATAGCAAATAAAACTGAAATTAGTGTTTTTTAGTGTTTTTAAGAAATTAAGAAATAATGCCAAATTTACGTTTTAAATCCAATGCAATATCAATTTCATTGGCGGTTATAAATCTGACAAATGGTGTTATCTCGAAAATTTCGGTAATGAAATCTATTTCGTCTTTACAATTATAAGGGCATATGAACACGCTTTTTTGTATTGGCATCATTCCTATGGCTTTTAGCTTGCCCGAAACAGCATCTCGAGCCTTCTTCTTGGATTCGGGTATATCGAAAATTACGATTCTCCACAACCCATCCCATCTTTTTGGTTTCTTTATTTTCAAATTTTCAATGTTATATTTTAAAATTCTGTTTTTGCCATTATCAGAGATAGTTAACAAAGTAATCCCATCTCCGTTATCTTTACAGTCAATCATTTTCGACTGATAAAGTTTTTTAATCGCTTCATGTAAGCTGCGCTGATTTATTTTTTGCCATTCTTTAGCTGCCGATCCAATAATCCTAAAATAACGATCCGGTCTTCTGGTTAATGACAATGAAGCCCCCGTTGATAAAAGAATCAGAGCCTTTTGCGTTATATGTCCTAATCGTTTATTAGTATGCGAAGTTTTAAACACAGTAATGTGAAATAAGATTAGTTCTAAACAAATTACGGTTTTATTTGCTATAGCAATTATAACCGTAATTCATTTTTGTTGTCTAGTTGTTATATAATAATTTATATGCGAGGAAAGACATGCGAGGAAAGACAATAGTTTGGCTGGCGGCGTTTTTCGTATTATTGGGCGCGGTTTATTATGCGCAGCCTTATTTCTCATACGTTTTGAATCGCGCGCCGGCGCCAAAATTGCCAGAGTTCAATCTTGCAAGTTCAACCCTGGGTCTTTTTTTCAGCGATAACACGGTCAACAAAATAATCACGCTGCCGGAAACGAAACCGTCGCCTCAAAAAACTGCGCCTGCCTCCAAACTTAAAACCTCCAACCAGAGCATACTGCCGCCTGTCCAAACAAAACCTGCGGTAAAAAAAGTTTCATCAAAGAGCTTAACCGAGCTGATAAACAGTTCCATTATCCAGCTTTATTGCGGCAATATGAACGCGGAAAAGACGCTGTTTTCCGAAATCGCGCGGGGCACCGGTGTCATTATTAATTCAGACGGAACTATTCTCACCAACCGCCATATTATTTACGATGAAATTTTCAAGAAGCCCAAAAACGATTGTTTTATCCTTAAAAGCCCTTTCCCGAATCCTTCGGGGCAAAGACCGAAAATTTATTATTTCGCGAAAATTGAAAATTGGCCGCAAACCGAAAAGTTTTCAAAAGATTTCAGCCCGGACAAGTATTACAACGATTTTGCTCTTCTAAAAGCCGGCGACAGAACAACCGCGGAAAATTCAAAAATCGGCGCGATGCTTGGTTTTGAATACGGCGGCCCCGATGATTACAAAATCATGGAATCCGGCGGTTTGTTCAATTATCTGCCCGTTGACTGGAGCTATCGGCCCCGCGCCGGAGATAATCTAATTTCCGCCGGCTACGGCACCGACGCCAGCCACGAGGCGCGCCAGGTGACCTCTTCGGCCGGAACCGTTTCGGGCGGCATCCAGGCCTTAGGCGCCGG
>MEYR01000013.1 GCA_001774075.1 Candidatus Azambacteria bacterium RIFCSPLOWO2_01_FULL_44_84
AAGGCATTATCAGAATCGGCGCCGAAGTGTCGTCCGGCGATATTTTGGTCGGCAAAGTTTCTCCGAAGGGCGAGGCCGATCTTACTTCCGAAGAACGTCTTTTGCGCGCTATTTTCGGCGAAAAAGCGAAGGACGTAAAAGACACTTCAATGCTTGTGCCCCACGGCAAACGAGGCCGCGTAGTCGGCGTAAAAATCTTTTCACGCGAACGAGGCGACAAACTTGAGCCTGGGGTTTTGAAGCGCATTCAGGTTGAAGTGGCCCAATTAAGAAAAGTTTCGGCAGGCGACAAGCTCGCTGGCCGCCACGGCAACAAAGGCGTTATTTCCAAAGTTCTGCCGGAAGAAGATATGCCATATCTGGCCGACGGCACGCCGGTGGACATTATTTTAAATCCGTTGGGTGTGGCTTCGCGCATGAACATCGGTCAGATTCTTGAAACTCATCTTGGCTGGGCGGCGCATAAACTGGGTTATCGGGCCGTTACTCCGGCGTTAGACGGGGCGAGCGAGGAAGACATTAAAATCGAACTTAAGAAAGCCGGTCTGCCCGAAGACGGCAAAGTCGCTCTTTATGACGGCCGCACCGGCGAGTTGTTCGGCGAGAAAATAACGGTCGGCATGATTTATATAATGAAACTGAATCATTTGGTTGAAGACAAAATCCATATGCGTTCAATCGGTCCCTACTCGCTGATTACCCAGCAGCCGCTTGGCGGCAAGGCGCAGTTCGGCGGACAGCGTTTCGGTGAAATGGAGGTCTGGGCTCTTGAAGGCCACGGCGCCTCTTATACGCTTCAGGAAATGCTGACGATTAAATCAGATGATGTCGCCGGACGCGCCCAGGCTTATGACTCTATAATTCGCGGCGAGAAGATCAAAACTCCGAGTATTCCGGCGTCTTTCCATGTTCTGGTCAACGAATTAAAAGCGCTTGGTCTTTCGGTGGCTTTGGTTGAAAAGCCGGAAATTTCGCAAGATGAAAGTGATGAAAAGATTGGCCGGAAAGAAGGCAGGAGGGTAAAAATCCGCACATAGTCCTACGAATTACGAATATAACCGAATTACGAATTCGTAATTCGAAAAAATTCGTAATTGGTAGGAAAATTTTGAAAAAATAATGAATAATTTCGAATCCATAAAATTGAGCGTTGCTTCACCTGACGAGATCAAATCATGGTCGTTTGGCGAGGTGACAAAACCCGAGACTATCAATTACAGGACTCAAAAACCGGAAAAAGACGGCCTTTTTGACGAACGGATTTTCGGCCCGACGAAGGACTGGGAATGTTACTGCGGCAAATACCGCCGAATCCGATATAAAGGCGTTGTTTGCGACAAGTGCGGCGTTGAAGTTACGCGCGCGATTGTCCGCAGGGAAAGGATGGGGCATATTGGATTAGCGGTGCCGGTGGCTCATATCTGGTTTTTGCGCAGCGTGCCGTCAAAGATCGGTCTTATGCTTGACGTGGCGCTCAATGCTCTTGAACGGGTTGTTTATTACGCCGCTTACATTGTCACCCGCGTTGACGAAGAAGCCCGCGCCCAAGTCATGGCTGAGATTGAAAAAGAATATAAAGTTAAAGTGAAGCAGGAAAAGATCAAGGGAAAATCCGAACTTGATACCCTTACGAAATCACGCGACAAAGCGAAATCCGAATTGGCAAGCCTGCAAAAGCATAAAATCTTGTCCGAGAGCGAATTTCACGATTTATCTTTAAGGTTTGGCAATATTTTTGAAGCAGGCATCGGTTCTGATGCCGTTAAAAAACTGCTTGAAGAAATAAATCTTGCCGAGCTTGTAAAACGACTCGAAGAAGAAGCCAAAACGGCGCCGATGTCCGCCAAGAAAAAAGTTCTGAAACGGCTTAAACTGGCCCGCGGTTTTCTTTATTCCGGTCTCCGCCCGGAGTGGATGTTCCTTATGGTCTTGCCGGTTTTGCCTCCGGATCTCCGGCCTATGGTTCCATTGGACGGGGGACGCTATGCTACTTCGGATCTGAATGACCTATATCGTCGCGTCATCAACCGCAATAATCGTTTGAAAAAACTTCTCGAACTGAACGCCCCGGAGGTCATCACTCGCAATGAAAAGAGAATGCTTCAGGAAGCGGTTGACGCGTTGATAGATAACTCGGCCCGGAGAGGGCAGGGAACTCAAACCGCGGCTATGGCGCCGCAAAAAAGGCCCTTAAGGTCGTTAGCCGACATGCTTAAGGGCAAGCAGGGCCGCTTTAGACAGAATCTATTGGGTAAGCGCGTTGACTATTCCGGCCGCTCGGTTATTGTGGTCGGTCCGGAATTGAAACTGCACGAATGCGGCTTGCCAAAACGCATGGCGCTTGAACTTTTCAAGCCGATGGTCATAAACAAAATCATAGAAAGAGAGCTGGCGCACAATATTAAGGGCGCTAATCGCCTGATTGAAGACGGAACGGAAGAGGTTTGGGCGATTTTGGAAGAAGTCATTGAAAACCGTTACGTGCTTTTGAACCGCGCGCCGACCTTGCATCGCTTGGGCATCCAGGCCTTCAGGCCGGTTTTGATTGAGGGCTTGGCTATACAGGTTCACCCGATGGTCTGTTCCGCTTTTAACGCGGACTTTGACGGCGACCAGATGGCGGTCCACCTGCCACTTTCTGAAGAAGCCCAGCGTGAAGCAAAGGAAATTATGCTTTCCTCGAGGAATTTATTGAAGCCGGCAACGGGTATGCCAATTACGGTTCCGACACAGGACAGTGTCTTGGGCGTGTATTATCTTACGAGAATTCGGGAAGGACTTTTTGGTGAAAACAAAACTTTCGCTTCGGAAGATGAAGCGATTTTGGCTTACCAATTTGGACAAATCCATCTGCAGGCGAAAATCAAGGCGAGAATCATGAATAAAGGATTAGGGATTAAGAATAAAGAATCAGACCATAATTCAAAATTCATAATTCATAATTCCAATTTGATTGAAACCTCAGCCGGCCGGATCATCTTTAACAATACTTTGCCGGAAGACTTTGAATATATCAACAAAGAACTCAATTCCAAGGGCCTGAAGAGCCTGATCGGCCATATTTTTGAGCACTACGGCGTGGATAAAACCGCCGAAATTCTTGATAGGGTCAAGAAAGTCGGTTTTGAATATTCGACAAAATCAGGCGTTTCGTGGGGTATGGATGATTTAATTGTTCCCAAAGAAAAACCGGCGATTCTGGCCGAAGCTCACGGGAAAATTTCTGTTTTGAACGACCAATATGGCCGCGGTCTTTTGACTAATGAGGAAAAACGTCGCCAATCGATTGAAGTCTGGAAAAAAGCCATTGATCAGATTGAAAAACTGGTGCCGGGCACGCTTGACCCCGACGGTTCGGTTTATTCAATCATAGCTTCCGGCGCCCGAGGTTCTTGGAAACAGCCGACTCAGATGATGGGACTTAAGGGCCTGGTGCAGAACCCGGCCGGCGAAATTATCGATTTGCCGGTCTTATCTTCTTTTAAAGAGGGCTTTAATGTTTTGGAATATTTCATTTCCACTCATGGCGCCAGAAAGGGTACAGCCGACACGGCTTTGCGCACCGCTTCCGCCGGTTATCTGACCCGCCGCCTCATTGACGTCGCGCAGGACGTGATTGTTCGCGAAGAGGATTGTGGCGACCAAGAAGGTTATTTGATGTCGCGAAAAGACGGAGAAGAATTCGGCGTGCACTTGGGTGAGCGGGTCTTTGGTCGGGTAGCGCTCGCGGATATAAAAAATCCCGAATCGAGAAAAATAATTGTCAAAGTCGGGGAAATCGTTACAAGAAACGCGTCAAAACTTATTGATGAATTAAAAGTTGCCGAAATAAAATTGCGCTCGCCTATGACGTGCAAAACCGTGGTGGGCCTTTGTAAAAAGTGCTACGGCTACGACCTGGGCAATAACATGGAGGTAAAGTTCGGTTCTGCGGTCGGTATTGTGGCGGCCCAGGCAATCGGCGAGCCGGGTACCCAGCTTACAATGCGCACTTTCCACACCGGCGGCGTGGCTTCGGCCGGCGACATTACCGCGGGCTTACCCCGTGTTGAAGAGGTTTTTGAAGCGAGATCTCCGAAGGGCAAGGCCGCGCTTTCTGAAGTCCGGGGCAGGATTCTTGAAATAGTTGATAAAGGAAAACTAAAAATTATCAGAGTTTCTGTTGAATCGGAGGCAAGGGAAACCGACACTAAGAAAGCTAAAGAGGCGGCCGCTAAAGGCGTTGCCGAAATTCGCGAATACGCCGTGCCGCAAGGGACTACCATTTGGGTTGCCAAGGGCGACTTAGTTAATGAAGGAACTCAGTTGTCGGAAGGCCACCTTGATCTCAAGGAATTATTTAATATTGCCGGATTTAACGAGGCCGCCAGATATGTTCTCAACGAGGTTCAAAAAATTTACGCTTCTGAAGGCGCCGATATCAATACCAAGCACATAGAAGTAATCGTACGCCAAATGTTTTCGCGCCTTAGAATCAAAGAAGCCGGCGACACCGGTTTTACGGTAGGCGATATTGTCGAGAGGGCGCGTTTTATTGAAGAAAATAAATCCACCAAATCAAAAGGCGGCGAGCCGGCTATCGCGAGCCTGTTGCTTATGGGCATCACCAAGGTAGCCTTGACCACAGAAAGCTTTTTATCATCAGCGTCATTCCAAGAAACCGCCAAAGTGCTGATTAATTCGGCGATTGAAGGCCGCGTTGACCACTTGAGAGGACTTAAAGAAAACGTTATTTTAGGCCGGTTAATTCCGGCCGGCACGAGCTATGACCTGGATGTTGAATAACGAATCATGAATTATGAATCAAACTCCCGTCTTTCGACGGGAGTTTGATTTTATCTTAAATTTATCCTAAAATTTACTTATTCAAATGGCAAAGAGAAAAAATCATAAACTAACTTCGTCCAGGCTCAAAAAACCGCTTTTTGATTTGGGTTCTCAAACCAAAAAAGCGATTTGGGGTATTTTGTTTTTTGCCCTCGCGGTTATTATTTTTTTTAGCCTGTGGCACAAGGCTGGCGTTTTCGGAGAACTAACTTCGCGGTTTTTCAAGTACTTGTTCGGCTGGGGATACCTTGTTTTGCCGTTTGTGCTTGTGTTGGTGGCCTTTGAGTTTCTCCGCTCCAAACGCCAGCATCTTTATTTCGCCACTCTTTTCGGCGCTTTTTTATTCTTTATTTCGCTTTTGGGACTTTTTGAAAGATTTTCTCAAAGTTCCGCCGGCGTTATCGGCTATGCAACGGCTTCGGCGTTGAACAATTTTTTTGGTTTTTGGGCTTCCGTTGTCTTGCTTTTCGCTTTTATAATCATCTCCGTGGTCATGATGCTTAACATCCCTTTGCGCATAGGCAAGAGCGACGGCGATGACGAAGACGACGATGATGAAGAAGAAATATCAAAAGCGCCGGAAATAGAAAGAGACGAGCCGCGGGAAGACGAAACTGAAAGCAAAAACATTGTAGCCGCTTCATCGCAAAAAATTTCAGAAAATCTGCTTTCGCGCAAAACCGTTTCCGGAGAAAGTTCACAAGATTTAAAAGTGCCGCGTCTTGCTTCCAGGACTTATAACGCTCCGACAATTGACCTCTTAGAACGAGACGGCGGCAAACCGCTTTCGGGAGACATTAAGGCCAACTCTAATATTATCAGAAGAACATTGGAACATTTCGGCATTGAGGTGGAGATGGGCGAAGTGAATGTCGGGCCGGCCATTACTCAATATACGTTAAGGCCGGCGCAGGGCATAAAGCTGGCAAAAATCGTGGCCTTGCACAATGACCTGGCGCTGGCGCTCGCGACACATCCTTTAAGAATTGAAGCGCCGATTCCCGGCAAGGCGCTTGTAGGAGTTGAAGTACCCAACAAAACCATAGCTCTCGTGCGGCTTGGCAGTCTTTTGGAAAGCGATTTTTTCCAAAAAGCCGATGGACCCCTGACTTTCGCCATCGGCCGGGATGTTTCCGGCAGCGCTTTTTACGGCGAGCTTTCCAAAATGCCTCACTTGCTTATCGCCGGCGCTACCGGCTCGGGCAAGTCTGTTTGTATCCACAGCTTAATTACTTCACTTTTATGGCGTAACGGGCCGGCTATACTGAAACTGATTTTAATAGACCCTAAACGAGTTGAACTTGCTTATTATAAGGATATTCCTCATCTTTTAACGCCGGTTATCAACGATGGCAAGCGGGCTATTAATGCTTTGCGTTGGGCGGTGAAAGATATGGAAAGAAGATACGAACAGTTATCTGGGGAGGGATTTAGGGATATTATCGGCTTTAATAATCACGCGGCCAAAAACGGGGAGGAGCTTATGCCCTACATCGTAATCGTGATTGATGAACTAGCTGACTTGATGGCGGCTTGGGGCAGGGAAGTTGAGGGCACTATAATCCGATTAGCGCAGATGGCCCGCGCCGTCGGGATTCACTTGGTTGTGTCAACGCAAAGGCCGTCCGTTGAAGTTATTACCGGACTTATCAAAGCGAATATTACCACGCGCGTCGCGTTTCAGGTGGCCTCGCAAGTCGATTCGCGCACTATTCTTGATATGGCCGGAGCCGAGAAACTGCTTGGCAACGGCGATATGTTGTATCTCGCTGGCGACTCTTCCAAACCTAAAAGAATCCAAGGCGTTTACATCGCCGAAAAAGAAATCAAAATGATCACCGATTACATCCGGAAAAATAACAATAGTAATGATGAAAAGGGGGACTCGCCGCAAGATAGCCTCGATCTCACCAGTCAGCAGGATAGATCTAGGATCGCTTTTTCGCCAATAGGCTCGGAGACGCTGGACGAAGACGGCCCGGAGGATGACGAAATGTATGACGAAGCCAAAAGAGTCGTTATTGAGGCTCAAAAGGCTTCTGCTTCGCTGCTCCAGCGGCGACTTCGGGTGGGTTACGCGCGCGCGGCGCGGCTTTTGGATATTCTTGAACAACAGGGGATTATCGGTCCGGGAGACGGCGCCAAACCCAGGGAAGTATATATGAAACCAGAGCAAAATTGAAAATCAAAAGTCAAAAATCAAAAGTCAAAATTACAAGTTAAAATTCAAAATTATTTAATTAAAATACTTTTAACTTTTGAATTGAACTTTTAACTTTTGCATTTTGAATTCTGAATTTATGGTAAAGGTAATTCTTAAAAAAAATCTTTCCGAAAAGAGCGGGCCAAAAGAAGGCGACATAAAGAGTGAGACGAATAATTTTGAACCTCAAACATCTTTAGGCAGATTTTTGCGTGAAGCCCGGAAAAACAAAGGCCTGTCCCCGACACGGCTTAGTGAAATGAGCCGGATTCCCCTCTGGCATCTTAAGTCTATTGAAGAGGGAAACTATGAAAATTTACCACCGGAAGTCTATCTTCGCGGCGTGTTTTCCCGCCTTGCCAAGTTTCTTGAGTTAAGTCCGAAGGATATTCTCGTAAAATATTACGAAGAAAATCCTCAATCTAAAATTGCAGAGGAGGCATTTTCTCCCACACCTCGTCCGCTCAACTTGTCGTATTGGGCGATAACACCGAAAAAAATTGCCGTTTTTTCAAGCATATTATTTTTGATTTTAATTTTTGCTTATCTGTGGTACCAATATAATGTTTTTATCGGCCCGCCAACACTCGTTTTACTTGAGCCACAACAGGACTTGGAAGTTTTGAGCCCGGAAATAAAAATCAAAGGCAATACCGATAGCGATGTTAATTTGACAATCAATGGCCAGGACGTTTATGTTAATCAAGACGGCCTTTTTGATTCGACGGTAAATTTGACTGCCGGCATTAACGCGGTAGAAATTCACGTCAAAAACCGCCGCGGGGAAGAAACAACGATTGTCAGGCGGATTTTTTATAAAACCGAAAACGGTCTAAACGATACAATTCAAACACAAAATTAATAATAAAATTACAAAATTCATGACAAAAACTAAGCCAAATGTGGAGAAAAATGACAATAAATTAAAAGCTCTGGACGACGCGGTAAAGGCGTTAAAAGAGCGCTTTGGCGATGGTTCGATAATGAAGCTGGGGGAAGTCGAGCATGTAAATGTCGATACGATACCAACAGGCTCTTTGTCGCTTGATCTGGCGCTCGGAGTAGGCGGCATACCGCGGGGCAGAATCGTTGAAGTTTTCGGTCCGGAAAGTTCCGGTAAAACAACTCTCGCGCTTCATATTGTTGCCGAGGCGCAAAAACGCGGCGGCAACTGCGCTTTTGTTGATGCCGAGCACGCGCTTGATCCAGAATATGCCAAGCGCATTGGCGTTAAGATTAATGATTTACTTATTTCCCAACCCGATAATGGCGAGCAGGCGCTTGAGATTGTAGAAAGCTTGGTTAGATCCAATTCTTGCGATGTGGTGGTGATAGACTCTGTTGCGGCCCTAACTCCAAAGGCCGAAATTGAAGGAGAGATGGGGGCTTCGCATATGGGCTTGCAAGCTAGGTTAATGTCGCAAGCTTTGAGGAAGCTCACTGCTATTGCCGATAAGTCAAACACGGCGATTATTTTCATTAACCAAATAAGACACAAAATCGGCATTATGTTCGGCAACCCGGAAACAACTACCGGCGGCAACGCGCTTAAATTTTACTCGTCGGTTCGGCTTGATGTCCGTCGCGCGGCGCAAATTAAAAAAGGCGACGATGTCGTCGGCAATCGCGTGACCGTAAAAGTAGTGAAAAACAAAGTTGCCGCGCCCTTCAGAATAGCGGAGTTTGACATAATGTACAACGAAGGTATTTCCCGAGAGGGCGATCTGATAAACGCCGGAGTTAAATACGGCGTTCTGGCTAAATCCGGCCCGTGGATTAATTATCAGGAATCCAAGCTTGGCCAGGGGGTTGAAGCGGCCCGTCAGTATTTGAAAGAAAACCCGGTCTTGATAAAGTCGTTGACGCAAGAAATCAGAAAGGCCTGGGAGAAGTCGCTGGAAACAATATAGCGACGCTAATACGCGAATTTCACGGGCTACAAATTATTTATAATTGGTGTCGTTTTTTATCTCGCGCTGACTGGCAGTAAAGCCATAAAGCGCGCGCGCTTGATCGCGCTGGCCAAATATCTCTGATGTTTAGCGCAAAGAAAGCTTCTTTTGCGGGGCATTATTTTGCCCTGCGCTGAAGTAAACCGGCGCAATAGTTCAGTATTTTTGAAATCGACAATCTTTATATTTTGACTGCAAAAATGACAAATTTTATCTGTTTTACTATTTGTATTCATTTCCTTTATTTTGATTTTTTAATTTAAAATGGTATATCTTCAACCCTTATTTCTTCTTCCAGTCCGCCAGCTCCCGCTTCCAGCGGTGCCTTGCCCGCGGCGGTGGTCGGCGGATTGACCGGTGTTTCAAGTTCGTCAAGCTGGATTTCCGGTAAAGAAGGCGCCGACGTTTTTTCCTGATTATAGTTGTCGCGATTCTGGCTGAAGGCGTTGGTAAAGCGCGGGCCAAGCTGCATATTCTCGGCAACAATCTCTGTGCGGTTTCTTTTTTGCCCGCTTTGATCCTGCCAGCTCCTAGTAGTCAGGCGGCCTTCAACGAGAACCAGACTTCCTTTTGACAGATACTGTTTGGCGACCTCCGCCCGGCGTCCCCAAATGACAACATTGTGGAATTCCGCCTGACTTTGTTTATTTCCCGTCGGGTCGGTCCACATACGGTTTGTGGCAACGCCGAAATTAGCGACCGTCTGTCCTGAAGGTGTCTGACGCATTTCAGGATCGCGGGTTAAGTTTCCTAAAATAAAAACTTTATTTAAGTTCATATTTTTAGCTTTTTAATATTTGTTTCAGCTTTTCTTCAAAACTTTGCTCGGCCTCTTTTTTACCCGGTTTTTCCGCGGATTCATCCTGTTCTTTCTCGGCGGTTGACGGTTTTTTGGCCAGTATGATTCCAGCTTCTTGTTTTATAGTTTCGGCTCGGTTGAGAATGATGAACCTCAAAACTTTGGGGTCCAATTGGAGGGTTCTTTCAAATTTAGACAACTCGTCCGGATTAACGCTGAAATAAAAGGTTCCGAGATAGGCTTGATTTTGTTTTTTGATAGGGTAAAAAAGCCGCTTTTTTTGCGGTATAAATGCCTGACCGATTATGCCTCCGGTTTGAGCG
>MEYR01000014.1:0-7811 GCA_001774075.1 Candidatus Azambacteria bacterium RIFCSPLOWO2_01_FULL_44_84
GCCGAGCGCTTCGGCGTAAGTTTGAGTTTTTATCCCCATGTCATTGGCCCGTTTCAGTTCGGGATTGTCTTTTTTAACGGCGGCAGTATAAATCACTAAGTTAATATTTTTTCTAACATTCTTTTTGTTTTGGCCAAGGTTTATTTTAACGCCTTCTTTTTTCAGGTCTCTGATTATTTTAGAGTCGGAACTGTCCGAACCGCTCACCTGCCAGTCTTGCGACAAAAAATAGCGTGCCAAAGCGCTTATGCCAACTCCTCCAATACCGATAAAGTGCGCTCTTTTCATTAAGTTATTCTTAACACACCGGGTAGTAGAAATTGGACCTCCCCTTCAAATTCTTTTGCCCGACTATTCAATTTCTTGGTTGCCATAACCTCTAAGATATAACAAAAAACGCATTTGCCGCAATAAAGAATTCGAAGGGCAAAAACGAATTTGTCCAATTTTCACTACCCGGCACAAAAAAAGGTCGCCTGAAAGGCGGCCTTTAAGGACAACCGAGTTGTTATTTGCCCAGTAACTTTCGGGCAACCCACCAGGTCTCAAAAATCACCGCGAGAAGACCGACGACGCGACTTATGGCAAACGGTTCGCCATAATTCATAATCGGGGCCAGCCATTCTGGAATAGCCAAAAACAAACCCGAAAGAATTATCGAAGTCGCAAATAAAACTTTAATAAGCATATATGTTTCGACCTTACCAGGAAGTGAAATTTTGACAGATGTTCGTCTTGAGCGAACATTATTTGCTGAAAAGCAGTCAAAGTTCTACTTCCTGGCTTAATAATAATATTAAGCTTAATATACCACACTCAAATATATAATAAGAACTGGGAGTTATCCACTTGTACTTGTTCCACTCCGAAACTGTGACTCTCCTTCGCATAAAGCCGCGGAGAGCATTTATTCGTTTTATTAATAAAGTGCTGCGCACTTCGAAGCTCCATAAGGAGCGAAGAAGTGGACCTAGGCAGAATCGAACTGCCGTCTACGCATTGCAAATGCGTCATTTTGCCATTAAACTATAGGCCCGTGGACATGCGCTTATCTTAACAAAATCGGTCGCCTAAAGCGACCGATTTTGTTTTATACAGTAGCGCTACTGTAGAATGAGTATCGAAAACTGCCCTACTTCTTTTTCGGCATGATCCTAAACATGGTGGTACCGCATGTTGGACAGGTACCCTTCATTGCTCCGCGCTCAACGCCGCCTTTACCCTTGAAAGTTACCTCTTTTGGGTCTTTCATCATTCTTTTGGCCTTGCATTTTACGCAATATGCTTCAACTTGTGCCATAAATTTGAGATATTAATCAATAATTATACTCCGACGCCCGACCTTTATGCGCCGGGGTCGGAGCCCGGCCTTAAGTCAAACTTACCCCGTTTAGAAGTAAGGCGCCGACGACGCCTGCCGATGTGCTTGCAAGCACATCGGACTTCTAACGGGACTTATCCACAGTTTAGCTTATTTGAGCTTAAATGTAAAGCCCCAAAATAGGATTGTGGGCGCACTATGGATTGAACCTAGGATCTCGTCATTATCAGTGATCCCCCACCCATGCTGAATTATCGAGTATTTTGTGGGCGACGAAGGGATCGAACCTTCGGCCTTCTCATTATCAGTGAGATGCTCTTCCACTGAGCTAGTCGCCCTTTAAAATATTCAGCATGGGTGGGGGACTTTTCCACTGAGCTACACGCCCGGATTTTTAGAATACTTCACATTATATGCGACGGATAAAGCGAAAATCAAGGCCATTACAAGAGCCGACACGAGGCAATAAAGACAAAGCGCTTTAATTACAAAAAACTGCAGATAAACAAAGTAAACAAAGGCCAGAACGCCCAATCCCGAAAAATACGCAAGCGGCTTCATGGTACCGGTTTGCTTTTTTTGAACCAACTCGTAAAGCGCCAGAAGGCCGAACAACAGATAGGCTACGAGGCCGTATAAAGCGTTTGGCAAAGACAGGGTCTTAGCGTAGGAACTGAATAAAACGATATTGCATTGGCCTAGGTCAAACTGGCCTACGGGCACGCTCGGACAAGCCACGGGTTGGCTTTCAAGCGTTTTTACCAATAGATAACTGGCGTCCAAAGCGCCTATCAATGCTAAAACTAATATGGAAATAAGTATAAAACTCTTCATAAAACATGAAAATTATAACATATAACACCTTGAAAATCAACATTTTTTTTATTAGCATCACCATCATGGTATGTTATAATTTATCTGTATGAATAGATTCATAGTGCTTTTGTCTTATGCGTTACGAGAGACTTCTAAAAGCAGGGTTATTCTAGTTCTTATTATAACTAGTTTTAGCATTGCTTTCTCCGTAGTTTTTTTTACTTCGGGCATTTTGGCCGGCTTTACAAATACTCTGGAAGAAGGCGCGATCATCGCTTTCAGCCATCTTATTATAGGGCCAAACGGCGATGACTTAAAAATTAAAAATATCAAAACAATAGCCGAGAAAATCGTAAATACACAAAATGTGGAATCGGTGACTGCGCGCAGTTATGGGATCGTGGGCATAAAATACAAAGATAAGTTTATAAATCCTTATGTTGCCGCCGGGGTAGACCTTGGGACCGATATAAACACTTCAGAAATATTCAAAAAAATAATCGAGGGCAACTATTTAACTACGCGGGAGCCTAAAGAAATCGTTTTAGGAACGACTCTGGCCGATGCTCTGGTAAGCGGCTCCGCCTATGATGAAGAAAAAATAGACGTGGGAGAAGAGGTTGAAATTTCTTCTTTAACCGGAAAAAGCCAGAAATACAAAGTAAGGGGTATTATCGACGCAAAAACATTCCAGCCTAATTGGACTTTATACATAAATAAAAAGGAACTTGAGAAACTAGATGACAAAAGAAAAGATGGCGAAATCTTGGTAAAACTTAAAGATCCGAACAAGATTGAAGAAACCAAAGATTTAATCGAAAAACAAAATCTCGAAATTCAAGTCTATACTTGGCGGCAACAATCGGGTTTTATTGAAAATATCATATCCGCCGTATCATTTATCACCGGTTTAATTAACGGACAAATTTTAGTTTCAATTTTTATCATAATTAGTATTATCCTCTTTATAAATGTCACACAGAAAAAAAGACAAATCGGCATATTAAAAGCGATGGGAGCCACCAATAAATTCATTATTGGTATATACCTTATAGAAACCTTGATTTATTCCGTATTGTCATATCTTTTGGGATTCTTGATTTTTATATCTATACATCTTTATTACGCCGATCATCCGACGCCGCTTTTGATTGGTGACTTTCGCACCGTGATCGATGTGCAAAAAATTTGGATTTCAGCAATAACCTTGTCAATAGCCGCGTTTGGAGGCAGTTTTATTCCAGCATACATGGCGGCCAAAACAAAAATAGTCGATGTCATGAGAGGCGTCGTTTAATGAAGTGAAGATAATGCTTAATAAAATGCCTAACGAACTAAAAAATAATAATTCCGAATCCGCTCAAGAAACCAGCTCTAATCTAAAAAAGATCATGGATCTTTCCTCAACCAACGCCGACGCAGACCAGAAAGAGACTATAATAAAAGTCAGAAATCTGAATAAAAGTTATCAACTTTACAAGCAAGAAATTCCCGCTTTAGTGGATATTAACCTCGATATTCTCAAAGGAGAATTCGTAGCTATCATTGGACATTCCGGATCGGGTAAAACCACGCTTTTAAACCTATTAGGCCTTATTGATAATCCGACGAGCGGAGAAATCTGGATTAACAATCAGAACACTCAAAACTTGAGCGAAAATGAAAAAGTTTTTTTTAGACTGAATTTTACCGGATTTATATTTCAATTTTTCAATTTGCTTGAAAACTTTTCAGCAATTGAAAATATCGCTTTTCAGTTAAGACTTCAGGGTTATAATAACCACGTTTCCCGCGAAAGAGCGCTCGAAATTCTTAAATTTCTAGGGCTGGAAGAAAAAGCCAATCGGTATCCCAGAGAGCTTTCCGGAGGAGAACAACAAAGAATCGCGGTAGGAAGAGCTTTGGCCAAAGATTCTATTTTAATACTTGCGGACGAACCAACGGCTAATCTCGATTCTAGTAACGGACAAAATTTGATATCTATTCTTAAAAAAATAAACACACAATTCAAAAAAACCATAATCTTGGTTACTCACGAATTTGATTACGCGTCCCAAGCCACTAGAATAATAACCATTAAGGATGGGCGCATAACCGCATAGAATCACTTAAAATGATGCGGTCATGCTTGTTTTGTGTTAAAATAGTGAATAAGTCCGCCCGTAATCACCAATGAAAAAAAAATCTTACGCAATATTATTGTTCGCTCTTCTGATACTTATAATATCTTATTTTATAAGCGGATTAGCATTTGCTGATTTTAAACCTTATAAATTACTGGGGTCAATTTTAATGCGCTATACTGGCTTGTTTGATCCAAAAAATAATACTAAAAACGATTCCCAACTGAAGAAAGTCCAAGTCGAAAGAGGAAATATTGAAAAAACAGTAAATATAGATGACGGAAAGGTCGCTTCAGAAAAAAAATTCGAACTTGAGTTTCCTTTTAACGGAATAGTCGAAAAAATTTTTATCAGTGAAGGACAACTTGTTAAATCGGATGACCCCCTGATTCAACTGGAAACTATTGATTTTGAATTAGAAATAAGGCGGCTTAAAGCACTGTCCGCCCAAAGTACGGCTAAATTAGCAAAATTAACATACGGAGCAACTCGCGAGGAACTGGAAATTTCAAAAACGAAAGTAACAAACGCTGAAACAACTGTTTTAGACGCAAAAAATGTACTTATAAAAGTTTTAGAAGATAACTACATAAGTTCAGATAATGCCATCAGGCACTACGCCGATCAATCATTTACCAATCCTCAAGGTATATCACCGGAAACTATTTTCTCCTTAGCGGATTCCCAACTTAAAACCGATCTTAGGGTCCAACGCATTGACATTGAAACGCTTCTTAAAAATTGGCAAAAATCAATAAATGATTTAAGTTCCGAAAATCCTGCGGATTTAAATACTGATCAATTGTTAACTAGGATCCAAGAGGCAAAGAAGAATCTCCTTATAATAACGCAATTTTTAGATACTCTCATTCTTGCTCTGAATAACGCGATAAATGATTCGACTACCCCGCAAGCGACTACAAATAGCCTAAAACTCGCGACAGCTACAAGCAGAGCTAACGTAAATTCAACAAAAATAAACTTAGAGAAATCAATAAAAGATTTTAATAACGCCGAATCGGCCCATAAACTTGCTCAAAAAGAATTGAATTTCGTAGAAGCCGGAACCAGAGACGAAGATATAAAAGCAGTAAGAGCAGAAATAGACGGTATAAATAACCAAATCAGCACATATAAGGAAAAAATCAGGAAATCAACAATCTATTCTCCGGCTGATGGACTTATAGTAAGCAAAATAGAACTCGAAAAAGGCGAGTTATTTAAAGTCGGCCACACTGCTATTTCGCTTGAAATGTCCAATTATAAAATAGAAGCTAAAATCCCTCAAGATGAAATTTCGGGAATTAGAGCAGGAATCAGGGTAACGATCAGGTTCGAAGCTATAGAAAACCGGGAATTCAACGGTGAAATAGCTTCCATAGACACCCAAGAATTAACAGAAAATGATGATGTCTTTTTTAAAGCGAATATTTACTTAGACAATCCGGAAGTTGACTTGCGTCCCGGTATGACCGCGGATGTAAACATTCTTGCGATTTTGAAAGAGGCTGTGCTTAAAATTCCAAAGAAGACAATTATTTACGAAAGCGGCCGCAATGTCGTAACTATCTTAGAAGCGGAAGAAAAGAAAAATATACAAATAGAAACCGGGGTTTCAGATGATAACTATACTGAAGTCATAAGCGGCCTTGACGAAGGAGATGTAGTAATTGAATCTCCGGATAATTTTTAGTCTACCCATTTATGCCAGGCTGGGTGCAATCGGGTTTGAAACCACTTCCCCAAGGAATACCGCTCGCCCGCTCCGGTGGCCATAAACATCAGGAGGATAAGAGAATAAATAATATGCTCGTCAATCCAGCCGTGCGCGGGCGGAAAAATCGGCAGATAATAAAGCGCCATCAGGACTATTCCGAAAAACGACGCCAAACGGACCGAAATACCTAAGATCAGCGCCACACCAACTAAGGTCAGACCCCACTCATTAAGGAAATTGGTGACGGGCAAGACTCCAGGGCCGGCAAAAAAAGCGAACAGCCCCTTAAAAGTCTTGGCGCCGGCCAAGTATCCTGCCGCCGACCATTTAGGATTGATGACTTTTGTCCAGCCGGCCCAGAAGAATAAAAAACCCAAGCCCAGACGCAGCAAAAGCATGCTTAATTTTTGAAAGTTTGTCATATACGTTTCACTAACACGATACTAATATACTAATTGTACTAATGATACTAATTTATACGAATTTTATTAGTATCTCATTTGTATCATTCGTATGCATTCGTATATTGGTATCGCGCTTATTTATTTTACTTCCTTATAAATTTAGTTTATTATTTTGTAGTAATAATAAGTTCGACCACCCTAATTATACATTGGGTTTCAGAAATAAAAAAGCCCCGCCATCCTCAATTAAATTGGGATGGCGGGGCAAAGTCAGCAGCCCTCTTTGCAGCGGGCCACGGCGCGGAGCATCCACTTCCGCATCGTCTTACCTCCTGCTTAGGGTTGACCAGGAAGTAGAAATTGGACAAATTCTTTTTTGCCCTCAAATTCTTTACTAAGATTCACAAAACTATTTTGTGTATAGCGATTATTACAGTATCAATCCAGAAAAAACGGACAAAAAGAATTTGAAGGGCGGGTCCAATTTTCACTTCCTGGTTGAATGAACAATGGGCCTATTTGTGGCCCATTTTGATTATAGCATAGCCGTCAAGACCTCCCCAGTTTCTTGCGCAGTCTATCTTTCAAAAACTCCGGCCCAACCATAATCATATCTTTCAAAAGCTCACCCCAACTGCGCTTTGGCTTATGAACATGAGCGCGATTCCCCAAATTTACAATTCGGGTAGTTTCCAGAACAAAATAATGGTAAGAGCTGAGAGTTTGTTCCATTTCCTTTATCAGTTGACGAGCTACCCGGCGTGCCGGCTCATCTTCCGGTTCATCCGGCGCGGCGTACGGGGCAAAAAACCGGCGCGAATCGTTGTCACTGCCATTCCAGCTTAGGAAGTAGTATGGCATTGTGCTTTCCTCCGGCTAGCCGCTAAAACCCGAGCGCTTCAAATCGCTTCATCATCTCGATGGCTTTTTCCTCTGCCTCGGTAAAATTATTTACGAACTCGATAAACATAAGCTGGCCTTCCGTCGGAACTTTTGTGGCATTAGCCTTGATAACAGCACTATCGTAACTATCAGCATAAATTTCACGGACATTCTTTTTGTCGGTTCCTATCAACTCGCCAGTCCATTCATTATATTCACGAGCGGAAAAAATTGCGCGCCATTTCATGTTTAATCGCCCCCGCCGTGTTCATGATAATCATGCTTGATATTTTCTGAACAGTTGTGGCAGAGTTCATAATGCTTTGAAATTTCGTCTATGCAAACTTTTTTGCCGCAATCCAAGCATATAAAAGCCGCGGGTTTCTCGTTACAGATTTCACATTTGCCGTCATCATGTTTAATATTGGCATAATCAGACACCCATGTCACGACCATCGTTTTTTTACCTTTTTTAAAAATTTAAAAGAACGACCATAAGCTACCACAAAATAAACCGCGCGTCAATACTAACGCGCGGTTTATTTTTT
>MEYR01000014.1:7821-16526 GCA_001774075.1 Candidatus Azambacteria bacterium RIFCSPLOWO2_01_FULL_44_84
GAATTTAAAGGGCAAAAAGGAATTTGCCCAATTTCTACTTCCTGGCCAATTCTTTAAAGTTATCCCGATCTCCTGCCAGTAGCCCGGCAGGAGAGCAGTCTCAAATCAAAGCTCCGAGACCAACGCTTCGGTTGAAAAGCGAATTCGCCTCTTCAACCCATCGACACTCCTAGAAGAGTGTTTACTCCCTAGAAAGGAGATGATCCACCGACAGCTTCCGCTACCGGTGCCTTGTTACGACTTCGTCCCTGTTACCGATCCTACCTTGATCCTACCGAAGCAGAACTTGGGGTATTACCGGCTCCCTTGACGTGACGGGCGGATTTCGGTCTTTGATAGTTTGCCGAATCCCCACCGTACGAGCGGATTTCCCGCATACGGCGAGCCCCTATGTAATCGGCTGATAGCATAAGGTTTAGCCCTTCATCCCGCTTGCGGCGAGACTACTATGGCACTGCTGACTTCTTAGTGACGTCCCAATTGGGTCGCTATCATCATATCACTAAGATCTCCTTGGGTCACGCAAAAGGCTGTTCATAACATCCGATTTCAGGTTTTTTAAAGATTTTCTCTCTTACTCACCGAAGAGATCAATCACCTTCCCCATTAAAGGGGGAAATCGGCTACTATTTGCATATCGGATCCTTCAGTCCTGGCCTCGCGGCTCGGGACCTATCCTTAAGCTACTCGCGCAGATTACGCGAGAGTGGATTTTAACCACTTAGTCTTTTGCGCTGCCAAGCGCATTTAATTTTGAGTACAAGACTCGAGAACGTATTCACCGTGGCATGCTGATCCACGATTACTAGCGATTCCTACTTCACGAGGGCGAGTTGCAGCCCTCGATCTGAACTGGGGAAAGTTTTGATGGGATTAGCTCCCCCTTGCGGGTTGGCGACCCATTGTACTTTCCATTGTAGCACGTGTGTAGCCCAGGGTATCAAAGGACCATGCTGATTTGACGTCATCCCCTCCTTCCTCCTACTAACGCAGGCAGTCTCGCCAGACACTTGTAACTGGCAATAGGGGTTGCGCTCGTTTCCCGACTTAACGGAACACCTCAAGGCACGAGCTGACGACAACCATGCAGCACCTGCTATACCCGTCTTGTGAACACACCTTAGTTTCTTAAGGTTTTTGGTATAGTGTCAAACCCTGGTAAGGTTTTTCGTTTACTGTCGAATTGAACCACATGCTCCACCGCTTGTGCGAGTCCCCGTCTATTCCTTTGAGTTTTAAGCTTGCGCTCGTACTTCCCAGGCGGAGTGCTTAACGCGTTAGCTAAGCCACATGAAGGGTCGATACTTCAAATAGCGAGCACTCATCGTTTAGGGCGTGGACTACTGGGGTATCTAATCCCATTCGCGACCCACGCTTTCGTCTCTGAGGGTCAGGAGAGTCCCAGCAAAATGCCTTCGCCTTTGGTGTTCCGGCCGATATCAACGGATTTCACCCCTACACCGGCCGTTCCATTTGCCTCTGACTCCCTCAAGTCATGCCGTATTCAATGCACTTCCGCGATTGAGTCGCGGGCTTTAACATTGAACTAACATAACCCCCTACAGACGCTTTACGCCCAATAAATCCGGATAACGCTTGGCGCCCTCGTATTACCGCGGCTGCTGGCACGAGGTTAGCAGCGCCTTATTCTGCAGGTACCGTCAGAACCGCACCTCGCTACGCTCGGGCGGAATTTTCAATTTTAAATTTTAAATTTTCAATAAATGATTGAATGACTTAATGTTTGAAAATTAAATCATTAAAAATTGATTAAAAATTAGAAATTAAAAATTAGAAATTCCATACCGAATGCAGTGAGGTACGGTCCTTCTTCCCTGCCAAAAGGAGTTTACGATCCGAAGACCTTCTTCCTCCACGCGGCGTCGCTCCGTCAGGCTTTCGCCCATTGCGGAATATTCTCGACTGCTGCCTCCCGTAGGAGTAGGAACCGTGTCTCAGTTTCCTCGTTGGGGAACGCGCTCTCACGCCCCCTAGCCGTCATAGCCTTGGTGAGCTATTACCTCACCAACTAGCTGATAGCCCGCAGGCCTCTCCCAAAGCGGCTGTTGCCAACCTTTACTCCGACGCTCTTGCGAGGTCGGAGACTATCGGATATTAGCCCACCTTTCGGCAGGTTGTGTCCGTCTTCGGGGTAAGTTCCTACGTGTTACTAACTCGTCTGCCACTAACCCAACTTGATGTAATCTTACTGGGTTCGTTCGACTTGCATGCCTTATCCACGCCGCCAGCGTTCATCCTGAACCAGGATCAAATTCTCATTTTAAACTCAGAACCCGCGAGGGCTCTGAGCAGAATTAGATCAGGATAACTCTAAAAAATTGGATGGATTATATTGTTGTCTATAAGTTGAATTTTTAATGTGCTTTGCGCTTTTTAACCTGTATCAGTCCCGCCTTCACTAAAGCTTCGGCGGGGCGAGGCAAAAACACAACCGCGAAAATTCATTTAAAGTGAATTTTCGCGGTTGTGTTCCTGTGAACTAAATTTTCAAGCTAATTTCTTGACCTTCCGTAGCTTTGCGCACAGAAGGACCTTCGTCCATATTTGTAGATATTATTATATTTCAAGTGGCTAATACTTGTCAAGAAATAATAATTCTAATCAAAAAAGGCAATTTAAATTGCCTTTGATACGTATTCTGTCTTAATTGACGATCCGTCAAAATTAACCAAAACATCTTTATCATCAGTTACTGTAGCCAAGTAAACATTCCTGCCCCAGAGATAATGAATATTTCTTAAAGTCCCGTCGCGATAACGCGGCTCCAGTTCAAGTCCGTAATAACAATGCTTCAAATAAAAATCCTGCTTTTCTTTATAATTAGCATCTTCAATAGCTATCGGTTGGATGCCGTATAACGCAAATGATTGCTTCAGAATATTGCGAATGACTTCAGGCCGATTTTCCGTAATCCGATATATAATGTCAGCGCCGGAAATTTGCTCCTCATATAAATAGAGGCTCATTTCTCGTATAAACTCGTCGGTAAAAAACTCCTCAATGGCCATCCGATCGCTATAAGAAGACCTTACCTGAAAAATTTTCTCGCTACCCTTGTTGGTTCCAACATCCCAGTAGGCGCGTTTTGCCGAATCTTTACAATCTTCATATTCCAAGCCAAACCGGCCTCTATCCCAACGTTCCTTAATATTTTCAAAAAGCGCAAGCCCAATTCGATACCAGTTAAAAGACATTTTACTTTCTTGAGTAACCCGAGAATGAAAAGTATTAAAGATATTATGCTCTTCGGCCGTCAAAAGCCCCTCTTCAAAAAGCCTTCTCATTATTTTTACGTGCCAATAAGTCGCCCATCCTTCATCGAGCATTTTAGTGCGCCGGTTGGGCGCCAAAGCCAGGGCTTGATTTCTCACGACGGTAAGCACATCGCGTTGCCAGGGTTTTAAAATCGATGAATGATGTGTGATATATCCTAAAAGATCATAAATCGGATTTGGCGGCGTCTTCTTGTTCAGATATTTCAGCTTATCTTCAATGGCTTTAATATTTTCTTCGCTTTCTTTGTCGTTAAACACAAAATAAGAATCTCTTGAGCGCAATCTTTCTCGCTCCAAGGTAATTATTTTCTCACGCACCGCCTCGTCATCAAATTCTTCTTCAACGAACAAATCGGGGTTCTGCTGCCAGCGCAAACTCAAACCAGCATCAATAGTTTTTTCAACCCCTTCTTTGCCATATTTAGATTCATATTCATGAAATCTTGAGACGGCGCGTTTAGTTTCATTCGCCACATCGGAAAATATCCGGCCGCGCTTAAGATAGGCGTTGCCTAAAAAATAATCCACATGACCATATACGTGAGCGATGGTAGTAACATTGAGCGCGAAAGGATTCGTCTCTACCAGCAAAGCCCTTGGCGCGTCGAAATTCCAGACCTGTTCATACGGGATGCCCTGTCCCGTATGGTCGTATATGGTGCGGTGTTTTTCATAATCGCGACCAAAAGACCAATGCGAAAAATTAATGGGAAATTCGTAAGCCATACCTTCAAGCATCCGTTGCACCGGCACTATTTCAAAGACAATGTCGGTAGTTAAAAGGCCGAAATTCTCGACAATCTCTTTTATTCTTTTCTCGATGGTCTTAAGCCGTTCCAGTTCGTCATTTTTCACTTTACCACCTCTGCCCATCGGTCTTTCTTTAAAAATCCTTTGAGCGCCGGAAGCAGATGCTCTTTGCGCTCGATAACGGCTCCGAAAAGCGGTTCATTTTTGCCGCTCATCATTCTAAAACCGTTATCATAGATATCGTGGACCGCAAAATTATTATTCAACGCGGAAAATAAATTGGAAGTGCCGACAAAACCATATTCTCCGGCGGGCTTTATCTCGCCGTAGCCAAGCATATTAATATCACGGGAAAAAAGTTTTTTGATTTCCTCTACTGTCCTCGGGATATCAAAGTCCTCGCCGTCTGAAAAATGCCATACATACACGTTCCATTGATTTGTGGGATATTGCGCATCAATCAAGGATCCCGCTTCTTCATAAGCCGTATAACAATAGGTGCCGCCCGATTCTCTTGTCCCGAAAAAATTGTCTTCATCAACAACGCGCGCTATCGTGTGGTGAATAATAAAACGAATTTCAACTTCAACGTATATTTTGCGTAAAAACGCCACCAGCCAGAAAAGCATCGAGCGCGCCAGATATTTTTTGGTTGTCGTCATTGACCCGGAAACGTCCATCATAGCCAAAATAACCGCCTTTGAAAGATGCCTGATATCGGGCTCAATTTTATGAAATCTCAAATCTTCCACGCTGAAAACAGGAAACGGCTCTACTTTTTTCTCGTCGCAAATAAAACCGGAGTCCTCGAGGATCTTAAGAGCTTCAATCATAACACCCTTGGCTTTCTTTAAAGCGCTAAAGCACGTTAATTCGTCTTTGCCGGTCTGATTTACCAGTTGATTTAAGAAAAAATAAAAACGTTTTATTCCTTCTTTCGCGGTAGCGCGCCTATTTAAAAGTACCCATGGACCCGATCTGGTTTGGCCGTGAATTTTCCATCCTAATTCCTGGATAAGCTGTTTAGTTTCTTTTTCCTGAAGCTTCGGCAAACCTAAATCCTCCAGCATCATCTCTATTAATTCTTCAATTTCAACTTCCGTCTCAATATAATCTTCGCCGGGCTGGGTGCCAGCCTGTCCCGGTTTACTGCCATAACCTGGTTTTTTACCGATTACATCATCGATCTTACCGTCTCCCTGGCCGACACCGACTCCTTTGCCGCCTTTACCGGACTTAAAATAAGGTATCTCGATGCTTTTTATGGGAATTTTGACTATTTTTCCTTTTTTCCCGGTAATAATTGATTCGTCGGCAATAATCTCCGGGAGATTCTTTTTAATTACCTCACGCTGTTTTTCACGATGACGCTTGGCATCGGCTTTGCCGCGTTCGCTGATTGTTTCCGGCACAAAAATAGGCATCTGATCCTCCGTTCACTTCTGTATTTTGTTAAGTTACTACGCCAAAGGATAAACCAGAAATTACAATAAATCAACTATGTTAGAAATCCGCCCCGCTCCAGCGGAGCGGCAACCGCTTTTGGACGGCTTATTTCTAACGGGGTCAATAATAAAAAACCTCCGTCATAATAACAGAGGAGTTTTTTAAAATATTTTATTTGTGTATAAACTCTCGTGCCCTTTCAATCACTTCTTTTATGCATTTCCTTTCACAAAATCCCATTTCAATAAGAGCTTCGAAAAGGTCGCGGCGGCGCGCTTTAGCTTCTTCATTTTTTGGCATATCGTCGGATATAACAATGTTCAAATTAGGGCCGCTGTCTTTCATTAATCTTTTTTCACAAGCCAGCGCCAAAGGAGAATAATAATTATAATCAAAGTTCGGATGAATGGCCTTATATATAAAGAGCTCGCCACGCGCCACTTCAGCTTCTTGTTCGGTCCAGGGAATTTCTTCCTCAATGGAACGCATAAACTTTTTATCGGCTTCTCTTGGCTTGTTCGTAATAGGATCGCGCTCAATAGTCAATACCTGGCCCTTTATTAATCTGGCTTTTTGACCGAGATATAATCCGACTTCTTTAAGATAACGCCAAAATAGGGCTTCGGCTAAATCTCTAAAGCCGCGAAGATAGGCCTTGGTTATGGTTTTTACCACAAACTCTTCGTATTCACTCATAACGTTCTTCATATCGCCGGCAGAAAGAAACATCTTGAAGCGGTCAATTTCCTCGGAAGAAAACCCCATACGGTGGTCAAAGACCTCGCGCAGCGCTTTTATCGCCGCCAGGGGCGTCAAACAACCATTAGTATCGGCTTCCTGACTTAAAGCAGTATTTAACGCCGCAAGGATCGTCCGGGAACTTACGCCGAACATTCCTTCCCGCTTGGAAATATCAGCCAATGATTGGCCTTCTTCCAGAAGATGCGTCCGGTCAATGGGTTTCTTTTCTTTATCCTCAAGTTCGGAAAGAATTTTGTCGCCATTATAAACCTTCGCTTTTGTGAGCAGGTCTATGCCGGTTGACGACGCGGTAAGGCGTGTCATTACGGCAAAAGCCGCGGCCAGCTCTAATGTCCCCGGAGCAATATGGCAACGCTTGAGCTTTACAAAATTACTTTCTCTTTCAATAAGTTTGCGATAGAGTTGCACTTCGTCTTTTATTCGCAAAGGATAGGGAACAGGAACAATGAAGAACCTGTCATGCAATCCTTCATATTTTTTGTTATGGCTGAATTCTTTAAAAACCGTTAGATTAGTATGTCCGATAACCATGGTATCAACCGAAAGATGAGGAAAGCTCGAACCCTGAACCTTTAGCTCTTTTTCTTCAGCCACGCTGAAAAACACTCTTAAAACTTCCGGGTCACAGGCAAGAATTTCCCGACCCTCGGTAATACCTCGCTCACCTGCCGGAATCTCGCCGCAAAGTTCAAAAGCAAGCGGATGGTTATAACCGGAAGTAGAAGTAATGCCTATGTTTTCGCGTCCGGTAAGAGCATTAACATCAGCTACTTTTTCACCGGAAGGTTCAAATGAACCAATACCCCTTCGGCCTTGAATAGAAAAAGTAAATGTTTCAACCGGAACATCCCACCACCTGATCACGCCATCAGAATCTTTAAAGTTATCTTCCAAAAGATGGCGGCAGACTTGGCAAAGATCACCCTCAATTTTAACGCCGAGATGCAAATGTTTATGTCTACAATCAGGATATTCCGGACAATCTTCGGAACGCAAAGCGACTTCAGGCCGCATATATCGAGGAATTAAATGAAGCGGTTCTTCAAATTTAGGACAATTTTTAATCATAAAGATCGGTTTCTTTCGATAATCTTCTAAGGCTTGCATATTAATCTTTACGATAGTGGATTTGCCGCTACCGGGAGGACCAACTAATACTAAGACTTGTTTTCCGGTTGAGCCTTTGCTGGCGCCGACTTTAAAATGGCTAATGACTTGAATAATAACATGATCTATGCCGTAAAGTTCTCTATAAAGTTCGTATCTTTTATCAGCGCCGAACCATCTTTCATTTTCCGGAACTTCTGTAATGCCGGCATCTTGATTAATCTCCAAAATTCGCGAGGGCGAGTTTTGCACGATGCAAGCATCGGCAGCGACATAATCTTTTATATATTCGCGAAAAGTTATTTCTCGGTGCAGTTTTTGCCTATCGCGTTTCCGATCGGCGTCTTCTTGAATGATGCCGTTAAGGTCAAACCCGCCCGCTTCGCCCATTGGACTCTCCATTTTTAAAGTACTTAGATAAGTAACATATAGCAGAACCAATGAAATCAGTAAAGACCAGAGATAAATAATAAAAAAAACCGCAAAATTCGCGGCGTAGGTTACTTAATCGGCTCATAAGCAGTAAAGAAATCGCCCCGGCCAACAGTTTCTTCATTTCTGTCCCTCGCTATCATAAAAAGAACATTGAGTAATATTATAATCCATCGGCCACTATTGTCAATATGTAAAAATATATTTCTACGTTTCATAGACGATCGTTGTTTAAATACCGAAATTTTATTTATTCTTGCCTCTCCATAATCCCCGCTATTAATCCGCCTCTCCTCCGATCAAATAATATCTTTAAAATGAAGTTTGAGCTCGGCTTCGTTTATTACAAATGCGGCTTCGAAATATCTGACATAATGACGAATTTTGAAAAATTCAATAAGAAATTCTATTTCACTCAGACACGGATAAGGATAGATAAAAACGCTTTTTTGCCAATCATAAAAACCTAAATCTTTTAGTTTTTGGCGCAAAGCATTGCGGGCATTCTTATTACGTTCTGGTATATCAAAAACCACGACTCGCCATTTGCCATCCCAAAAGCCGGGCCTCTTTACGACCATCGTATCAATATTCATCTTTAAAACTTTTCTCTTACCGATATCTGATAAAATAATATGACAACTGCCATCGGCCTGTTCCTTAAAATCAATTAGTCGATCGTTATAGAATTCACGAATGCAATTTCTAAGATAATCATGCTTTATTTTCCGCCACTCCTTTGGCAAATCGGAAACAACCTTAAAATAACCCTTTGGGGATCGTAATAAAGCAAGACTAGCGCCGGCGGTTAATAGAAGAAAAATTTTTTTCTTAGTTAAACTTCTCATTATTATTTATATAAATTAACGCGTTTATGAGACGATCGTCAAATTAATGAGGAAATTTTATTTG
>MEYR01000015.1 GCA_001774075.1 Candidatus Azambacteria bacterium RIFCSPLOWO2_01_FULL_44_84
ATTTTTTATGGGCGCTGGGGTCGGCGTTTTTTTATCGCTTCCCTTCGCAAAAAATGGTTGTGATCGGAGTGACCGGCACTACCGGAAAATCGACGACCGTTGAAATGATCGCCGCTGTTTTAGAGAAGGTTGGTTACAAAACGGCATCGATCTCCTCTATCCGCTTTAAAGTGGCCGGCGAATCTTCCGAAAATCTGATGAAACAAACTATGCCGGGGCGGGGATATTTGCAAAAATTCTTGCGTAAAGCGCTAGATTCAGGATGCCAATACGCTGTGATTGAGGTTTCGTCGGAGGGTATTAAACAGCACCGCCAGCGATTTATCAATTTTGACGTGGGCGTGATTACCAACCTCGCGCCAGAACACATTGAATCGCACGGCGGTTTTGAAAATTACAAAAAAACCAAAATCAAATTTTTTACCCAAATAACTTCCAGCCGCGAAAAAATCATTGGCGGGAAGGAAATTAAGAAGATTCTGGCAATAAACAGCGAAATGTCAGAGACCGTACAATTTGCAGTCGGCGACGTTCCTATTATTGATTTCGATTCAAAAAAAGCCGACGATGTTAATTTAAAGCTGGTGGGCGAGTTTTGGAACCTTAACGCTAATGCCGCTCTGGCGGCGGCTCAAAGCCAGGGAGTAGACCGCGGTCTGGCGGTTGGCGTCCTGAATTCGATCGAGAGTATTCCGGGGAGAATGGAGGAGGTAAAAGAAGGGCAGGATTTTAGAGTTTTTATCGATTATGCCCACACACCAGACGCTTTGGAGTCGGTTTATAAGACCCTGAGCTCTAAGCCCCAAGCTCCAAGCTCCAAATTAATTTGTGTTCTTGGAGCGGCCGGAGGCGGCCGCGACAAATGGAAGCGGCCGGAGTTCGGCAAACTGGCTTGGCAGTATTGCGATGAAATTATTCTTTCGAACGAAGATCCCTATGACGAAAATCCTGAAGAAATTTTAAATCAAATTTCTTCAGGATTTTCGCAAATTCGAAATTCGAAATTCGAAATTCGAAATTTTCATAAAATACTCGACAGGCGTGAAGCTATTGTAAAGGCAATTGATTTGACTCGCGGAAGCGACATTGTCATTATTACCGGCAAAGGATGCGAGTCGTGGATGATGGTTGCCGGAGGCAAAAAAATTCCTTGGGATGACAGAAAAATCGTCAGAGAGGCGTTGTTAAATAAAAAATCCGCTTAGAAAGCGGATTTACTTTTTGTCTATTTTGTCCTGTTGTTTTTGGAGGAAATCTCTGATGACTTCAAGGAATTCCGGACAAGCTGTGCTTGTTATCTGGGGATTCGCTAGCATCCAGACCAGGATCATCAGAAAGGCATGGATAGAATCCAGAGAGCCTTTTACAAATTTTTCTCTGTCTTCCGGCGAAAGTTCCGCCAGGATTTTTTTGGCGTAGTCGGAGACCTCCCACATAAAGTTTCCGATTCTGTCATTGGACAATGTTAAACAACCGCTCAAGTTTTCTTCGCTAGCCATATGGCCGCTCCTTTATCGTCCTCGACGGCCGTTTGCGGAAAGCATATCAAAAGGCCGGGAACAGGGCAATTTTTTAAGAACCTATCTCATAAATCGCTTTGCTTTAAATTTTATTTTGTTATATATAGAGGATAGATTCAGGCCTTTAAAAATATAAATCCCACGCTCACGAGTGAATGTGGGGTAAAGAGAAATCCGATGAGAAAAGATCTCGATCGGGGAACGTATCTCGATTTGTACCGCTATTTGCTTTTAGCCAGGGAAGTTGAAGGCAAAGTAAGGGCGGAATTCGGCCAGAACGAGCGCGCCTCGCTTGTGCCTTCTGTCGCTCTCACCAGCTTTGGCGAAGAAGCGATAGGCATTGGGAGCGCTTTGGCTGCCGATCCTAAGAAAGATTGGATTGCGATAGGTCATCGCGCCATCGGCGCTTGTTTCGTTTTCGGCCTGACTCCCGAGGAATACCTTTCAAACCACTTTCTGCGGTCTTTCAGTCCGATGGGCGGCCGCGACGGCAATATTCACTTTGGTTTTCCGGACAGGCATATTATCCGATTTATCAGCCACATGGGCGCTAACGTCCCTGCGGCTTGCGGCGTTGCCGATGCCCTTAAGTATGTCTATATTATGGAAAAAACTGGAGAAGCTCTGCCGGTAGTGTTATGTTATTTCGGCGATGGCGCGGCTTCTCAGGGAGCTATTCACGAGGCAATGAACTATGCGGGCGCCAGGAATTTGCCGGTTATCTTTGTTGTTGATAATAACCGCACCGCTATAGGCACCCCATACGAAGCCCAAACAGGCGCTTTTTCGATCGCCGATCGCGCTCGCGGTTATGGCTTCCATGGCGAAATCGCCAATGGCAACGACGTTCTTGATGTTTATCATCGGACTCGTCAGGCCATCGAGCGGGCCAGATTCTTATCAGCGCGGACCCGCGAAATTAAAACGCTCAATCTTCTGCGGGCGCCTAGCATTATCGAATGCCTCACTCTCAGGATGTCGGGCCACAATGAAACCGAAAAAGTGCCTTACGTAAATTCGCAGGAGTATAACGAGTGGATCGGCCGAGATCCTTGCGGCTTTTACCGTAACCAGCTGCTTAAGATGAAAAAGAGTGAAATTCTGGCAAAAGTTTTGGATCCCAAGGAGCGAGAAAGAATCAGCGTTCCGGAATTTTCTGAAGAAGAACTTGCCGGCATTGATGCGGAAGTCAAAGTGATGGTCCAGGCCGCTTATGACAAGGCGGCCCAGTCGTCAAAGACGACTATCGAGAACGTTTCGCTTAGCGTATATCCCCAAAAGTACGTTGCCGATAACAATCCCAACCATTTTGACCAGGAACCAACGGCCGCGTTTTCTATTATTAACCGCAAACTCACTAAAGAAGATCGCGAGGGGACTATTACCCTGGCGGACGCGATTAAGGACGCCCTGCATATGGCTTTGGAGAACGATCCTAAAGTCAGGATTTTTGGCGAGGACGTTTGCGGAGCTTACGGCAAAAAGGGCGGCGTTTTCGGGATTACTCAGGGTCTTCCCGAAAAGTTCAACGATGGCGATTTCTCCGGACTCTCCGGCGTTGACCGTGTTTTTGACACGCCAATCGCCGAAGGCGCGATAATTGGCTCGGCTATCGGGCACGCCATTGCCGGCCTCGTTCCTATTTGCGAAATTCAGTTCATGCCGTTTATCTCGACTTGTTCCTTCAGCCAGCTGATTGACATGGCCTCGACTTACTACTTCACCACTCGCCATCCGCTTGGCTTCGTAGTAAGGACCGCCTACGGCCTTGGTTTTTACGGCGGGCATTTCCATTCAAACTCTCTTACCGAGGCGATGTTCTATCATACGCCCGGCCTGAAAATCGTCTGTCCTTCAACGCCTTATGACGCCAAAGGGCTTCTTTTACAGGCGCTTGAAGAAAAAGCGCCGGTGATTTTCATGGAAAGCATTTGGGGCTATTCGCGGGTTCGCGGTCAAGTCGATAAAAACTATTATAAAGTTCCTATCGGCAAAGCCGCTCTGCGGCGCAAGGGGAGCGACCTGACGGTTGTTACCTGGGGCGCGCGGATGTATTTTAATTCGGTTTTGCCGGCGGTCTTGGAAACGGAGAAATCCGGCGCCTCCATTGACCTGATTGATCTCCGGACGCTCAAGCCACTGGATATGGCCGCGATCTACAACTCCGTTGCGAAAACGTGCCGGGTTCTGATTGCCGGCGAAGATATCGCTAATGGCGGTATCGCCGAGTCAATCATGGCTAAGATTATCCAGGAATATCCCTATATCAGAGGCAAAGTTTTGGGAGCTCCGGATACGCCCATTCCCCAATTTGAAGATTTCTACGCTCCTAATATGCAAAAAGTTTTGGAAGCGATTGAAAAGCTAACGGACAGGAGGCCGCAGGACTATGCGAGTGACGCTTAGAGCTAAAGTCGACTATACGCTTGATGGTTTCGAACTGATCGAATGGCACAAAAATATTGGTGACAGAGTCAAAGTTGGCGACACGCTTTTTACCTATGAGACGCAAAAAGCCGCCGCCGAAGGCGTTGCCGAATACTCGGGTGTCCTGAGCGAGATCAAAGTTCCGGCCGGCACGGTCGTCAGTAAATCCGACGACGAAAATTCAGACGACTGGAACATTGTCGGCTACTTGGAGGCGGATTAATGATCGTGCCGGAACTGGAACTTGAAACGGTCGAGCCCAGTTTCAGGCGACTCGCTATCGCGGATAATTTAAGGAGAAGTCTGGCCACCAAAGTTCTGGTTGCCGCGGCAGTAGAAGTTAACCTGACCGATTTTATGTTTTTCCGCGATATCTTCAAGAAAAAATTCGAATCTCAATGGCAAGCACCATTTCGAATTGAGATTTTTATGCTCAAGGCCATGGCCGAAGCTTTGAAGGAATATCCGGCGCTTAACTCATGGTTCGTAACGGTGCCGACCCCCGCTTCCAGCGAGGCCCCGTCAACGGCGGTGGCTAGCCCGCCGGTCTATCAGATCAGGATGTATAAGAGTATCAACATCGGTTTGGCTTTTGCCGATGAAAAAGGCCTGATTGTTCCGGTTGTCAAAGACGCCGATCAAAAAGATTACGCGGCTCTGGCTAAAGAAATCGAGCGTCTTTACCAAGGCGTCAAAAACGGCAAATTGCCGCCGCGCGATTATAAAAGCGGCACGATAACCTTTAACAATCCCGGGGCCTTAGGCGGAGTTGACGGGTTTTCAATACCGCCGCCAGAACAAAGCGCAATTGTCTCTTTACACAAGATTGAAGATGTCCAGCGATTCAACAAGTGCTGGTGCAAAGAAGCAAAGCTGAATTTGGTCTTTGACCATCAGGCTTGCGACGGCCGGGAAGCGTTAGGGTTTCTTAATTCCATAAAATCGTACTTTGAATCCGAAAAATACAAATCCCACACATAAATTTATGTGTGGGATTTAAATTTTTTTGATGAGTTGGCGTAATACCAAACAGACTTTTTCACGCCAATCATTGGCGGAGTTAATTGACGTTCTTTTTCCATGGAGGTGACTTGGCAGTTTACAAGGCCGCAAGGATCAATGTGTTCGAACAACCTTAGGTCGGGCGAAACATTAAGATTGATGCCGAATCTTGATACCAGTTGCGAAATCTGGATGCCGACGGAAGCAATTTTTCGGTCTTGGACCCAAACGCCGCGGTTTATATTCGCTTTAAGCCCGGCTGTTATTCCGTAGTCTTCCAGGACTTCGATGACCAGCTTTTCCAGCCACGAAACTAATTTTATTCCGGCAGAAGATTCGGATACTTTTATTATTATATAAATTCCTAATATGCCCGGAGCGTGGCATGTTACAATGCCGCCTCGTCTTGTCTCTATCACCTTTATGCCGAGTTCCGCTAATCCTTCTGGCCATGTCCTGAAATGACACATTTGATCCTTTAGATTACGGGCACCCAGAGAATACACCACCGGATGTTCCGCGAAAATTAAAGCATCCGGGATTATGTCTTGCGTTCTTTTCCTCCAAAACTCGTCCTGAATTTTAAGGAACTCTTCGAAGTTAATCAGGCCGAGATCTTTTTCTATCATTTATCCCCCTTAGCTTTAGATTTTACATTATATTATAATGGATATTGGGTCGAAGCAAGTAAAATATTTTTATAAATATGAAATTGACTTTTTATGGCGGCGTTTCGGGCAGTGTTACCGGCGCCAATTATCTAATTGAAACCAAAAAAGGCACAAAGATCCTTGTTGATTGCGGTATGTTCCAGGGAGACCGCTATGCCGAAGAGCGTAATTATAAACCGTTTCCTTACGACGCTAAAAACATCGCGGCAGTTTTTATAACTCATGCTCATCTTGATCATATCGGCCGCTTGCCGAAATTATACAGAGACGGTTTTCGCGGCAAAATATACTGTACGCCGCCGACTCGCGACTTGACGGAATTGAGTTTAAAAGACAGTTTTCGCATTGTCTCCGACGAGGCAAGGGGTATGGGGATTGAGCCATTCTTCAGTGAAGATGATGTCAATGGCGTCATACAGCTTTTCGAAGGTGTGGCCTATCGTACCGAAATCAATCCGATTCCTGACGTTAGAGCGGTTTTGAGAGACGCCGGCCATATTCTCGGCTCGTCAATAGTAGAAATGTGGGCCGACGGTAAAAAAGTGGTTTTTTCCGGCGACCTGGGCAATCCGCCCACACCCCTTTTGCCGCCGACTGAAAAAATAGACGAAGCTGATTACGTGCTGATTGAGTCGGCTTATGGTAACCGCGTTCACGAAGATTTCAAAGAAAGAAAAAATATTCTTGAGGATCAGATTGAACATATAGGATCGCAGAAAGGCGTCCTAATGATTCCGATATTCGCTCTTGAAAGAACACAGGAGCTTCTTTTTGAACTTAACGAACTTATTGAAAATAAACGTGTCCCGCATTTGCCTATTTTTATAGACAGTCCTCTGGCCATTGCCGCTACCGAAGTTTATAAAAAATATCCAGATTATTATAATAAACAAGCAATGTATTTGATGGAAAGCGGCGATCAGCTTTTCAGATTTCCCGGCCTGACTTTTACCAAAACCGTTGACGAGTCTAGGGGCATTAATAACATCCCCGCGCCCAAAGTGATTGTTGCGGGCTCAGGTATGTCAAATGGCGGCCGGATTGTGCACCATGAACGGCGTTACCTATCCGATTCTCATTCAATCCTGTTGATTATCGGTTATCAGGTGGCCGGAACATTGGGGCGGCGGCTTTTGGATGGCGCGGCGGAAGTTAAAATTCTTGGCGAGATTGTGCCGGTGCGCGCCAAAATTACGGCCATCGGCGGCTATTCGGCCCATGCCGATCAGCCGAAACTTCTTGATTGGATTTCGCACATCAAAAACATCAAAGAAGTTTTTGTAGTTCAGGGCGAAGAGGCGGCAGCCAATGACCTTGCGAGTATCATTCGTGATCAATTGGCAATAAAAGCGCACGCGCCGGTGTTAGGCGAAAGTGTTGAACTTTAAGTTTGAAAATTTAAAATTGAAAATTAAAAAATCCCGCGTTACACGGGATTTTTATGGGTATCCTTGGTCTGTTTCTTCCAGTTGCGTTCTCAAAATCGGATGTTCGTTTTTTGAGACAAGCTCCCAGCCGATTTCGTCGACCATGCAGACTTTTGAGGAAACCATATTAACTCCTTTAACAAAGGAATACTCTTTGACATTTTTACTGATAATGGCGCCGGCGGCGATGAAAGCGCCGCGGCTGATGACGAGCGGCGTCGTTCTTGTCGTCGGGATGAGTTTCGCGCCAGAGCCGATAAAAACGTCGTCTTCCAAAATGGTTTGTCGTTTATATTTACCGTCATAGTTGCAAAAGATCACTCCTGCCGCGATATTGCAGCCGGCGCCAATGATAGCGTCGCCGATATGGCACCAGTGTGATGCCTGGGTTTGTTTTCCAATCTTTGAGCGGACTACTTCGGCGCAGTGTCCAAGATGGACTTCGTCGTCCAGTTCGAACCATTCACGGATCTTGACGTTGGTATCAATGCGGCAATTTTTTCCGATTATATTTCTTTTACCATCGGGCCGGTCAAAAATGTAAACGCTTGGTTCGATGATTGTGCCTTCGCCGATGGCGACGTTGAGGCCGATGTAGGTGTTGTAAGGATCAATGCAAAATCGGCTAAATCTTTCCATCAGGAAATCGCGACTTGAAACCTTAGGCGGGAAGCCGTGATCGTTCGTGGGTGAAGCATCGTCGTTCTGGCCTTCTCCTGAATTTAAAGACCCCGGGGTATTCAGGTCCCACATAGATCCTCCCTGTGTTTAAAGAACTCAAACTTTGTAGCAACAGAATGACAAATTGGAGTTGCCCTGTCAACCAATTCTACGATACGATAGTTATTGATGATAAAACTCGCGGTTTTAATCGGGCGGGGCAGCCGTCTGCCGAATTTATACCAAAAATTGCGGAACAATCCCGATATCAAATTCGAGGTTGTTATTTCGCACAAAAAAGAGGCGCCGGGCATAGATTTTGCCAAGGAAAACGGCATTGAGGCGTTTTACTTTCGGCTCACCGATTGGTATCGCGAGAAAACCGGCAAAGGCATAACAGAACTTTTGGCTGGTGAAAAACACGCGCTTCGCAAGAGCTATATGTCGTCGCTTGCCGATCAGCTTAAAGAACGGGACGCGGGGTTGATATTCATGACCGGCTGGGATTTGATTATGCTAAATGACTTTTTAATGCGGTTCCCGGGCCAGGTGATGAACGTTCACCCGTCGATTTTGCCGTCTTTCCCGGGCGAAAACGGCTGGGTGCAGGCGCTTGATTATGGTGTCAAGGTTGCCGGCGCCACGGTGCATTTTGTTCTTGATGAAGGCATGGACACCGGACCGATAATATTGCAAAAATGCGTTGAAATTGAAGAAAACGAGACCGCCGATTCTTTGCGCCAGAAATTGAATATCGTCGAAGACGAGTTAGGATCGAAGGCAATTGAATTGTTTGCCAAAGATCGCTTACAAATACAAGGAAGGAGAGTAGTGATAAAGTAATGGACCAAACATTTTTCAATTTTATTCATAATCTTACCGGTCGCTGGAGTGAACTTGACGCCTGGATGATATTTTTTTCTGAATATCTTCAATATTGGATGATAGCCGGCGTTTTGGTTTATGTGTTTTTCGGCAAAGGAGCGGCTCGCAGGAAAAATCAGCTTATGGTTTTTACAGCAGCTGTTTCAGCGATCATTTCCCGCGGCATTGTTACCGAAATAATTCGGCTTTTTTACCACCGGCCAAGGCCGTTTTTAGCGGAAAGTTTTTTTCCCTTGATTAATCATGTTGATTCCGGCTCATTTCCCTCCGGGCATATGACTCTTTGGTGGGCAGTAACGGCGGCGGTTTATTTTTATAATAAAAAACTGGCCGTAGCACTAGCTGTTGCCAGTTTAATAATGGGAATTGCGCGAATTTATGTCGGCGTTCATTGGCCGAGCGATATTTTAGGCGGCATGGCCATTGGCATTTTGAGCGGCTGGCTTACGGCTTGGTATGTAGAAAACAAGTGGAAGAAATAAATTAACCCCGCGAATGCGGGGGTTATTGGTGAAGCAAGTATTGGAAATATAGAACGAGGACCGATGTAATGCCGAAAAAGATAATTTCTATCGGCCTGCTTAAATCATAGAGGTGGAAGGCCATTGCCGACATTAAAAAACCACTACGAGTATTCCGACAAAAAAGAGCAAGGAGTTCACAAGCGCGCCTCCTTAGCCTGATCGTAGCAAAGAACTAAGACAGCTTAATCGCTTTGAAAGCAAAAAGCAACCACCGCGCTGGAACAGCGAGTATAAGCCTTTTAGGAAATTCAAATGCCGTTGCGGTTCAAAAAACTGCGCTAAAATAATCAGATGGTAAAAATCCGCCCGATTGGGCGGATTTTTTAACTTGCCAATTCCGCGTCAGATTGCTGCGCGGAGCTTTATTAATCGGCGATATCCATAGAAATTTTGATCCAGTCGAAAAACTACCGATGCTTTTCCAAAAGCAATACTCTCTTTTCTAAAGCCGCGAATTCGTCAATATCAATCTTTTTCTTTACAGAATTTTTAATCAGTTCGATATCCGTCTTAATTATTTCTATATCAATTCTAGTTGTTTTGACATCGCTT
>MEYR01000016.1 GCA_001774075.1 Candidatus Azambacteria bacterium RIFCSPLOWO2_01_FULL_44_84
GTTAATCCGATCGCGGTCAATGGCGGCCCGTCAAGCACCGGAAACCTCTCAAGCGCGAGGACGTATTTGTTCACTTGTTACAATGCTTTTGGAGCAAAGAACGATAATGTGACTGTTGATGTCAGCGGCGCTTTTCCCGGAGACTTTACTTTAAGTTCTGGCGCGATTCAATGTAATTCATTCGGGCTCATTTGGACCGCTTCGTCAGGGGCCGATGGATACAAAATATTCAGAAACAGCGGTCAAATAGCTACAACTACAGCGACGACCTATACTGATAACAGCGTGTTCGAAAATACTTCTTATAGTTATTATATCCAAGCTTATAACGGCAGCGGCACTAAAAATTCCAATACAATCGGCCCCACCACTACGCCTTATTGTCCGCCAACCGTTAATTTGAAGTGTGATGGCAGTGATGGTCCGCTTGGAGTTACAAGCGGCGACGCCTGCAATCTTACTTGGACCTCAACTAATACATCCGGCCCCACGCCGTGCACGGCTTCCGGCGGCTGGACTGGCTCAAAACCGCCCTCTAATTTAGCAGGCGAGGTTTCTCCGCCTATTACAAGTCCTACAACCTTTACTTTAGTCTGCACCGGTCCCGGCGGCTCAACCGCGCCACAGGATTTCGTCAACGTTTTTCTTTCCGGCTCTCCTTTGCCCGATTGGATTGAAATTATTCCGAAATAAAGAAAACAAAAACTCCACGGCCATAGGCCGTGGTTTTTATTTCCGTACCCATCTCTTTTCCCATCTCTTTATTTGTATATTTATTTTTACAGTGCCGCAATACTACGCATATGCGTAGTATTGCGGCACAAGCGGCGACTTTTTAGATCAAATCAGAGATCAAAATAATGTTTTAGTTTTTCTGATCCTTCGAATTTACTTATAGTTAATAACAGAACATGGTTTCGTACTTTAAAAAATTCACAGATGAAATCTATTTCATTTTCACAATCGTAAGGAGTTAAATAAACGCTTTTTTGAAGCTGGTAAAATTCCAATTCTTTTAACTTTTTTCGGAAAACATCGCGAGCTGTTTTCTTGCGGATAGGAATGTCAAACATAATCAAGCGCCATCTACCATCCCATTTCTTGTTTTTATCTAATTTTATTTCATCAATGTCATATATTAAGGTTTTTTCTCGTCCCTCTTTTTTTAAGATTATCTTAATCCTTTCATTATCTAAAAGTTGATAATCTATCAAATCTCTTCTCTGTAATCTTTTTAAATCCTCTAAAAATCTTCTTCGTTGTATTTTTTTATTTCTGATGTAGGACTTTAAAAGTTGATGCGGCAAGGCGGGCGAAAGCAAAGATAAAATTACGACGCCGGAACCTATTGCCAAGTATTTTAGAAGTTGTCTTGTTTTGGAATTTTTTATTCTCATGTAATCTATTTTACTATCAAAGTTTCTATGCCGCAATACCACGCATATGCGTGGTATTGCGGCATATTAAATTTAATCTTAAATTACAGACGCGGTCTATCCTAGGCGCGGTCTACTCTAATCGCGGTGGTTTTTGTATTAACCGCGAGCGATGACCATCGCGCAAATTTCTTTGGCGCCGGCGTCTTTAAGCGCGCGGGCGCAGGCTTCAAGAGTGGCGCCCGAAGTTGAAACGTCATCAATCAGGATAAATTTGTAATGATCTCGCGAGAGTTTTAGTATCATTTTGGGATTTTTCGCCTCAAAAGCGCCGGATACATTTTCTTTTCGCTCTTTCCAGTCGTTGATGTCTGCTTGGGGTTTATTAAATTCGATTCTTTTTATCAAGTCATTGCGCAGTATCGCAGTATTTTCCGCCAAATGCGGATCTCCGCCTATGACAGGGCCTCGCTGAAAACGATGGTCAGTTTCAAGTTGAAAATATTTTAAAATTTCAAGCGCGATCAACTCCGACTGATTGAATCCGCGTTCCGCAAAGCGCCGGCGCGCCAGAGGAACGGGCACTAAAACCGATTTTTCAAATACGCTTTCCAGCCGGTTTTGTTTTATGAACTTGCCAGCCAGTTCACCTAAAGGGATTTTCAGCGATTCTAAATAATTGTATTTCAGATAATGGATCGCTTCGCGCAAGACGCGGTCTTCATAGCGGCCGATCGACATAAAACCCGAAAGTCCGGTTTTCTTTCGGCACATGGAACATGTTCTAGCATCCGGTGTTCTTCGGCCGCAGACGAAACATTGCGGCGAAAGATTAACGCGGATTGAATTAAAACAAGCCTCGCATAAATGAGAGACTTGTTTTGCGGAAAGTTCTTTTTTGCAACCCAAACAATACCTCGGGAAAATTAAGTCTAAGAAGAAGTTTCTGGCGTCAGCCAATGTATATTTTTCCATTTTTTACGGTGACGGTATATTTAGTTTTTTTCGGGTTTTTAATTGCCGTTTCGGCCAGCGTGTTTTCCAAATAATGGGTTACGAGCGATCTGACGCGCCGCGCGCCGGTCTCGGCGCCGCTAGCTTTTTCGGCGATGAATTCCGCCACCTCTTTCGGCATTTTTATATGGACCGATTTTTGCGCCATTCGCTCTTCAAGTTCGGAAAGTACCAGCTTGGTTATTTTTCGAATTTCTCCGGCGCCCAGCGCCTTAAAGACGATGGTGGAGTCAATTCTTGCCAGAAGCTCCGGCCTTAGTCGCCGTCGCAGTTCTTTGAGGCAGGATTCACGGATTTCCGAAAACTTCTCGTCCAGCGTCCTTCGCTTGCCTTCCACGAATCCAAGCCTCTGGGCTTGTTTCGTGAAATCTTGGGTGCCGATGTTTGACGTCAGAATTATGACGGTATTGCGAAAATTAATTTTTCTGCCGTGCGAATCGGTCAAAATGCCGTCCTCTAATATCTGGAGCAGGATATTGGCAAGTTGGGAGTGGGCTTTTTCGATTTCATCGAAAAGGATCACGGAGTAAGGATTGGTCCTTACTTTTTCGGTAAGCCAGCCGCCCTCTTCAAATCCGACGTAACCCGGGGGTGAGCCGATCAATTTGGCTATAGAGTGGGATTCGGAAAATTCCGACATATCTATCTTGATCAAAGAATTTTTCCCGGCAAAAACTTCCCTGGCCAAAACTTTAGCGAGCTCTGTTTTGCCTACGCCCGTCGGCCCCAGAAAAAGGAAAGAACCCAGCGGCCTTAACGGTTCCGCAAAGCCGGCTCGGGCCCGCTTTAATGTTGAAGCTACGGTTTTAATGGCTTCGCTCTGCCCGATAATTTTTTTGGCCAAAACATGCTCAAGATTAAGAAATTTCTTGGCCTCGCTTTCTTTAAGCTTCTCCACTGGCACATGTGTCATAAGCGATACGGTTTTGGCGATATCCTCGGCAATCAGATATTGTTTAGTATTTGAAATTTTGAATTTTGAATTTGTTTCGGATTTCGGATTTCGTGCTTCGGATTTTTTATAAGCGCATGCCTCATCAAGGATGTCTATAGCTTTGTCGGGGAAAAAGCGGCCGGTGACATATTGGTCGGCAAAAGTCAGGATCGTCTCGACTGATTCGCGAGTTATATTAATCTTATGATGCGATTCAAAATATGGTTTGAGGCCCAGAAGTATGTTTTTTGTTTCCTCAAGGCTTGGCTCCTCTATTGTTATCGTCTGAAAACGTCTTTCCAAAGCCGCGTCTTTTTCAATATGCCTGCGCCATTCACTCGTTGTCGTGGCGCCTATCACTTGAAAATTATTTTGGGAAAGCAGCGGCTTCAAAATATTGGCGGCATCAAGCGATCCCTGGGCCGACCCGGCGCCGACTATGGTGTGTATCTCGTCTATAAAAATAATCGCTTCTTTTTGTTCCACCTCGCGCAGGATCTCTTTAAATCGGGCTTCAAATTCTCCCCGAAACATCGTTCCGGCGACAATAAGGCCAAGGTCGAGCTGGTAAATGTGTTTTTTGGCAAGTAGAGGGCTTATCTCGCCTTGCTTGGCGATTTTTTGGGCTAATCCCGCGACAATGGCGGTTTTGCCAACGCCCGGCTCGCCGATAAGCATAGGATTGTTTTTTGTGCGGCGGCAAAGAACCGTCATTAAACGGTCGATTTCTTTTGAGCGGCCGATTATCGGATCGAGTTTGCCTTTTTTCGCTAATTTAACAAGATCAACGGAATAAGTTGCCAGGGCCGACTTCTGGGTTTCGGGATGTTCTTCATAAGCGAAATGATTGTCATTGAATTTCGCCCGTTCGATGGGCTCGGGGCGATTTTCGCTCGCGTCGTTTTTTTCTATGTCCATGATATTTTTTAAGAATTGTCCCTGGACGCGGTTGACGTCGTTTGACTTCATGCCGAAGCGTCTGAAGTTTTCGTAGGCGGATCTTAAGAGGGTATCAAGAATGCCGGCGCCATTAAGGTTCGGGCTTACTATTTGCTGCAGGTCCGCTCCTTGGTGATTGACGCGCGCCCCGATGGTGAAAAGCTCTTTTAGATGGGTCTCAATATTGTCTATAGAAGCCCGTTTATCCGGCGCGACCCCAAGTCTTAAGTTGTCCAAAAGGGCCCAAAGCAGATGTTCCGTGCCAATATAGCGGTAGTTGAATTTTGCCGCCTGGCTCATGGCATTTTTGAGGACTTCTTCAAGATCTCGGGAAATTTTTGTTTCGGAATTTCTTTTTTTGAACGTTCCGGCTTTTGGACCTTCGGCCTTTTCTCCGATGTCGCTTTGAGCGATACGATGAATATTGAGCAAATTAAAAGCAAGACAGCCCTTAGTTTGGAATAGAGCGGAAATAAGGTGGTTTACGGTGATTTCTCTCGCTACTAGACCACGACTGATGGTTTCGGCCTGTTCTAGCGCGGTCTTGGACCGCTCGGTCAAGCGTTCTCCTAAAGCTTGAGGGAATTTCATAATTGAGAACATAACATGAAATCCCGAGAAAATCAAAGCTATTTGCCTACTAATTACGAATTTTGGCGAATTACGAATATTCGTAATTCGGGATAATTCGTAATTAGTAGGACGTTGTGGATAAACACTTGCTTATTTTATCAACCTCATTCTGGTATAATCCACATGTGTTTAATTTTTTTGGTTTTGGTCAAAAAACATACTTAGGAATTGATATCGGCACCGCATCCATAAAAATCGCTGAACTTTCAAAAGAAAAAGGCCGTCCCAAACTGGAAAATTACGCGATCCTTGAAAGCTATAAGTTTCTGGATGTCTTGACCGATGATTCTGCTATGACAAACCGCTCGCGCCGCGTTTTTGGAGGGGAGGCGACAGAAATGATTAAGCGCCTAATTGGAAAAGCGAATATCGCGGTTAAAGAAACCAATATGGCGGTCCCGATCTTCTCCAGTTTTCTTACGGTAATGGATTTGCCGATGATGAATGAGACTGAACTGGCGCAAGCGGTCCAGTTTGAGGCGCGCAAATACGTGCCCGTTTCTTTGGAACAACTTGTGATTGACTGGAATCTTATCGGCCAGACACCCCCGACCGCCAATGATCAGGGTCATTTACAAGTCCTTCTGGTTGCCATACCGAGGGAGTTGATTGACGAATATGTGGACACAGCGCGTAACACGGGTCTTGCAGTTTCAGCTATTGAGCTTGAAACCGTAAGCGCTACGCGAGCCCTGATGGGTTCTGATCCGACCCCAACAGTCATTCTTGATGTCGGCGCTCGCGATACGACCATTAGCATCGTTGACCAAGGGTTTTTAAGAATTAGCCACTCAATTGAAACCTCTTCCGAAGATTTGACCCGAGTTCTTTCTAAAGCTCTAAATATCAGCTTAAGGCGAGCCGAAGAATTGAAAAGAGAAAGGGGCGTAGCCGTAATACGAGAAGAATCTGAAGTAGCCAGCGTTATCCTGCCGCTTTTGGACATAATCTCGTCATCCATTCAGCAGATTATTGATCTTCATCATTCAAAAACCCAAAGAAAGATTGAAAAGCTGATAATGTACGGCGGCGCAGCCAATATGCCGGGTTTGGCGGAATATTTTTCAAAAAAATTAAAAATCGATATCACCTACGCTAATCCTTTCAGCCGGATTATTTATCCCCAGAAACTTGAACCGATTATTAAAAAAATAGGCAGCGAGCTGGCCATTGCTCTGGGCCTGGCGCTTCGCGACATGCAATAAAAATGGTAGAAATCGCTCCAAAACCATTTACGCTCATACAGACTCTGCCAACATGGCGGTGGTTTTTATGGGCGTCAATCGCATTTTTTGTAATTGTGGTTTTGAGCTACGTCGGTTTGCGACTTTATCTGGCTCGGCTTCAAGATGAAGTTCTTGGTTTAAATAATCAGATAAAAGAAGCGGCCGCGGCCGTTAACGCGGAAGATGAACAAACCGTCGTTCGATTCAATGAGTCGCTCAATACACTTAGGAGCCTTTTTGCTAATCATACCTATTTTTCATCTTTTTTGAGTTTGATCAATTCTTCAACCTACCCGAAAGTTTCTTATAATTCGGTACAGGCCGAAGCCGTCAAGAATTCCATTCAGCTTAAAGGTAGTGCCCAGAGCTATACTGCCTTGGCGAAACAAATCGTTGCTTTACGCGAAAACCCCATGATCCTTGGCGTTGCGGTATCCGGCATTACTTTTGGAGTTAAAAACTTACAGTTCGATTTGAAAGTTGATGTCAAACCCGATATCTTTCGCCAACAAAAATAAATGTCGACATTTTGATATAGTTTCAATATGAGTAATTTAGTCTTTAAGTATTTAATAGTGCCTTTTATACTGATTTTGTCAGCCGGCTTTATCTTTTGGTATTTTGACCTTGGCGTTTGGCAGGACATCCAGGCCGTTCGGGATGTTATCGCCAAAAACAAAGAAGTCTTGGTCCAGCGTCAGAAACTTGCCGAAAATCTCAAAAATTTAATGGCGCAATATCAGGAAAAAATTCAGGATGTCGCGAAAATAAATCAAATCATGCCGAACAATCCCGCCATTCCTGATCTTTTGGTGATGCTTGAGGCTCTTGCCGGAGGAAATTCTTTAGTCTTTGAGGGTGTTGATTTTAATCTGGTTCGCCCCGTGGGCGGGCCGGCCGCGTTAGAACTTGGCGCTACTCTGCCCGCCGGTCTTCAAGTAGTAAATATAAGCGCCAAGGTCAAGGGCAGTTATCCAAATTTTTTGAATTATCTTAAAGCCGTTGAGACTAATTTGCGGCTTTTGGATACCGAAAGCGTCAGCTTCAATGTGGCGCCAGCCGTGGGTGGCGCTGTCGAAGTCAGCGGCCTCAATAATATCAAGTTTATAGCGGTTGTTAACGCTTATTATCAATAATAAATAATTTTTCTCGCTTCGCGAGATCTAGCACAGCCAGACATTTTAATTTTATGGTCATAATTCCATCATCAACCAATCCAGTTTTGGCCAGGCCGAACCCGGCGCAGGCGTCCGGCGCTTTTGGGACTTTCCAGCCGCCGGAAACGAAAAAACGTCAAATGCGGCTTTACATCTTGTTGGGCGCGTTGTTTGTTATAATTGCCGCGGCCGGGTATTATTTTCTTACAACTTACGGCTTTACGACTTTACAGGTCTCGTCTGACATTCCGCCAGTCCAGGAATTAAACGCGGTTGAATTAAAAGTCATTCGATTGTCGAGTTTTAATTTTGACGTTGTTGATTCCGTCCCCTATAAAGCTTTGAAACTTTACGGAGATATTCCTATTAAAGTTGAAGCTCTCGGAAGAGTTAATCCCCTCGCGCCATTTTAGTATTTACGAAGTACGAATCTGTACGAATGTACGAATTCGTAAATTCGTAATAATTCGTATTTCGTAAAGGCATGCCTGACAACAATCAAAACCAAACGGCGGCTATTCCGGAAAAAATCTCACCCGATGTTTTAATTTTGATACCGGAAGATTCGGCGCGATTTTACAAGATGGCGCCTTTTGATCTTTTGGGGAAAGTTCTCCAAGTCGGCATGGTTGATCCTACCGACGTTAAAGCGCAAGAAGCCTTGAACTTTCTGGTGAGCCAGTTGGGTTTGATCGTGAAGATCTTAAAAATCAGCGAAACCGACTGGCAGAGAGCGATGGAGCAATACAAAGGGATCAAGCAGGAAGTCAGTCAAGCGCTTGAGGAACTGGAAAGGGGTCTGACTAAAGAAAAACTGACTCTCGGCGAAGAGGTCGATGCTGGCAAAAAGGAGACGGAAATAGACGCGCCCATTATCAGAGTGGTAACTACGATCATAAAAAACGGCGTTGAATTCAGAGCTTCGGATATCCACATTGAGCCGTCTTTCGAAAAAGTGAGAATCAGATACAGAATTGACGGGGTTCTGGCGACGGCTTTGACCTTGCCTTTATCGGTCCATCAAGCCGTCATCTCCCGCGTAAAGATTTTGTCAAACTTGCGGATTGATGAGCGCCGCGTGCCTCAAGACGGCCGCTTTCGGTCTCGTCTCGGCGACAAAGAAGTTGATTTCCGCGTTTCAACATTCCCCACGGCCGCGGGCGAAAAAGTGGCGCTTCGTATTCTTGACACCTCCCAGGGGGTTAGAACCTTGCCGGATCTGGGCGTTATGGGAAGAAATCTTGAGACTATGAAAGAAGCGATTCACAAACCCTTCGGTTTGATATTTATAACTGGCCCGACCGGCTCCGGCAAATCAACCACTATTTATTCAATACTTAAAATTCTGAATACCGACGGAGTTAATATAGTGACATTGGAAGATCCGGTGGAGTATTACATTGAATGGGTGAACCAGTCCCAAATCAGGCCGGAAATCGGCTATACTTTCGGTTCGGGTTTGAGGCAAATCCTGCGCCAGGACCCTAACGTTATTGTCGTTGGCGAGGTGCGCGACAATGAAACCGCGACTCTTTCAATTCACGCGGCTCTTACCGGCCACATTGTTCTTTCAACGCTTCACACTAATAATGCCATTGGCGCCATTCCGCGCCTTATAGATATGGGCGTTGAACCCTTTTTGATTCCCTCGTCGCTTAATCTTGTCGCCGCCCAGCGTCTTGTTAAAAAGTTGTGTCCAGATTGCAGAAAAGAAGTGGCGGCGCCCGAACGGGCGAAGGAAATTATTACAAACGCGATCGCGTCCATGCCCGAAGGGATAAAGAAGGACTTAAAGGTAAAAGATCCTATCAAGATTTACGAGCCGCAGGGCTGTCCGCAATGCAATGACAAAGGAACGCGCGGCCGTATTGCCGTATTTGAGATATTGGCTATGACCTCGGAGCTTAGCCAAATCATCGCCTCCGGCGTTTCTGAGGATAAGCTGGTAGCTGAAGCCAAGCGCCAGAACATGATTACCATGTTTCAGGATGGCATTCTTAAGGTGTTAGATGGTATCATTGGATTGGAAGAACTAATTCATGTCGTGAGCGTTGAAGACGTAGAAGCGAAAATAAAAAAGTAAAAATACCTAAATTTTGACTTTTGTATTTTGATTTTTGAATTTGAGTGAAACGAAGATGCCTACCATTCAACAATTTTTGGAAGATTTGTTGATGACAACGTTGAAACTGAACGCGTCGGATTTGCATTTGAATGTCGGTTATTATCCGACCTTGCGCGTTGATGGGACTTTGGTGCCTTTGACTAATTTTCAGGTGCTAACGCCCGACGCCACCCGCGAACTGGCTTTCCAATTGCTTGGGAGTCGCAAGGATGAACTTTCCGTCGAAAAAGAAATTGATTTTTCATACGCTTTTCGCGATAAAGCGCGTTTTCGTATTAACGCTTATTTTCAAAAAAGTTTTATAAGCGTCGCTCTGCGCCTTATCCAGACAAAGATTAACACTATAGAAGAACTCAATTTGCCCGCGACGCTTCACGAACTCTCGCATATCAAGCAGGGCTTCGTGCTGATTTGCGGCCCGGCCGGGCATGGCAAATCAACCACCATGGCATCAATTATTGACGAGATCAATCATATTCGCGCCGAGCATATTATTACTATAGAGGATCCCATTGAATACGTCTTTTTTGGCGATAAATCAATCATTGACCAACGTGAAGTCGGATTTGATACTAAGGGTTTTCACAGGGCTTTGCGAAGCGTTTTGCGTGAAGACCCCAATGTTATTATGATAGGCGAGATGCGCGATCCGATTACCATGTCCGCGGCCTTAACTGCCGCCGAGACGGGTCATTTGGTTTTAGCGTCTTTGCATACCAATTCCGCCGCCCAGACCATTGACCGCATTATTGACAGCTTTACCGCTTCCCAGCAGGCCCAGATTCGCATTCAGCTGGCTACGACTCTTTCGGCGGTTATTTCTCAGCGTCTTTTGCCTCGGCGCGCCGGCGGTCGTTTGCCGGCAACCGAAATTTTATTTACCACGCCAGCCGTAAAAACTCTTATACGCGAACAAAAAACCCATCAAATTGACCTCGTGATTGAAACCAACATTGAAAGGGGTATGATTAGTTTGAACCGGTCGCTGGCGGAACTGGTCCGGCGCGGAGAGATTCTGGGAGAGGTTGCTGTAAATTATTCTCCAAATCCCACGGAATTGACGATGATGCTCCAGCGCTCATAAGATTGATATATCGAAATATCGAAATATTGACTATTGACTATTGACATATTGACACAATATCGACATATCAACATATCAAAATATCGAAATTTTACTTTATGCCAAGATTTAAATATACGGCGCGCACGCCGGAAGGAAAAATTGAATCCGGCACGGTGGATGCCGCTTCGAGCGAAGCGGTAGTGGTCATATTGCAAAATCGGAAACTGATCATTACCTCTTTAGTTCCCGAAACGGCCGAAAATCAAATCCGTTTTTTGAATTTTCTGTCGGTGATTTTGGGGCGTGTAAAAACCCAAGATGTCGTGGTATTGACGCGACAGCTTGCCGCGCTGATCTCGGCGAAAGTCCCTTTGGTGCAATCGCTTCGGACTATGGCGAAGCAAACGAAGAATAAAAATTTAAGCGGAATTGTCTCCGCAGTCGCTGACGATGTTGACGCCGGAGCCTCTCTTTCGCGCTCTTTGGTTAAATATCCCCGGGTTTTTTCCTCGTTTTACGTCAATATGGTCAAGTCTGGCGAGGTTTCCGGGAGACTTGAAGAAGTTTTAGTCTATTTGGCCGATTATCTCGGCCGCCAATATCTGCTGACGGCGCGGGCAAGGAGCGCTATGATTTATCCGCTCTTTGTGCTGGGATCTCTTGTTA
>MEYR01000017.1 GCA_001774075.1 Candidatus Azambacteria bacterium RIFCSPLOWO2_01_FULL_44_84
GTGATATGTATTTTTTTTCTTCAGAATTTATATTCACGTTTTTCGCCAAGATATCAAATCAAATCAATCATGATCAGATCACCATTTAATTATAGCAAATTAAGCTTGTAATTCTGGATGAAAACAACAAAAAAACCGGCAGATTATAACTAATCTGCCCGCAAGATCGATAAACACCGCTTTCGCAGCTTTACGCCTTGAATTATAATTTCGCTTAGATTAAGCAAAAAAACCACGATACGGCATTCCGAAACGAGAATCTAGAATTATGAATCAAGAATTATGGCCAAAAACTTTGAGATAGGAACAAAATTCCTCGATTTATCTATATCATGCCCTATAACCTCGGTGTGATAGATATTCCCGATGTTCTTAATTCATAATTCCTAATTCATGATTCATAATTCATAATTCGTACTCCGTAGTTCATGCATTGCGCCTCATGATTTATCATTTATACTTCATCGCAATGGCAGATCAATCAAATCTGATCTGATCTGCTATCAAATCATTGGCTTTAAGATGCCATAAATCAATTAGCATACCAAACTCCTCGGCCTTAAGGCCGAGGAGTTTGGTTAGTATCATTCACACGCATTCGTATATCGATATCTTGCTTATTTATTCCACCGTAACGCTCTTTGCCAAGTTTCTCGGCTTATCTACATCGCAGCCACGCATAACGCCCATATGATAAGCAAATAATTGCAATGGTATTACTGATAATATAGGAACAAGCATTTCTAGAGTTTTTGGTATATAGAGCCAATCATCCGCGATATGCTTAATTTTCTTGTTTCCTTCGGTGGCAATGGCAAGAATTTTTCCCTTCCTTGCCTTAATCTCTTCCATGTTGGAAACCATCTTTTCGTAGACGCTGTCAGTAGGCGCAATGGCTACGGTCGGAAAATCAGGATCTATCATGGCGATAGGACCATGCTTCATTTCTCCAGCGCCATAACCCTCCGCGTGAATATAAGAAATCTCTTTTAGTTTCAGTGCGCCCTCATAAGCGACTGGAAAATTATATTTTCTCCCGATGTATAAAAAATTATCATAATTTTTATATTTTTTCGCAAGCAGTTTTATTTTATTATTCTGCCTTAAAATCTGTTTTATGAGTTCGGGTATCTTTTGCAGCTCTTCGGCAATCCTTTTACCCGAGACCCGCGACATACCTCTTTGGCGGCCAAGAAATAAAGTTAGAAGAGCTAAAATGATAAGTTGCGAGGTAAATGCTTTTGTTGACGCGACCCCGATCTCCGGTCCGGCGTGATTATAAATTCCGGCGACAGTTTCGCGGCTTACGGAAGAACCTATGGAATTGACGATCCCGAGAGTCAGAAGCCCTTCAGAATTTGCTTTTCTTACAGCCGCCAGAGTATCCGCGGTTTCCCCAGACTGAGAAATCGCGAGAAGAACCGTTGAATCAGACCGTTGATGAGAACTAACAAAACTGGGACGATTTTTTTCCGACTGAAACGCGGCTACCATGGCTAAATTTCGACGATCGAGTATCGGCTTGCTGTAACGCAGTTCCGAAGCCAGTTCAACCTCGACCGGAATGCCCGCGTACTCTTCCAGCATGCGCTCCCCCACCAAACCGGCCAGATACGCCGTGCCGCAACCGGTAATTATTAAACGGTTTAAACTTCTTAGACGATTTAAACTTTTTAAACGATCTCTTACTTGTTCTAATCCTCCCAGTTTAGCCAGGCCTTCGTTTTTCATAATGCGACCGCGTAAAGTATTTTTAATTGACTCTGGCTGTTCAAAAATTTCCTTAAGCATAAAATGCCTATAGCCGTTTTTCTGCGCGTCGTCAACCGACCACTTCAGTTTTTCTTTTCTTCTTAAAACATCAAAATCTTTAAACTCCTTAAATTTTGAAACCCGTACAGCATTTAAAGTCTTCTTAATCATAGGTTGGTCCGTATTTCTCGAAAAATCTCGATATCTCGAAATATTGAAAATTTTAATATCGTCTATCGTTAAAACCGCTCCCTCGCCATCATGAAGATAAATTACTTCTTGTGTTAGACCGACAATAGCCGAAGCGTCTGACGCCACAATGTTTTCATCCTTCCCAATGCCTATAACAAGGGGGCTGGAATTCCGCGCCACAATAATCTTGTCGGGCTTAGACCTAAAGACAACCGCAAGTCCATAGGTGCCACGCACCTGACGCAGGGCATTTACGACCGCCTTTCGCTCCACGTCGCCATTGTCTCTATTATTTCCGTATCGCAGATTTTCCTCAATAAGATGCGACAAAACCTCGGTATCAGTGTCAGATTTAAATTTGTGGCCTCGTTTGACCAGAGCCTGTTTGAGCTCTTTATAATTTTCTATTATCCCATTGTGACAGACAAAAATCCTGCCGCCGCAGTCGGAATGAGGGTGGGCGTTTCTTTCACTTGGCTCGCCGTGGGTGGCCCAGCGAGTGTGGGCAATCCCAATATTCCCGTTGCCGGCATAGCCGGCAAATTTTGATTCCAGTCCGGCTACCCGTCCAACCGCTCTGCGCAACTGAAAATCTGAGGCAGAAGCGCCAAAGACAACCGCGCCGGCAGAATCATAGCCGCGGTATTCCAGCCGCCTCAAGCCATCGAGCAATATCGGAAGGGCTTTGTCTTTTCCTATATAACCAACGATGCCGCACATGTGTCTATACATATAACGAAATCCCGCGACACAAAGTCGCGGGATTTTCTAAATACCGAAATGTAGAAATATAAATCTTAAACTACGATATTTATCAGCCGTCCTTCAACAAAAATAATTTTCTTTATGGGATTTGCGCCAATATATTTTTTAGTTTGTTCACGGCCCAGAACCATTTTCTCAATCTCCGGCCTTTGTGTATTTCGCGAAACGGCAACCCTATCGCGGGTCTTGCCGTTAATCTGTATAACCAGATCGTACTCCCCCGCCTGAATCAGCGCCGGGTCATATTGAGGCCAAAGTTCAATATGGATTGATTTTTTGTTCCCAATCTTGTGCCAAAGCTCTTCCGAAAAATACGGGGTAAAAGGCGCAAGTATTTTTAGGAATGTCTCCCAAGTGTTTTTTGACACACTCTCTTTTTCTTCCATCGCGTTAAATAGAATCATCAAAGCGCTTACCGCGGTGTTAAATCTAAAGTTTCGAACATCCTCCTCCACTTTTTTAATTGTCTTATGTAATAATCTTTCGAGTTCTCTGCTCGTACTTTCAGATTTTGATATTTTAAAATTTAAAAATTTAGACCACGTTCTGTCCAAAAACCTCTTTATGCCAAGAATACCTGTTGGATTCCACGGCCCGCCCTGCGCGTACTCGGTCATAAAGCAAAGATACATTCGAACCGTGTCGGCGCCGTACTTTCTTACAAGATTATCCGGATCAACCACATTGCCTCGCGATTTGGACATTTTCTGACCGTCTTGTCCAAGAATGATTCCCTGGTGGCGCAAAGCCATAAACGGCTCATCAAATTCAAGATGTCCCGCGTCGCGTAAAAATTTAGTAAAAAAACGTGAATACAAAAGGTGCAGAACGGCGTGTTCGACGCCGCCGATATACATATTCACCGGCAGCCAAGCCCTTAACCTATCCTTTCTGGTAAATTGCTTTTTGTTTTTCGGATCGGGATAGCGCAAGAAATACCATGAAGAATCAACGAATGTGTCCATCGTGTCGGTTTCCCGCGTCGCCTTCCCGCGGCACTTCGGACATCTGGTGTTTACGAAGCTTTTCACGCGGGCCAATGGCGACTTGCCGCCCGCGACCGGTTTGAAATTCTTAAGAGACGGCAACTTGACCGGCAGATCTTTTTCGGAAATAGCAATCCAACCGGGATTTTCAAGTTCTCCCTTGGAGGATTTGGGATTTGGGATTTGGGATTTGGGATTTTCCGCTAATTTTTTGCAATTTTCGCAAAAAATTAGCGGTATCGGCGTTCCCCAATAGCGCTGGCGGGAAATTAACCAATCCCGAAGCTTGTATTGAGTTGAAAAATCGGCAAGGCCTTTACCTTTAAGTCGCCCGGTTATCTTGGCGCGAGCATCGGCAGATTCCAAACCTGTAAATTCGCCCGAATTGACCAAAAGCCCGCCTCCAGTCCAAGCCCGATCTTCCGGCCACTGACGGCCGGGATCAATAACTTTTCTTATAACCAAACTGAACTTTTTGGCAAACTCAAAGTCGCGGTCATCATGAGCCGGGACGGCCATAATGGCGCCGGTGCCGTAGCTTAATAAAACATAGTCGGAAATCCAGACCGGAATTTTTTCTTCATTTACGGGATTAACCGCGTAAGCCCCTGTCCAGACGCCGGTTTTTTCTTTTTCTAAACTGGTTCTTTCAAGTTCGGTTTTTAAATGGGCATTAGTAATATAATGACGCACTTCATCTTTTTGCTGTTTGGTAGTGATTTGTTCAACTAAAGGATGCTCCGGCGCCAGGACCATATAGGTCGCGCCAAAAAGCGTATCCGGCCGCGTAGTATATACATCAATTTTAAACTTAAAATTTAAAATTTTAAATTGAATGATTGTTCCTTCGGACTTCCCTATCCAGTTTCTCTGCATCGTCTTGGTGCGCTCGGGCCAGTCAACTTTTTCAAGACCGGAAATTAACTCCTCGGCATAATCAGTAATTTTAAAAAACCATTGCTCTACTTCTTTTTGGATCACCAAGGTATCAGGGTGGCGCCAGCACCGGCCATCAATTACCTGTTCGTTGGCGAGCACTACTTGGTCTTTCGGGCACCAATTGGCAAATGCTTTTTTCTTGTACGCCAAGCCGGCTTTATACATCTGTAAAAACATCCACTGAGTCCACTTGTAATAGTCCGGCTCGGCGGTAATTACTTCGCGAGAAAAATCGTAAATATTTCCGATGTTTTTGATCTGACGTCGCATTGTGACGATATTTTTCATTGTCCAGACGCGAGGATGGATTTTTCTTTTTATGGCGGCATTTTCGGCAGGCAAGCCAAAAGCATCAAAGCCGATCGGGCTTAACACGTTATAACCTTGCATCCTTTTAAGGCGCGCGAAAACATCAGCCGGCGCGAAGTTATACCAATGGCCGATATGAAGATCGCCCGAAGGATACGGGAACATTACGAGGTGATAAAAATTATCCCTGCCTTTTATTTTATCTTTTACTTTATAAATTCCGGATTTTTCCCAGATTTCCCGCCATTTGCTTTCTGTTTTTTGAGCTTCGTATCTTTGAGCTTTGTATTTCTGCATAGTCCTAATTTTAACGAAAAAGAGGATTCAATACAACTGCTGAAGAATATCTCACACAAAATTATGATATATCATAATTTTGTGTAAATTAATTGACAGACATTTGAATTTATGTTAGTTAATAACTACAAATTAAGTCCCGTTAGAGACCCGCCTTCGCCCTAAGCAAGCGGCTACGGCCGCCTTGGGGCGGCCTGGCTCTAACGGGATAGGCCCCTTAAAAATAAGAGGAAAAGAGCCGTGTACAACACCGAACTGGCAGAAAAGATTACTAAGGAGACCGTGGGTTTTGTGGTCAATTCATTATATGCATATATTACTGCCAACAGTAGAAAACGCTTAACCAACTCGATAAGAGAAATAGTTCTGAAAAATCTCAACGCGCATTATCAGACGCAATCTGTGACGGTCAATCTTGAGCCGACTGACGGTCACGGATTAGACTTCCCTGCCTCCTAAAAGGATGCGAACAATGGGAAGATACATCCTGAAGACCGACAAAGGCCGGCCTATTGCCCGCCATATCATCAACGGCAACAGCACCCTTTGGGGTCCCATGATAGAGGTTTTTAATCCGGCCACTGGCCAGATAATCGGCGAGGTGCCGGTTTCTCTGTCATGGATCGATCTGGAAGTACTTGATAAAAGCGCGCGCAGAGCTCAAGAGTGCTGGTATCGCGAAGTGACCGAACAGGAAAAGGAGCTGGTCTTCCGGGCGATTATCGCCAAGATTGAACACCATCGCGGAGCGCTTGCCCGAACCATGGTTCTGGAAGCCGGTAAACTATGGCGCTGGGCCGATGCCGAAGTTCAGGAAACCATTGATACCCTTTGGCATTATCATGGCGAATTATCGCGCTGTTATACGCATGATGGTTTTACGCGCTGTCAGATGCCCGATAAGAACGCATTTTCGATTTTAAAGCCCTATGGCGTTGTACTTGGCATCACGCCTTGGAACTTTCCGCTTGCCATCCCATTCTGGAAGATGTGCGGGTCGCTCGCCGGCGGTAATGCTATCGTTTTGAAAACCGCCGAGCAGACACCATTTACCGCTGAAATTGCTGTCGGTCTGGTTCTTACCTCAATTTATGAAGTGATAGATGGCGACCGTCGCGAAAGTCTTCGTGGACTGGTCCAGTTGGTTCATGGCAAAGGTGAAACTTCCGGAAAATTGCTTCTGGAAAATCTAAATTACGATAAAGTAGCTTTCACGGGCAGTGTTGAGACCGGGAAAATCGTCGCTTCAACTGCCGGCTCTCGCCTGAAACCATGCCACCTTGAACTTGGTGGACATGCCGCCATGGTAGTGCTTGACGACTTTGACATCGACCTGGCGGTAGCCGAGGCAATTAGTGCCAATCTTGGCGACTCCGGCCAGCGTTGCGTTTCGGCACGAGTGGTATTTGTCCAGGAATCAAAGTATCGCGAGTTTGTTTCCAAATATCTGGAACGGGCGCGAGCGCGAGTTATCGGTAATCCGATGGACTTTAGCACCGAAATGGGACCGCTGATTTCCAAAGAACAACTGCAACGCGTTAACGGTCAAGTCGGTAAAACCATCGACCAATTGAACAAAGGACCGGTCATCGGCGGATTCCCGACGTCGCCGGAACGGTTAGCGGCCGAATTAGGCTGCGGCTATTACTACGAACCAACGGTTTTTGTCGATGTTCCTTACGGCATCACCGCAATGGACGAGGAGATTTTCGGGCCGGTAATGGTAATCAACCCTCTGCCGGGCCGTAACCGCGAGGAGGCCTTCCGGAACGGCGTTGATCTGGTTAACCGCTCAAAGTACGGGCTTTCAAACGCTCTCCTCACCAATGACCGCCAGCTTGCTTCCCGGGCATCCTGGCTTTTCAACACCGGACTTCTTTATATCGGCCGAGGCACCACGGGCGCGGAACTCAATAAGTACTTTGGCGGCGTGAAGAATTCCGGCTGGGGCCGCGAAGGCAAGGGCCTGGACGACTGGACCCAGATTACCCAGGTTTACGATGACCATCACGGCAAAGCCAGAATGGCCCAAGAAGGCGCCAACGAGAAGGTTAAGAAGACGATCTCCGAGGCGCGATCGCCCCTCGAAATCGAAATCTAAAAATATCTAAATTTTAAAATATCCGATGAATTTCATCGGATATTTTTATTTCCTGTATTTTAGGAGAATGCATCTGCATATTTCGATATTTAAATATATCAATATATCAAAAATCTAAGTTGAAAAGTTTTTTGGCGTTTTCCGCGGTTTGCCTCGCTACTTCTTCAAACTCCACTTCTTTTATCTCCGCAATTTTCCTTGCCACAAACTCCACAAAAGTCGGCTCATTGCGCTTGCCCCGATGAGGCGCGGGCGCCGCGAATGGCGCGTCCGTTTCAATAAGAATCTTATCGAGCGGCACGTACTTAACTACCTCTTCATATTCCTTGGCAAAAGTAATCGGTCCGGCGAAAGAAATATAAAATCCCAGATCTAAAAATTGTTTCGCGGTTTTTTTGGAGCCGGCAAAGAAATGCGAGGTCCCATTTCCGTTTTTAAGATTCAAGTTTCGATATTTTCCGCCCAAAACGGATTCGCCTCTGGCGGACAAAATTTCAAACAAATCCAAATAGGCGTCATCTTCCGCTTTTGGCCGGCAATGGATCATCAATGGTTTCGATAATTCTCTGACCAATTCAAGCTGCCGCAAAAAGATGTCTTTTTGCCTGTTTTTGTCATCATCCGGCGTGCGGAAATAGTCTAATCCGCACTCGCCTATCGCCACAACGCTATCGTTTTCCGCCAGTTTTTTATATTTTGAGATGTCAAAATTTTGACCGACGGCATCATTCGGATGTAGGCCAACCGTCGCCCACATTTGGCCGAGATATTTTTTCGCCAACTCAATCGCTTTTTTGGAATCTTCCAGATCGGTGCCGACGTTTATAACTTTAATATCAGCCGACAAAAGTCGACTGATAACCCCTTCTCTGTCTCCGTCAAATTGCGGGAATTGAAGATGGGTATGGGAATCAAATAACACGATGGCCTCAATTTCTAATTTTTAATTTCTAATTTCTAATTTCTAATTTCTAATCAATTTCTAATTTCTAATTTTCAATTTTTGGAAATAAGATTTGGGGGTTTTTTCCGCTTAATTGTATCTCAATCTTTTCAGAGGTTTCGGGTAAAAATGGCTCAATTAATTTGCCAATTTCGGAAATTAAATGCAAAAGCGAGCCGATAATTTCTTGAAACTCAACGGATTCCGGTTTTAACATCCAGGGCTTTTTTTCATCAACGTATTTATCTCCTATGAAAATCAACTGCCAAATAGCGGCCAGAGCGTCATTAAATCTAAATTCGACAATTAATTTTTCGGAATTCTGTTTGGCCTGTTTAATTTCTTTTTTAAATGCCTCTTTTTCAACTATATCTGATTTTTTTGCGAGTGCTAAAACTCTTGCCACAAGATTACCGAGACCATGGACTAAATCGGCGCTGTACCTTTCTTCAAACTTGGCGATGCTAAAGTCGCCGTCTTCGTAAGCCGGGATTTCGCGAAGTAAATAATAGCGCACCGGATCGGTGCCATATTTTTTTACAAGCTCGGCCGGATCAATGACATTGCCGATTGTTTTGGACATCTTTTGGCCTTCCACAGTAATAAAACCATGGACAAATATCGCTTTCGGCAGAGGCAGGCCGGCGGACAAGAGCATACCCGGCCAAATGGCAGTGTGAAACCTCAGGATATCTTTACCAATAATGTGCAGATCGGCCGGCCACCAATATTCAAAATTTCGATATTTCGATATTTCGATATTTTGCTCTTGACCATAGCCGATAGCCGTAATGTAGTTGGTCAGAGCGTCGCACCAGACATACATCGTGTGTTCCGGGTCATTAGGCACCGGAATACCCCAGGAAAGATCTTTGCGCGGCCGGGAAAAACTTACGTCCTCAAGCCCCTGCCTTATGAGCGACAGAATTTCGTTTTCGCGCGACTCGGGGATTATTTTCAATTCTCCGGATTCAATGACCGACTTTATCTTATCGGAATATTTTGAGAGACGGAAAAACCAATTTTCTTCTTCAATCAATTCCGGCGCCGTCTGATGATCGCGGCACTTGCCGTCAACTAAATCTTTTTCCGTGATGAAGGCTTCGTGCCCCACGCAATAAAGCCCTTTGTAGCTTTTCTTATATAAATCCCCCGCTTCAAAGAGTTTGAGCCACAACTTTTGCGCCCCCGGCCAGTGGCGCTTTTGGCTTGAGGTGCGGATAAAATCATCCCACGATAAATTGAGAGCTTTTTTTAAGTCCTTGAAATGCCCTGCGCCATCGTCAACAAAATCTTTCGGATCTTTCCCGGCCGCTTGGGCCGCCCGAGCAATTTTGGCGCCGTGCTCATCGGTGCCGGTCAAAAACCAAACTTCATCGCCTTTTTGGCGGTGAAAGCGCGCTAAAACATCGGCTTGAATCTTTTCAATAGCGTGCCCGATGTGCGGCTTGGCATTTACATAATCAATTGCGGTTGTGATATAAAATTTAGCCATAAAATTTTATAAATTCGAAATTCGAATATCGAAATTCGAAACAATATCTAAATTCTAATTTTTTAAATTTTAAACATGAGTTTTCGATTTGGAATTTTGGTCATTTGAATTTGTTTCGGATTTCGGATTTCGTGCTTCGGATTTTATTTAGACGTTTTATCTAATACTATCACAAACTCTCCTCTTATTTCCTCTGGCTTAAGCCGCTTTAATATTTCAGAAATCGTGCCCCGATAAATGGTTTCAAACTTTTTCGTAAGCTCGCGCGCCACCATGACCTGTCTTTGAACGATAAACGCTTCCAACTGCCCAAGAGTCTTGATTATCCGATGGGGCGATTCATATAAAATAACAACCGAACCGATCGAGGCAGCTTCTTTAAAAAATTTTTCTCGGCCTTTCTTCGCCGGAGGAAACCCGAAAAAAATGAACCGCGAAGTGTCAAAACCGGAAACGGAAAGCGCCGCCGTCAGAGCGCTGGCGCCGGGAATGGGCACGACCACGATATCTTCTTTAACAGCAGCACTCACTAATTTCTGGCCGGGATCGGAAATGCCCGGGGTACCGGCTTCAGAAACATAAGCGATGTTTTTTCCGTTTTTAATATAGTCGATGATTTCCCGGATTTTTGCCTCGGGACTCCGGGCAAAATAAGAAATAATAGGTTTTCCGATGCCGAACCGGCCTAGCAGGTTTCTGGCAGTACGGGTGTCCTCGGCCACTATCAAATCCGTGCTTTTCATGACCTCAACGGCGCGCAACGTTATATCTTCCAAATTGCCAATGGGCGTCGCGATAATGTATAATGTTCCAATATGATTTTGACTTCTCATATAATTGTCGGCGGTCTTCTAGCCGGCCAGCTTTCCACTTACGGCGGGTCTATTACAGGTATGGCTAATTATTTCTTTCAGGCCGCAATCAGCCTTGCAAGCCATTATCTTCTGGATATGGTTCCCCACTGGGAATATCCCATCGGGGAATTTAAGCGTATCTCAGAAACCCACGAACCGCAATTAGCCAAAAAGGCATTCTGGTTTGATCTGGCCAAAGTCGGCGCAGACGCTTTAATCGGATTCAGCATCTTGTTTCTTTCCGGTTATTTTCTGGAAATCGGCTGGAAGTCTTTGATTATCGGAGGAATCTTCGGGATTTTGCCGGACAGCCTTTCTTTTCTATCATGGTTTTCGCCTTCTGGCGTGCTTCAGACTCATAACAAATTTCATCAGAGTATTCACACAAAAATCAAAGCAGGGTCAAAGTTAGGCATTGCGACTCAAGCCGCCGCAATTGGAATTATATTAACTATTCTCTTTTTCGTTTGAAAGCCAGGTAAATCCCGGCCGTTAGAGCGCCGAGAAAATCGGTTATCAAATCCCCGATATTATCGGCATAAGTCATAATGCTGGCTTTGTGCCTTATAAAAATATTGTAACGGTCCACAGCAAGCTCATACCATTCCCAAAGAACCCCAACGGCCAAAGCGCCCAAAATGAAAATTACTATCTCCATCAAAAATAGCGCTTGAGTCCGATGGTATCTTTCGGTAGACCGAAAAATCGCCCGTGCCAAAAAAAACGCGTAAATACCTCCGGCAAAATGAAAGATATTGGAAATCCACCACCACGTCCAAGTGGTAATGTCTAAAAAAGACGCGCTGGCGTAAGAGAGAAACACTGTCGCGACGCCCAAAAATAATAGATTAATTACTTTTTTCATTAATCCGAAATTAAAATCGATATATCGTAACTATAATATGTCGATATGAGCGACTTTGCGCTTGGAAATATCTTCAAAAAATTCATCGGCCACCGCCAAAAGCGGAACGGCCAAGAGAACCCCGAGAATACCGCCGAGTTTCGCTCCAATTAAAAGCGCTATGATAACCGCGACAGGGTTGAGACCTATCAGCCGCTTGCTGAAAATAGGCACGAGGATGTGATTTTCAAGCTGTTGAGCCACCACAAAAAAGATAAGAGTCCAAAGTCCCAGTGTCGGCGACTGGGAAACGGCAAATAAAGTCGCCACTGCGCCCGTAACGATGGGGCCCACGAAAGGAACGATTTCAAAAATCGTCGCGACAATGGCGACAAGAAACGCGTACTTAACGCCAAGCGTCCAAAGACCAATAAAAACCACCACACCCATTATTAAAGATAGGACGATTTGGGCTTGCAGCCAGAGACCCATTTTTCTCTGAGCCCGCGTCCAAAGGTCAAGGGCGTAACTTTCAAACTGAACCGGCATTATTGATTTGAGAAAATCATCAAGCGCTCTCGGAAATAAAGCCAAATAAAACGAAACAACGACGACGACCAGAAGCGAGAGTATGCCGCCGAAAATCTGCGAGGCATATTGGATTAGAGAGGTAAAGTTCGGAATTTGTTCAGTCAGTTGGACAAGAAGATTGTGGATATTGGCGGAGAATCCGGGCAAAAACGTCACCGTCCCCGCCGCTTCTTCCAGCTTTCCGAAGTAAGTCGGATAGTTTTCGGTGAAATCACGGAACTGGTCTAGTAAAAGCGGGAAAATGATATACAGAAACGCCGCAAAGAACACCAGAAAAACAAGATAGATGACTATAAGCGATATAATGCGCGGCACCCTCTTTCCTTCGGCGAAGCGGAGGATCGGTTCAATGGCCGAAGCAATAATAATCGCGAAAATCAAAATCGCGATTATATCAATGACAAAATAAAGCGCCGTCAGAACTAAGCCGACGCCAAGCGCCCAAAAAATCGTTTTTGGCGAAATTTCTATTATTGTTCTCTTGTGTTCTGTCATATTATGCTACCTACCAATTACGAATTATTTCGAATTACGAATATTCGTAATTCGGAGATATTAGTAATTCGTAGGATTAAATCTTTAAAAGATTACGAAATTGTTTTGTGTCTTTTCCGCCCAAGACGGACCCGTCTTTGGCGGAAAATGGACCGATCATTGCCAAATTTAATTTTTTATTCTGAAAAATATCTTGAGCCACAGTACGGACATCTTCAGCGGTAACTCGATCAATTTTTCTGATAATTACCGCGGGTTCATTAATTTCCTTTTTAAGAATCTCCTGAAACCCGTAAAAACTGGCCAGCTCATCTGATGTTTCAATGCTTAAAACTAAAGAGCCGCGGAGATGTTCTTTAGCTTTAGTTAATTCGTTACTACCCACTTTTTCGCGCCTGATTGCGCGATATTCGTTTAAAATAGCCTTTATGATTTCCGGCGCCCGGCGATTATCAATGCCGGCCCAGGTCGCTAAATGTCCGGTATCGGTCGTCTGGTCTGCCGAGGTCCTTACATAGTACGCCGCTCCCATTTTACCACGAAGCATCTGGAACAGACGAGAAGACATGCCTCCACCCAAAATAGTCGCCAAAACCGCCAGAGCCGACCGGCGTTCATCGAATAAATTATAGGCGCGCACGCCCAAAGCAATATGGGTTTGGTCGGTTTTCTTTTTTTCGATTTCCAGGATCGGCCTTGTCTGATGCTCCATTACCGCCGTCTTGCCATGATGGCGGCCGATTTTCATGCCACGGAATAGTGTTTTAGCTTTATTCAAAACCGCGCCGGCATTAATTTTTCCCGCTACGACCATAAGCATTTTCGGAGCGATATAATGAAGATCGTGATAATTGGTAAAATCAGGACGCGAAAGACGGATAATTACTTCTTTGCGGCCGGCGATATTCCAACCGGCGGGGGTGTCACCGTATAAAAGTTTCTCCCAAACATCGCCAATATGACGCATGGGCGTGTCGGCGTACATATTAATCTCCTCGAGGATAACACCGCGTTCTTTATTCATTTCTTTTTCATCGAACTTAGGATTTAAAGTAATATCTGAAATTATATCCATCACCAGATTCAGATTTTTGGCGTCGGCTTTGGCATAGTAACCGGTATATTCCTGTCCGGTAAAAGCGTTATATTCCCCGCCAATACGGTCCAGAGGTTCCGCGATATGAAGCGGCGTAGGCCGCTTTTTGGTGCCCTTAAAAGTCATGTGCTCCAGAAAATGCGAAACGCCGTTGATTTCTCTGGTTTCGTACTTCGAGCCGGCCTCAACTAAAATTAAAACAGTGACCGTCTGCGTGTCCGCCATCGGCACCGTAATAATTCTCAAGCCGTTTGATAATGTGAATTTTTTATGCATACCTTCGTAAAATTCGAAATTCGAATATCGAAATTCGAAACAATATCTAAATTCTAATTTTTTAAATTTTAAATATGGTTTTGAATTTGGGATTTTGGGATTTGTCTGGCTTCGCCAGATCTCGCGAAGCGAGAGAATTTGTTTCGGATTTCGTGCTTCGTGCTTCGGATTTAGTTAAGTCCTTTTTTAACAAAATCGGCAATTTCTTTAATAGTGATTCTTTTCTGCTTCATTGTGTCTCTGTCGCGAACAGTCACGCTGTCATCTTCCAAGCTCTGAAAATCAACGGTTACGCAATACGGCGTGCCAATTTCGTCCTGCCTTCTGTAGCGTTTTCCGACATTCCCGTTATCGTCAAACTCGCACATGAAATTTTTCCTCAAATCCTCGAAGATATTTCTTGCTTTTTCAACAAGTTCCGGCCGGTTTTTAAGAAGCGGAAATACCGCGACTTTTACCGGCGATAGTCTCTTATCCAATTTCAAAACAACTCTTTTTTCGCCGTCCACTTCTTCCTCATTATAAGCTTTATCCAGAAACATCAAAAACATCCTGTTGAGCCCCGCCGAGGTTTCCATTATATGGGGAATGAATCTTTCCTTTGTTTCTTCGTCAAAATAACTCAAGTCAACTCCTGAAAATTCAGAATGCCGGGACAAATCCCAATTGCCGCGGGCGTGTATGCCCTCAACCTCTTTGAAGCCGCCGAGGGACTTGAAATTGTATTCAATGTCGTAAGCCTCGGAAGCGTAATGCGCGAGCTTTTCATGCTTATGCCATTTCAGATCGTCTTTGCCGAGTCCGTATTCCAGATACCATTTCCACCTGGCATCTTTCCACATTTCATATTTTTCTTTCATATCTTTCGGATTCAGGAAATACTGCATCTCCATCTGCTCGAATTCCCGGGTCCTGAAAATAAATTGCCGCGCTATGACTTCATTGCGAAACGCCTTCCCTACTTGCGCGATTCCGAAGGGTAGCCTCACGCGAGTTGAATCCAGTGTGTTTTTATATTCCAAATAAATACCGCCGCAGGTTTCGGGGCGCAGATACACGACATTTTTTTCGCTAAGTTCTTCGGTCGGCGAGCCTAAATTGGACTTCACCATAAGAGAGAAACGCTTTGCCGGAGTAATGTCGGTGGAACCGCAACTTTGGCAAGTCAATTTGCCCAATTCTCTCAATTTTTCCAACTCCACGTTTATGAAATCGAGCGGCGCTTTGTCGGCGCTGACGCCAAAAAGTTCAAGAATCTGGTCGGCCCGCATCCTGCTTTTGCATTTCCGGCAATCAATTTGCGGGTCGTCAAAACTGTCAACGTGACCCGAGGCTTTCCAGGTTGTGGGGTGCATAAAAATGGCGCTGTCCAAACCAACTACGTCATCCCTCAACTGAACCGTATGCCTCCACCACGCATCCCTGATATTATTTTTAAGCAAAACGCCGTAGTGGCCGTAATCGTAAATAGCCGCGAATCCCCCGTAAATTTCCGAAGACGGAAAAACAAAACCGCGCCGTTTGCAAAACGAAACGATTTTCTCTATCGCTTCGGACTGATCTTTAGTTTGAGATTTTGACCCGAACATTAATAATAAAAATACAACAAAAAAAGCCGAAAAGCAAGCTCGAACGGCTTTAATTAAATCCCGAGCTCCAATGATCAAGTCTCAATCAAGCTCTAAACCATAAATCATAAAAACCGATTTGAAGTTTAAGATTTAGGGTTTGGTTGGTCATTGGGTTTTGGGTTTTGGGATTTGAGATTTAGTTACTGCTGTATTTTGCTTTTAGGCAGTCCAACCCCCGAATCATCGGGCATATCGGTGCGTAAAATCGGCGTCTGAGCGGTAATGTCATTGCCCGTAAACAAATCCTTGGCCGTAAGCGCGGTTTCATTTATGACAGGAACTGTACTGCCAACCTGGTCAACCGACGGCGTAAGCGACACTTGAAAAATCGCTTCAAGAGGACTTAAAAGCACGCCGGTCGCGGCTTGTATCTTGCCGGCGTTCCAAGTAACAATCCCCGTAGTAGCATTGAAGTCTAAGGCCGGCCCGCCGGCTCCTCCCGTCTTGCCGGTCCAGCTTACTCCTTGTGGCAAGGTCGCTTTAACCACGACATTGTCCAGGTCGCTGGAAAAGTTCGTAATTAACCAGTGGATAGTATAGGTCGTCGCCTGATTAACGCGAGGCGGTAGCAGTCCGGAGTTTTTTATTGCTTCGTCAAAATAGTATCCCTTGGTCTGGATTGTTGCCTGCGTATTAACTTTGACCGAAAGATCGGCCGAGACCAAAAGAGTTTTGGCGACAATCGGAGGCGGGACAGTGGGCGTTTCAAGAGACGCAGCCACCGAAAGCGTAAAATTTTTATCCCGAAAGGTCCTGACAAGATATCGCGAGCGAACTTTTACCTGGAAAGTCACGGAGCCGTCGTCCCCGGGCGTGAGATTCGCAAAGCCGGGAGTATTGGCGCTGTTGAAAGTAATGGTGTTATTTAGGCTTGAGAAAAAACCGTCGGTTTTGAGAGTCGTAAAGTCATACATCGTGCCATCAAGCCGGACTTTAAGCACAAGGGAAGAAAGTGGAATAGACGAATCATTTTTGTAGTGAACGGCAAAATCAAGTAGGTCGTTGGTGTTGGCAAAAATCGAAGTTTGGCCATTGACCGTAATATCAACTTGAAGGGGTGCGGGTGTCAGACTCACTTGCGAATTAAGCTCTGTAAATTTGATGAATTGCGAATTCACCATTACCCCCGCGAAAGCCGTAAAATTAGCAACCTGGCCGGAATCGCGAAGTATTCCCTGCAGTTTAATATCCCCTTCTTCGCCGGGATTCAAATCTCCCAAGTCCCAGGTGTTATTACTAGACCCGGTCGGAATGGGATCGGCAGCCACGAAACTGAACTGATTTGGATAAGTCATCGCGACGCGGGCATTGCGAAAAACTTTATCCGAGATGTTTTTATAACGTATCTCATACATACCTTTATCGCCGAACAGAACAGATTCAGGCCCCCTGAAATCCACCGACATAGCCGAGCCGTTTATCGCAATATCAATTGAGGCATTGTTTTCAAATTTTGAAGAAGTGTTTTGCGGCTTGTATAAAAGAGTTGCTCCTATTTTTTGGATGCTTTTATCGAACCCGATAAGAGAAACCATAACATCGCGTTTACTGCCTCCCCCGATACCAATGTCTCCGAGTTCAATGTTCTCAAGAATCGTGTCCGTGCCGATAATTTTGGGGTTAGAGTTGATATCGCCCGCCACGGCATCTTTCGGATAGCGTATAGTCAAGACAGCGCTCTGAAGAATTTGATTGGTATTGTTCCAGAAAGAAATAGTGAAGACAGAGGGGCTGCCGGACTGTACCTGGGTTGGTCCGGTGATACTGAAATCAACCTGGGATTTTTTGAACGCCGTGAGCCAAAAGTAAAAATATACGGCGCCTGAAATTAAAAGAATGCCGAAAGTAACGCTCGCAATTATTAAAATTTTTCTTTGAATCGGCGTAAAAAAGCGTATGGCTTGTGTCATTGATGGCTGTGATAATTCAGGCGGAACCTGAGGCGAAGATATTTGTACCATTATATAGATAATAACATAATCCCAAATCCGAAGCACTAATTTCGAATTTTCAAAAAAAATCGCCTAAATAATGCCAGGCGGCTTCAAAATTATCCCCATAACCCAGAAACTCAAGGAATTCCCCTCTGAATTTTTCAAAAAATGCCACACTTTCTCCCACCGAGACATCATTCACCGACACGAAGATCCGACAGATAAAATCCCAGATTTCAGCGTCTTTTTGGGGCTGGGGAACCATTTTGTCAATAAAATCCGCGATTTTGGCGGCCAAGGCGATCTGGGCAGGCAAACCATTCCCGAAAAGACGGCCGCTTGATAGGGCGGTGGTGATAGTAACCCGGCCGTTTCTTTTAGTAACCAACTCCAGCCAAGCCAAATTAAACGGTTCCAAGTGGCCGGTGAGCTTGGCGGTAATTTTCCTTACTCCTTGGGCAGAGACGCGAAGTTTCCCAAAATCTTTTGAGTATATAATGTAAGAACGATCGGCTTCGCCGACATTTTCTCTTTTTAAAATAATCGCTTCGGTTTGGTAAGTAGCCATAATTGTAGAATACCCCGGTATCAATGTTTTGGTATTCAGCTGGCAAAATTGATGCGGGGTTATTTTCGGATTACCAATTGAGGTCATCTCCAAACCCCATATTCGGCTATAATTTCCGTATATGGCCTGCGGCTTTGTGAAAATTTTTCAACAAAAGTGATAGC
>MEYR01000018.1 GCA_001774075.1 Candidatus Azambacteria bacterium RIFCSPLOWO2_01_FULL_44_84
TATTCGGAAGAACTATTACGTAAGACGACCTCTCTAGGTCCTATTCCTACGCGCAAAAGGCATAAGAAATAGAAAACTCACGAGAATACTTACCATGTAAGTGTACTCGAAAACGGGAGAACTGTCAATCTTCTTGCTAACACTCCCTTTTGGGAGTGTTTTGTTTTTGCGGTATCTATTTGAAAATATCCTTTTTAATAAATATCGTGTTTGCCTACTGTATAAAACCTCACGGTATTTTTATCAGCGAAATCAAATATAACCCTATATTGATAATTTATTGAGAAAGCCCAGAAGTCACTTAGTTCGCCGTGGAGCTTATGAGTTTTAATTCTGGAGTCAAATGGATTTTCGCGGAAAATTTTTTCTTTCTTCTCGGCTGCATCTTTTATCTGAAGCGGCAGTTCCCCATATTCCTTATCGAACTTCTGCAGATAGAGAATCTTCATTAAATAAACATCGCTATCTTAAATCCCTAAAAGAACGCATGATTTTCCCCCTACCTGCTTCAAATTCTTTTTTCATATTCTTCAGTTCCTTAACTAAATTGTGGGTGCGTAAAAGATGGCGAAAAAATTCGCTTACGCTGGCGTAATTTTCAATTTTAACCTCTTCCCTAACTCTCTTAGCCAATTCTCGAGGCAGAGATATGTTAATAATGTTTCTCATTGTGTAATAAAATATATTACAATACTATCCATAACAGAAAATATAATCAAGTCCAGCATTCTCCCAACTGGCGGAAGGGGTGGGATTCGAACCCACGTGCCCCTTGCGGGGCAAACGGTTTTCGAGACCGTCCGATTAAACCACTCTCGCACCCTTCCAAATTTAACTATAAACTAACTTTATAAAAAATTCACCCTCACGATCTTTTATAGATGTGAGGGTTAATCCCGTTAGAAGTAAGCCGCCGTATTCGGCGGATGCCATTGCGTAAGAAAATCGCAATGGACTTCTAACGGGACTAATGATGATGCCTGTGGCCGTGACCCGTTCGATTCTGCTCAGGGTCATGGTGAGTAACGTCAAAGCCATGATCGTGATCACGGTCGGAGCCAGAATAATTCGGGTCTTTTATTATCTTTATGAATTTCCTTACCGCAATCACAAAGAAGAAAATCGCAAATGGCAGTAAAATTGAAACGAGCAGAATGCGGGTCATCTGATTCGCTCGAACGCTTTCCAAAGAGTCGCGCCTACGGCCAAGGCCCCATGATCGGCCAAAACGATAATCTTCGCACGCTCTTCAAGCCGCTCAAAAACTTTCGCCAATCCACTCCTGTCAAGCATCGGATAAGAAAGAGAAACTACGGCTTCAGCGTTAGGAAAATGGTGAGTATGGATGATTGCGCCGATTTGGAGACGCTTTTCACTCTCAATTTTGAGGTAGCCATCAACAGTATAGTCATCCAAAACGGAAAAGAACGTAGAGAAGCGCCTGAAAATACCGTCGGCCATCCAGACATCCGTTGACGGCTTTTTGTCGGGGCTATCAACTCTCATGGTGATACTGCCCTCGTTCCAGTTAACTTCGCGCACCCAGACAAAATCGTCCGGCTGGAGGCGGCCTTTGTGAGAACCGGCGGCGATCATGATAAATTCGCTCGTAAGAGAATTTACTCTCGCCGCCATGTTGCCGTGCGTGCTTTCGGGCTTGCCTTTCACTTCTGGCATATAACCTCTTTTATAAAGCAGGCGGCCGATTTCTCGCATATCGCGGCAAATGTGGTGAAATCCGAAGCCCCAAGGACCCGGTCCGCTTTCCTGAATGATCTTCCAGTCTTGAATGTTGGCGAAGTCCGGCATGGTTTCATCCGGCGTAATTTCAAAAGACTAACGCGCTCTATAGTATATAATAATTTTCCAATTCTGACCAGCGTAATACTAAATTATGATATATCATAAAAATGGTAACAGTTGCCTGATATTACTAAGTTTGACAAGCGGAATAATGACGACTATTTTAAAATCAGCTGTTCTTTTTATCTTATTTACCGAGAATTCGCAATGAAATGGACTCCAAACATCAACAACTAAAGCAATATTCCCCCGCCCATCTGATAAAGGGCGGGGTTTAGTATTTTGTGGACCCACGGGGAGTCGAACCCCGGACTGCTCCATGCCATGGAGCTGTGTTACCACTATACCATGGGCCCGTCTATTTAACCGTCTTTATTGAAATTTGTTGAAAAAATACCACAAAATAGCTATAATTGCAACGCTTTGCCCCTGTCGTTCAATGGACAGGACGAGAGTTTCCTAAACTCTAAATCTAGGTCCGATTCCTAGCAGGGGCACTAAAATAAAATTTGTTTTATTTTAAAAAAATTAATATAATTGAATTAAAAACTATGGCTAACAAATCACAAACAGTAGAACTCGTAAAAAAAACCCTGCCGGCGGTGGTTTCAATCGTTATCGCCAAAAACCTGCCTAAACTGGAACAGATGCCTTTTGACCTGTTTCCTTTTTTCGGCTTGCCTTTTGACCCGCGAGAACTTTATAAAAACATTCCGCCGGAAATGCTCGACGAGCATGGTCGAGTCAAAGTCGGCGGCGGTTCCGGATTTTTTATATCCAAAGATGGCCTGATTCTCACTAACAAGCACGTGGTCGCTGATCCGCGGGCGGACTATTCCGTCGTTACCAACGACGGCAAAAAGCTCCACGCCAAAGTCGTCGCTCGCGATCCAATAAACGACGTGGCGATGCTCAAAGTTGAAGGCAAGAGTTTCCCAACAATTGAAATGGGCGACTCTTCCGGGCTCGATTTGGGAGAAGACGTCATTGCCATCGGCAACGCCCTTGGCCAATTCCAGAATACGGTTTCTACCGGCGTCGTTTCGGGACTGTCGCGAAACATCTCGGCGCAGGCTGGCATGGGCGAAATGACCGAACAGCTTCGCGGTGTCATCCAGACCGATGCCGCAATTAATCCGGGCAACTCCGGTGGCCCGCTTATCAACGCCGACGGAGAAGCGGTGGGTATCAACGCCGCCGTTGTTTTCGGCGCCCAGAATATAGGTTTTGCGATTCCAATAAACGCCGCTAAGAAAGCTATGGCCGATATCAAGAAATACGGCCGTATCAGAGCGCCATTTTTCGGAGTCCGGTACACAATTATTGATCCGGTCATGCAAAAAAGATACAGCCTGCCGGTTGATTACGGCGCTTTAGTAATCCCCGAATCTACTCCTGGCGATTTTGGCGTCATCCCTCACAGCCCGGCCGATAAAGCGGGGATTTTGGAACGGGATATTATCCTTGAAGTCGATGGCGCGAAAGTTACGAGGGAAAAACCGCTGCAAGATACAATCCAACAGCATGAAATCGGCGACAAATTAAGAATGAAACTATTAAGAAAAGGAAAAGAAATGATTGCGACTTGCGTTCTTGAAGAAATGAAGTGATGACTTTCTCAAAAATCCGACCCTGTAATTACGGGGTCGGATTTTTTCAAGAGAACTTAATTTATAGTCGCTTCCTTGTAATTCTTCAGATACGCCTCAAAAGCCGGGTCTTTCATCGCCGTTTCCAGCGCTCGTTTGGCGACTATAAGGGAATCCATTTCTTTATACACTTCACCCAAGGTGCCGCCGACGCTGTTTTTAAAACCATCCATTTTTGATTGGGTTATTGAAGCGGTCAAAATGCTGCGCGAAAGCGCCAACTGAGTGCGGCTTAAGGTCAGTGCCATACTGTCCATAAAAGAAATGGTATTGCCTAGGGCGGAAAGAGTATTGGTCCGCGCATCGGATTGAGCCGCCATCAAACTGCTTCTTGCCCCGAGAAAAAAGTCTTCTGTTTGGGTCCGGCTTTTTTCCGCCAGTGTTTTTAAAGACGAATCATTGGCACTAAAAAATTGGTTGTGCTCCACATCCTCATAAATCGGGAGCATTATCGAAAAGGCTCTCTCGCCGGAAGCTAGGGCCAAATCTATGGCCTTAAGGCTTTTCGCAAGGTTCTCGTTGGTGGCAGAGTAGGCGGCAAACATTTCATCGGGAGTATATCCCCTTGGTTTCGGTTGCGGCTTTGGCAGAGGCGGCGTCTGGTCTTGGTTAACGAGGCCCTTAATAGCCCCTTCGTCCAACTTAACGCTTTCCGGAAGAGGAGCCCCCGCCGGTTTGAAAAAATAAAAGGCCGCCGCGCCAGCCGCTACAGCCAGAATGGCTATAAGAATATAATATTTTCTAGTATCCATAATTGTCAGAATATAATATCAAACTTTTGAGCAAAAGTAAAGCCCCTTAACTTGGGGGCATATTTTTAAATTGCAACTCAATTGGCTCAAGAACTTTATCCTCGCTCTCCATATCTTCACTGGCGCGCTGCAATTCCGTAAAAGTTTCACGGCATCTGTAACAGTGGTTGATGTGATCCATGACCGAAAGCATAAATTCGGGATAGCCGAACTGCTGGATTCTTTTGTAAATCGGCTCCGGACAGTCCGCGGCTCCGGAGTTCTTCATCACAAAATAGAAGTGGCCGAAAATAATGTCGCTTTCCGGACATTGGCCGCTCTGAACGCTCCGAAGGCCCTCTAAAATCGCCTCCTCCCAGATTAGCCGGCCGTATTTTTCACCACAGCGATGGCAGAAAAATGTATGAATTTTGATTAAATCCGCTTCTTCGCAATGACCGGCACTTCGCGCAAAATCAAGCAGCTGCGCGTCCAATGGACAGGGATCCAAAAACGCCGCGAGAATAGGATTATCTTTGATTTTTTCTCTAGCCCGGTTCAAATGGCTGCTTAAGGTTTACATCCAATTCTCTTCCATTTCTTCAGTGATAGTAAAGTTGGGCGGAAAATGCTCCGCCAGGAGCTTGGCAAACCACAAAGGATAGCCAAAAATGCTTACCAAAAGCCCCGCAGTTTCCATTTCGAGCCTTTCATTCAAAAAAAAGAACTTGCTTTATTTTAAAGCACGCATCATAGATTGTGTCAATAAACTATCGCAATACGATGCTATAGCATCGTATTGCGATAATAAGCGATGCAAATGTTATCAAATAAATTATGGAGTAAGTTATAAAGCGGGTTATAAAGCGGGTTATAAAGCGATGATTTGCTCCCAAGGCAAATCCGGCTTGCCGAAGTGGCCGTAAACCGCAGTGGCTTTGTAAATCGGGCGACGCAAATCCAGGCGTTCGATAATCGCCTTCGGTTTGAAATCAAAATTTTTCAGGACCAAACCGGAAAAATCTTTTCCATCGTTAGTTTTGGCCGAAATCATCAGCGGTTCGGCCCGGCCTATGGCATAAGCCACCGAAACCAGGCAGTCCTTAGCCAAACCATTAGCCACGATGTTTTTGGCGGCAAAGCGGGCCATGTAAGCGGCCGACCGGTCCACCTTTGTCGCGTCCTTGCCCGAAAACGCGCCACCGCCATGAGGCAGAAAGCCTCCGTAAGTATCAACCATAATTTTCCTGCCGGTGAGCCCCGTGTCGGCCGTAAAACCGCCAATGACGAACTTCCCCGTAGGATTAATCAAAATCTCCATTCCGGAAATATCGCCAATGACTGGTTTTATCAAGCGTTCGGTCAGAAGCGCTCGTATTGCCTCTTGGGTCACAAATTTAGAATGTTGAGCGCTGACTAACACGGTTTTCACTTTTCCGTCTTCAAGCGTCACCAGCGCTTTGCCGTCGGGTCCGAGCCACTTGAAATCGGAATTGCTACGCCTTAAATTTTCAAGACCTTGCGTCAATCGGTGAGCCAAGACTACGCCTTTTGGCAAAAATTCCGGCGTCTCGTCACAGGCATAGCCGTACATAATCCCCTGATCGCCGGCCCCGCCGGTATCCACCCCTTGGGCGATATCGGGCGACTGCTGAATTATATTCGTGATAATTTTCAAACCGTCTTCGTGGCCGATTTCACGATAAACATCGCGAGCAATTTGAGCGGCATCAACATCGGCATTGCTTGTCACTTCCCCGCCGACTACGAGTAACCCGTGTGAGCCGAATGTTTCAATCGCGACGCGGCTTTGCGAGTCACCGACCAGATAGGCGTCTAAAATCGCGTCTGAAATCTGGTCGCATATTTTATCCGGATGCCCGGAGGTTACGCTTTCAACCGTATAAAATGATTGCTTCATAAATTTTCCTACTAATTACGAATATTCTTAATCCGTGAGTATTGGTAATTTGTGGGTTCTTAATAATAAATCCCGCGTATGCGGGAAAGAAAACGACAGAATTATCTTCCCCGAGATCGGGCCGAATTTAGCACCTGCCTGATATTTCGAAATATCGATATATCGAGTGGTTGCTGGCGGGTCGCGAGGGTCGGAACCCTCGCCCGATTATGAACTTTGACATCTTTTTCGCCGAAGACGATCAAAGTTCTAATACTGGGCTCACCGCACTCTTGATAACTTTATTAAATTGTAATAAAGATTATATAACTTTTCGAATATCAATTCAACGACTAACGATCGGATAAAGTTTCTGACTTCTTCACGACCAGCATATTGCGCCCACCTTGCAAAACGGTTTGTTTTGATCCGGTCCAATCGTGCCAAGCTCGGTCAATGGTAAGAAAATTATAGGAATAGCCATCACCAAATTTAGTTCCGGGATCGTTGGCGATAAAAGTTCTCGTATTGTCGTCATAGCCGCGAATTAAAATCATGTGATAATCGGGTCCTGGCGGAGTAAAATGCGGGTTGTTAAGCAGCTTGCCCGCAACCGGCAAAATCACCACATTGCCATCGTTTAATTCTTTTTTAACATCTCCAAGCAAAGCATCTTTCTTAATCTCGTAGTTCGGATAATTGTAGTAATCCCTCAGTAGCCGCGCGGTCTGTTCGATATTGGTGTCTTCGTTAAACCCGAAAATTTTATTTTCAAAAACCGCAAGAGACACTATCTCGCGCGCCGCCTCATCAAGCGTCAAAGTTTGCCCGCGCGCCCATCGCATCGCCATAATCAGGTCGGTCTCTTCACAGGCCTCGTTATAAGGCGGCGCCCACAAACCAAACGGAGCCTGAGAGACAAATGGAACGGAGAGTAAGACGCTCGGTTTCAGGGCATTCGCGGCCAAGCTATCCGCGTCCGAAGCAGCCTGGATTTCGGGCTGGCTATTTCGCGAGTTAATTTTCGGCGGCGGCGCCGGTTCAGACTTCTGCCAATAAAAAAACAGGCTAGAAAAAACCAAAGCCCCCATTATAGCTATAAAAATAAATCGTTTCATTGCATTTCCTGGTTAATTGACGAAATAAGAAAAAATTGTTTTCATTTTAACACTTGTTTCTTTAAAAATAAAATGGAACAAAAATGCTGGACCTGAATAAAATCGAGCGAGTGATGGTTTTCGGCGCCCACGGCGATGATGAAATTATCGGCTGCGGCGGCACGCTGGCTTACTTAAGCGAACTGGAAAAAGAAATTTGCGTTATCACTTTCACTTACCGTGAGACGTCTTATTTAAAAGTATCCGAAAAGTCTATAGCCATGAAGTCGGCCGACCAGGAGATGCAGGATGCCGACGAAATTCTCGGCATCGGCAAACGGGTTGTTTTCGGCCTGCCTTGCCGTGGCGTAGTTAACGACAAAGAAAACTTCGAACGCTGTATGAAGCTTATAAGAAACTTCCGGCCTCACGTGATTTTTACTCATAGCCCCACTGACTTTCATCGCGACCACCGCGCCGTTTCCTTGATGACTGATGAAGCCAGAGAAAAGGCCTGGGAAAACCTCCAATCTGACTGGGGCGACCCTTGGCACACGCCCTTGGTCTTTTACTATGAAATCTTCAATCTGATCTCCCATCCGTCCCTAATTGTTACTTTCACTAAAGAATGTCTGAATAAGAAACTTAAGGCAATGGAAAGCCAGGTAAGCCAAATTTCGGTCCTGCGCGGCATTAAGCAGCAGATTCTGGGCAGGGCAATGGAACGCGGGGCTTTTGCCGGAGGCGAAGGCGTTTACGGCGAGGCGTTTAAACTCTCCGATTACTTCCCGATGTTTTTACGGCAAGGAGAATAAAAGTTAAATCCGGCCTTTAAAGCCGGATTTTAATTTTAAAAACTTTATTAATTATAGGGGGCTGTGCATATTCTATAATTTACTTCTAGCTACCTTGGTGATATAGTTGTATTAAGAAGCTTTATTTCATTATTAATTGTCAATAAAATAAAAAACTATGCACGATTTCATTTCTGAAGAAAAAAAGGATTTCAAATTCAAAATAGGCATTGCGTTGGCTTCGGCTCTTACTGGTTTTATAGCCGGCGCGATAGTCGCGAGTTTTCTTTGGTACGCGGGATTAGACTATATTACTAAAGAACTAATATCATTAGAACTAATATCATTTTAACTTACAAGCTGTTTCAAGCTGGCACGGCAACAAACCCGGTTCCGCGGAAAAGTAGTAATTAAACAAAAAAAATCCGTCCTGAGTTTATCGAAGGACGGATTTTTTTAAGTTCTACTCAACTTCTAAAAGTTCCGATAACTTTCCTTTGTCAAAACCAATAATAACCTTCCCGTCAATATCAATCACCGGAACGCCCATCTGACCGGATTTCTCCACCATTTCTTGAGTTGCTTTTTCATCAAGCGATACATTTTTTTCTTCATAAGCGATATTACGCTCTTCAAAAAACTCCTTGGTCATTTTGCAGTAAACACAGGTTGGAGTAGTGTAAATTAGAACTTTGTGCATAGTGTTAAGAATTATGAATTATGAATCAAGATTTAAAAATTATTTCGACGATTTGATTATCGCATAAAAATTTATTTTTGCAAAATCGATAAAAATATGGTAAAATAACAAAATCTTTTTGGTGGGCGTAGCTCAGTGGTAGAGCGCCTCGCTGTGGCCGAGGCTACGGGGGTTCGATTCCCCTCGCTCACCCATAAACCAACCCCGACATAATGTCGGGGTTGGTTTTAAATTATCGTCCCAAGAAAAAGTTCAGAATCGCGCCGAAAGGAGAATATTGAAGCAGGGTTTGCGGCGCGGTTGACTCCGTTGGCGGAGGAGCGATGGGTTCTGTAGTTGGAGGCGACACAAACTCGCCCGGAGGCGGAGTAAATGTCCCCGAGGGTTGCTGGAAATCGCCCGGAGGAGGCGGTGTGAACCCGCCCGGTGGCGGTGTGAATGTTCCTTGCGGCGGCATCATATCTTGCGGGGGCATTTGTCCCGCGGGAGGTTGTCCCCCTTCGGGGGATCTCTCGGAGGGAGAAAATCCTTCCGGCGGCCTGAATCCCTCTGGTGGTCTAAAACCCTCAGGAGGTTTATTAGGACCTTCAAAATTATGCTCTCGCGCAGGCTCTCTGAAACCTTCCGGCGGTCTTTGGCCGTCAAATCCAGGCGGCGGGCCAAAGCGATCCTCGCCCTCTCGATTTTCAAATTCCTGGCGCTCTCCTTCCCTGCCTTCTTCGCCCGGAGGCGCTTGCCTAAATGTTCCGCCAGGCGGCGGCCCGCCGGCTGGGGGACCGAATTTGGCACAGTCAGAACGATGAGAGGGATCGGAACAATATCTGATGCATTCCGTAGGACTGGAGCAGCCGCCGGGGCCATTTTGAATGACCGGCGGCGGCCCGCCGAATCTTCCTTGCGGCATCTGGCCGGCGGGAGGCATTTGACCCTCAGATCGCATCATTTCTCGCGGCAACATGGGTCCGCCAAAACCCGATGGATCAAACCCGCTTGTTTGATTTTGAAATTCTCTTAGCCGCTCTCGCGCTTCTTCGGGTCTGACTAGTCCGGCTTGTTGGGCAAAGCCAACACATTCTTGCGTGTGAGCCGGATCGCCGCAGTAATTTTGACATTCCTCCGGACTTTTACATCCCCCGGGACCGCCAAAATTTTTAAAGTTTTGGCCAGCGGCTTTAAACTTCTCCATTCTTTCCAATTCCTCGGGCGGAATTAAATTATTATCCTTCGCGAACTTAAAACATTCTTCTTGATGAGCCGAATCATCGCAATATGTTTTGCATTGCTCGCCGCGGCATCCGCCGGGACCGGTCAAATCCTTAAACCTTTTAGCTCGTTCCAATTCTTCGGGTGGAATCAATCCATTTTCCTCGGCAAATTTAAAACATTCCTCCCGATGAGCGGAGTCGTCACAATAGGTTTTACAGGCCTCGCCGCGGCATCCGCCGGGACCGGGTTTGTTGCCAATTTTTCTGGCTCTTTCAGCTTCGTCTTTTTTGATAAAACCATTGTCTTCAGCGAATTTAAGACACGCTTCAAGATTATCGGGATTTTCGCAAAAGTCTTTGCATCCCCTGCCGCGGCAGCCGCCGGGACCGGGTTTATTGCCCATTTGTTTAGCGCGCGCTAATTCTTCCGGCGGAATTAAATTATTTTCTTCGGCAAATTTGAGACAAGTCTCGAAGTTGGCGTCTTGCGAACAAAAAGCGTCGCAGGATTCTTTTGATCTGCAGCCTCCCGGTCCGCCGTTTTTTATTACTTTTCTAGCGACTTCCAGTTCTTCCTTTGGGATGAGACCGTTTTTTTCCGCAAAAACAAAACACTCTTCGGAGTTTTCTTCTTTGCCGCAGTAATTATCGCATTCCGATTTGGATTTACAGCCGCCGGGGCCACCTTTCGTGCTGACCTGCCTTGCAATTTTAGCTTCTTTTTTATCAATGAGGCCATTTTTCTCCGCAAAATTAAGACAGGCTTCTGAGTTACCGGGGTTATCACAATAGGTGCGGCACTCGTCGTAAGAGCCGCAGTTGCCCAACTCCGCAACAGGAAACTGAATATTAAAAGGGTTGGTTTGCGCGTTAACCGCGGTACCAAACAACAAAATTCCGCCCAGAATAAAAACAAAGAAAATCAATTTTTTCGCCATATTATTGAAACGGGTTAAATTTTACCGACTCAAGAGGATTGGTTTGAATATTTTCAAGCGGGTTGGTCTCGGCCGTTTTGAAAGGATTGGCCGCTTCAGCCGCTTTTTTGGCATCAGCTTCTGCCGCGACTTTCGCGTCGGCCTGCGCCTTGGCATAGCCCTTGTTAAAGCCTAGCTTATTGCCGTACCACCAACCGCCGCCGATCCCCAAAAGCAATGATAAAACTATAGCAAACACCCAAAGCATTGAAGATTTTTGTTCGTCCATAAATTTTGATTGCTTTAGCAATCATCCCGACGCGACGTCGGGATACAAGCTAAAGCTTGTACTTAAGTTTTAATTCTATTGATATTATACGCTTCATTAAGAAACAAAGGAATTAAGACTGTGGATAAAATATTGTCGTTGGACAAAATCGAAAATTTATTGCAAAATATAATCTGCGTTTTGCCCTCGTAGTTCAATGGATAGAACGACTCTCTTCTAAGGAGTAGATCGGGGTCCGATTCCTCGCGAGGGCGCAAAATTAAATAAAAAACCGGGCCGTCGTATACCGGTAGTACGCGTGCTTTGGGAGCACGTTGAGGGCGTTCGATTCGCCCCGGCCCGACCAAGTTAAAATAAGAATATTTTGCGGGTATCGTATAGTGGCAATACTCCAGTTTTCCAAACTGGTGACAGGGGTCCGATTCCCCTTACCCGCTCTGAAATCAAAATACCTGCTCTAGAGCAGGTATTTTGATTTTGGATAGGACGGGGAATCGGACCCGGGAAGGGGCCGGGAAACGGGAGTTTCCCGTGGCGGAAACAGCGAGCGGAGCGAGCGTTAGAACCGAGAGGGGTTGAATACCAGCTGGCGCAGTATTCAACGGGTAGTAAAAACTGCTCGGGAAAATTGCGAGAACAGTTTTTTGATTAAAGCTTGCTGAGAAATTACAATCCGAGCAATTTTTAAAGAGCGCGAGCGAGTCCACATGGTTGAGCGAGCGCGAGGGTCCCAGCGAAGCGGATTCCCCTTACCCGCTCCACGATAAAACAATTGCCCGCCCCGCCGCAAAGCGGCGGGGTATTTAGAGGAAATAAAGATGATACTGCACAAGTTCAGATACTTTCCTGCTCGACTTATCAAGCGTATAGTAAAGGTATATGAGTGAAACCTGGGAAATAGCGATATTTTGGTTTGTTTTCATGATTCTTTCAGGTTGGATTTTGCGTCAGTTTTATTTTTCAAAGAGCGCAACGTTAATAAAGTATTTTCGTCACACCGCATTTATTGTTGAAATAATAATTATTGGGCTTTTCTTTTTCCCCTGGGTTCCAAAAGCGCGGGGCGGATTTTCCGGCTGGAATCTTGCTTTGCACGGCAACGCGGGCGTAACAGCGCTTTTATTACTCCTTATTATATCCGCGGGCCTTTTCCTTTCAAGAAATTTGAAGTTCATTATCGTCGGCGTGGCATCGCATATCGCCGCAAACGTTCTTATTTTTGCCGTCATGATCCAGATTTTGCCCGAAACAGTACAACTCGGGTTTCATGATGTAGCACCCATCATTATGGCGCTTCTTCTGCTTACAAATACGGTTGTTGCTTTGCTCTTATGGGACCAATTACAAAAACAAGAACGATATTCCAAATGAAAACATCGAAAAAGATTTTGATATTTGCTGGCGGCATTCTACTTCTCATTGGTATTGCCGTTTTTTTTGGGCAAAAAAATTACTTTCAGAAACCGGATGCCGAAACCGCCGAATTTCATTCCAGATATGGTTTTACTCTTCAGTATCCTAAGGACTGGATTATTGACGATTCCCAAAAGGATGCGCCGGCGGAATTTATTCGCGAGCCGAACGGCAGGGCTTTTTACTCAATGCAGGCGCATACCGACCCGCGTGTTACCGATCCCAAGGAGCTTAAAAAAGTATATCGGGACATCGAGGACTCTTTTAAGAATGACGCGCGATATCTGGTGGAAGAAAGCGGTTGGGAGTATGAAGAGAAAAACACTGCCGACAACAGCTATTTCGCCGCCGGGTCATACACGGAAAACGGCGAGAACTGGCAATTTAAGGAGATTACGGTTTTCAGTAAAAGCGGAAATGTGCTGGTTCTGCGCGGCATGTCGCTTAAAGATTACGCGAATGAGTACGAGCCAATAATTGATAAGATATTTGCGAGCGTCGTGCCGACAGACAAGAAGGCCTCTACGCAGATAGCTCCAAAGATTACGCAAGAAGAGGCGTTGGCGAAGATAAAAAATCTTCCGGAGGTGCAGGAATTTATGCGCTTGCTCTTTCCCAAACAAGCTGAATTTGAAGTTGAGGACTGGGATACTGACTGGGCGGTGCATGTGTTTGAACTTGTTGTAGGCGAAAATAGTGTCCATAGAGCAACTTTCAACTGGTATCGGGTGGATAAACAAACAGGCGTAGTGGAGAAAGAGTTCTGATTTTTTGGTATAATATATTTATGAATATAAGGGATCAAAAAACGGAAAAAACTAAGAGTGAGTTCGTTACTGGTTTATTTGGCATAGTCGTGATTATAACAATAGGATTTTTGTTGCCATCACTCGCATTGGCGCAGGAAACTGGCAATTCATCTTTTACAGAGGAGGAGTGCACGGCTATTAGTCGCACGACAGGTCAGAATTTAATTTACTATCCTCCTGGTTGCAATATCGTGGATACTGATAATGTAAATATTGAATATATAGATAAAATTGAAGACGTGTCAATTCTCAGGTCTGGATTAGATAGGGAACGTAATACCCTTCTTCGGTTTTCGGACCCCGCGAAAGCAAAAACACACATGGATGAAGTAGTGGCCCTCCTCCTGGAAACACATTATGTATCTACTACAGATGATAAATATAAGGCATTACCCTACAACAAAGAAACAGTCATGATTGGTGACGGCGGCACAATCCTTATTGGTGAGACTTCTTCTCATGTAAATCGCATTGGAGTGATAAAAGATAGTAATTTGCGGGACTTTAAAAACGGCTGGATAAGTGAATTTCAAATGCATTTAGTCGCTCAAAAAGGGTCATGCGTTATCGCAATTGCCGGACAAACATCGTTAAATCCTAAACAGGACGAATATCACTCTATCCGTTATGACCGTTCGGATACTCGCAAGAACATCACTAATGTTACCGGCTTTGTCATTAATGAGCATCCTGGTTTTGATCATGGAAGAGCAAGACTTCTTGAATGGGTAAAAGGAGAAGCAGTCAAACTTGAAAAAGCGATTGAACCTTACTGCGGAGATTCGGCTCCGGTTCAGCCGGCCACAAATGTGCCGGCAAATAACGCACCTGACTCCTCGTCACCATATGCCGCCTGTGCTATAAAATGCCTGGATGATGCAGAGCGGGGCTATCAGTGCCCCCTGCCGGCATCAGAAATTGATGACAATGGGGTATCCGTAATCCAGTTGCCAAACGGCAGTACGCGTAATTTTTCGCCTCGCGATAATGAATGCGTTGACGATCGCAGTAAAGCTCAAAACGATTGTCTGTCCGGATGCCCGGCTTCTGTTGGCGGTGAACCGATACCTGATCCGATGGGTGATGGTCAGCCAATCAAAGTCGCAGGCGCCGCATCAGATGACCCATTGAATGAAGCAGAAAAATATATTAATCTTTTAAAGCGCAAACCCGCCTTTCCAAACAAAGAAGAATATCTAAAAAAAGTATTGGGTAACTATGAGGCGGGGAAACCTATGAGCGTATGGAGTGTGGAGGGAGAGCCGGAAATGCAAGTGCCTGGAAGTGATGAGTGGGTTATCCTTAAGAAAGGGGATGCCATTCCCAAGGGCGCCAGAATATTTACCGGTATGGATGATGATATTTTTGTTGTCTTGCCGGGATCCTATGTCGTCAAAGTTCGCGGGTTTAGCGATATTACTTTCGACCAAACTGGAATTTCCAAAGCGTTGGGTAGAGAGTTGATAAATCACCTTGACCTTCGCAACGGTGATGTAGAGGTCATAGTTGAACCTCAGTGGAATTATCAAGGTAGTATGCAGGTAAAAATGCCCGCGATGACTGTCGGAGTGCGCGGCACGCATTTTTGGGTTTCGTACGACGAAGCGAAACGGCTCGGCGCAGTCGGGGTGTATAAGGGGGAAGTCGCGGTTGATGATTTATTCCGCGGCACACGCACTCTGCTAACACCGGCGAAAGATGAAACTCCGCGCGTAATCGTGATGTCTTCGGCGGATTCCGCTTCATTACAAGATCAAAAATCAACGCAGGGAAACTCCCAACTGCCAACGCAAAAGCAATCAAATAGCGGTGCGTGGTGGATTGTTCTTATTATCGTTCTTAGCGGCGGCGTATTTATTCTTCACAAAACCGGCAAGCTCTGGCCGATCCTCCAGAAAATTTTGACTTTAATTCGGAGAGATAAGTCCAAACAATTTTAATCTTTTAGGAATTGTATTTTTGGTGCTCCATTCTTAAAATAATCCGAATCCATCCTCGCTGAAGTTACGGCGGACAAGTCGGCGGTGAGCGGCGGGGCGAGTAATTGTTTTTCTCAGCAATTTTTGATAAAATAAGTTCGAGCGAAGTCATAAATATACTCCAACAAAAACCGCCTTTTGTTTGACAAAAGGCGGTTTTTTATCTATTTTATAGGCACAATTTGTACTTTAAAATCCCCGGAGGGATGCCGCATGTTCGCGGAAAAGGTAAAGCAGATTGAGCGTTATGCTCAAATCGCCGGCATACCCGATAAAGTAATTGACGAACTGAGAGAACCTAAGGATATTTGTTATACCAAAATCAGGCCTATCATTAACGGCAAACAAGAGTCGCTGTTACTGATTGGCGTTTTCCATTGCAACCCGTATTCAACGGGCGCCCGGCCTTTTAAAGGCGGACTTCGTTACCACCCCGGTGTAAATCTTGACTTAATGAAGACCCTCGCCCACGGCATGACTGAAAAAGAGGCTCTCGCGCTGTTGCCATTCGGGGGAGCAAAATTTGGAGTCCCCATTGACCCAGCCAAACAGACTGAAGACGATTTGAGAGACATTACGGAAAAAGTCGCTGAACGACTCCTTCTTAAAAATATGCTCGGTCCGGACATTTACGTTCCCGGGCCAGACGTGGGCACAAACTCAACGACAATGTTTTGGATTTATAACAAGGTCGCCGAACTTAACGTGCTAGCCAAGCTGCCTAACGTTGCCGCCGTTGTTACCGGCAAGCCTCTGGATTACGACGGCTGTCCCGGCCGGGAAGATGCTACATCTCGCGGCCTTTGGATTGTCTTAAAAGAATTTCTGCAGCTGGCTTCTCTGCAATTACCGTCAAAACCGCGTATTGCAATTCAAGGATTCGGCAATGTCGGAATGAATCTTACGAAATTAACTGTTGATTCCGATGCGGAGTTTGATCAATTTTCAAATATTGCCGCTGTAAGCGATGTTAACGGAGGCATCTTCAACGGCCACGGCCTAGATACGCAAAAAGTATTGGATTATTATAAAAACCACAAAACTTTTGCAGGTTTTCCGAAAGAAGAAGCCGATCAAATTACAAACTCAGAATTACTTTTACTTCCGGTAGATATATTAATCCCCGCGGCTATTGAAAACCAGATTACAAAAGAAAACGCCAATAAGATTATAGCGCCTCTAATCTGTGAAGCAGGCAACGAAGCGATTACACCCGAGGCGCAGAGCATTCTTGACGATCGCGGGAAGATTGTCATTCCGGGTATCGCGGCCAACAGCGGAGGCGTGGTTGTGTCGTATCTCGAGTGGCGCAGAAACCGAGGCGAACGCCGGCATATAGTTGACACAGCTGATGATTTTGAGTGGGTGAAAAAGGAACTGAAAAATATTATGATGAATGTTATTATTTCAACTTACAGAACGGCGGCCAAATATAGGACGCCTCTTGCTCACGGCGCCCATATCGCGGCTTTGGAGAATATTTCAAGACAGCTCCTTGTCAAACATTCCCGGCTGTAAGAATTAGTAAAAGTAAAATAAAAAACCCCCGAATTATCGGGGGTTTTTTATTACCTTACAGCTTCTTTCAACCCTTTGCCCGCGCGGAAACGCGGAACTTTAGTCGCCGCGATCTGGATTTTCTCGCCGGTGCGGGGGTTGACGCCTGGACGGGCTTTTCTGACCGATACTTCAAAGTTTCCAAAACCGGTCAGAGTCACCTCTTCGCCGCGGGACAGAGTCGCGGTAATTTCATCAAGAATTGCGCTAAGCGCCCGCTCCGCTTCGGCTTTTGTGGTGCCGAGCTTCGCGGCCACCGCGTCTATTAAACGATCTTTGTTCATAAATTTAGAAAATAGAATTTATCCGCCGAAAGCTTCGCATTCAGACGGATCCGCCTAAATGTCCCTTGGGGGGGCTTTTGGCGGAGAAAATAGAAAATAGAATTAATTCGACCCGCAATAATTATATAATAATAACAAAATCGGCTCAAGTCCTTTGAGCCGATTTTGTTATTTCTAAATTCTCTCCCTACGAGAGATCTCCCGAAGAGACAATATTTTCTAGTTTCTATATTCTACCGCGCGTACTCCACAGCTCTTATCTCGCGTATAACGTTTACTTTGATTTCACCGGGATATTTCAAATCACTTTCAACTTTGCGGGCGATGTCCCGAGCAAGTTGGATTGCTTTCAAATCGTCGATTTTTTCGGGAGTGACAAAGATTCTTATCTCGCGTCCCGCCTGAATCGCGTAGGATTTTTCAACACCGGCAAATGAATTGGCGATATTTTCCAGCTCCGTAAGCCGCTTGATGTAATTTTCAACCGTATCGCGTCTCGCGCCCGGACGTCCCGAAGATATTACGTCGGTTGCCGTTACGATAAACGCTTCGGGAATTTCATAAGGATAATCTTCGTGATGCGACTGCATCGCTTTGATCACCGCCTCTTCAACACCGTATTTCTGTAATATTTTCCGTCCGAGTTCTAAATGAGTGCCTTCAATCTCGTGATCAACGGCCTTGCCGATATCGTGCAAAAGCGCGGCTTTTTTAGCGACCTCTACATTAAGGCCGAGTTCTTTGGCAAGCATTTTGGCCAAGTGCGCCATTTCTATCGAGTGTAAAAGCACATTCTGGCCATAGCTGGTTCTGAAAGCCAGACGGCCTAAAAGCATGACAATTTCCCGCGGCAAATCCAAAACGCCGGTTTCATACATTGCCGCCTCGCCCGCTTCAAAAACCTTTCTCTGGACTTCCTGTTTTGCTTCTTCAACTTTTTCTTCAATGCGCGCCGGCTGAATACGGCCATCTTGAATTAATTTCAGAAGCGCGGTTTTAGCGATTTCCCGGCGCATCGGGTCAAACGAGGAAAGCGTGATTGATTCCGGCGTTTCATCCACTATGACTTCCACACCGGTAAGCCGCTCAAGTGTTCTGATGTTCCGGCCTTCTTTTCCGATGATGCGGCCTTTCAGTTCATCGGACGGGATAGACACGATAGAAGTAGTTATTTCGCTGACGTGCGAACGGGCATAGCGGTGAACGGCAGTGGTGATTATCTCCCGCGCTTTTTGTTCTATTTCTTCCCTACGGTACTTTTCCATTTTCTGGAGCGTCCCCGCCAGATCTTCTTTGGCGTCATTTTCAATTTTCGAAATTAAGAGAGTTTTAGCGTCTTCTTTTGAAAGCCCCGAAACCCGTTCAAGCTCTCCCTGTGTTTTGGCGCGCAGGTCTTCGATCTCCTGCTTGGTAAGCTTAACCTGACTAATTTGGCGCTCTAAATCTTTTTTCTCGCCCTCAAATTCGATTTCCTTGCGATCAAGGCGCTTGTTTTGTTCGTGAAGCCTCTCTTCCTGACGAGCTAAAATAGCCAACCGTTCGCGTTCCTGCGATTTGGCTTCTTCGAGTATTTTTACCGCTTTATCTTTGGCTTCAAGTAAAAGCTCTTTTGTCTGCGCCCTTGCTTCTTCTTCCTGACGTTGCAGTTTAGACTCGATTGAGTTGGCCTTTTTGGCCGCAATTTTTTGGCGAATTAAATAACCCGAGGCAACGCCTACTGCCAAAGCAAGCACCGCCGCGTATGCGAAGTAAAGAATTTCCATATTGATAGTTAACAGCAAAATTATACATAGTTAAATTTATATTTTAAGTATAACAAATATAAATACTAATGTCAAATAAAAAAATGATTCAACTCAAAATGAAAAACTCAAAGCAGGGACTCAATTGTTTTAAGTTTTAAGATGCAATTTTGAGTTTTGAACTTTGAGCTTTGAACTTGATTTGGGATTTGGGATTTGTGATTTATAATGTAGCTATGTCCAAAAAACCTTTTTTACTCGTGATTCTTGATGGCTTCGGCCGGGGACCGGAAGTCCCATCTAATGCAATTTGGAAAGCGATCAAGCCGACTTTCGATTACATCGAAACAAACTTCCCTATGACTAATCTTCAGGCCTCTGGTATTGCCGTGGGTCTTCCTTGGGGCGAAGAAGGCAATAGCGAGGTCGGTCACCTAAACTTAGGCTCGGGTAGAATCATCTATCAATACATGCCTAGAATTATTTTTGCCATCAGAGACGGCTCTTTTTTCATAAACGAAGCTCTGGTTGGAGCGATAGAACACGCCAAAAAGAACAACTCAGCGCTCAATATCATGGGACTCGTGTCTTCCGGAAGCGTCCACTCATATATTGATCACTTTTATGCCGTGTTGGACCTCGCCAAAAGAATGCAGCTTAAAAAGGTTAATATCCATATTTTCACCGACGGCCGAGACGCGCCACCGAAAGAAGCGGCAGACTTTTTGGGAAGAGTGAATCAAAAAATTAAAACCGGCTATCCTAATACCCGCATCGTAAGTCTAATTGGCCGCTACTACGCCATGGACCGCGACGACCGCTGGGAGCTTACCGAAAAGGCTTATAACTTAATAACGCAGGGCAATGGCGAACATTTTAAAAACGTCGTCGAAGCGTTGGAAGCCAGCTATGGCAAAAATCTGACGGATGAATTTATAGAACCGGCGGTGATCACCGAAAAAGACGGAGACGCTGTTCACGCGAACGATAATGACTCCTTCGTTTACATAAATTTCCGTGAAGACAGCGCCCGCCAGCTGACCGAATCTTTCGTGCTGAAAGATTTTGACAGGTTTAAACGGCAGGAACTGAAAAATATTTATTTCGCCACCATGACGCGCTATAAGGAGGGACTAGACACTCGCGTCGCTTTCCCGCCGCTTGAAATCAAAAATCCGCTTGCCGAAGTTTTGTCTAAACATAATAAAAGTCAGCTTCATATCGCCGAAACCGAAAAGTACGCTCATGTCACTTACTTTTTTAACGGCGGAGTTGAAGAGCATTTCCCGAACGAGGAAAGAATTTTAGTAAGTTCAATACAGGATTACAAATTTTCTGAACGCCCCCAAATGTCCGCTCCCGAAATAACGGATAAAATACTTTTTGCTCTTCATTCGCAGAAATATGACATTATAATAGCCAACTATGCCAATGCCGATATGGTGGGGCACACGGGAAACTACGACGCGACCGTTAAGGCCATAGAATCGCTGGACAACCAAGTGGGCGCGCTCCTAGAAGCAGTGCTCAAAGCGAAAGGGCTCTTAATAATCACCGCCGATCACGGCAACGCGGATGAAAAACGCAATCCTCTGACCGGCGAATCCTACCCGGAACATTCGCTTAATCCGGTGCCGTTTTATCTGATAGCACCCGAGTTCGCCGTTCAGAAATCCCAGGAAAAAATTGAGCGCCAAAGAATAGAGGTAGGCGGGATTTTGGCCGATGTCGCGCCGACAATCTTGGAACTT
>MEYR01000019.1 GCA_001774075.1 Candidatus Azambacteria bacterium RIFCSPLOWO2_01_FULL_44_84
CGACTATCAGGATGTTCTTTTGGCAATCGGCACCGGCAACAAAGTGTCCGATCCAAACCGCCTGACCATGAAAGGCGTGAATTTATCTTTGCGCTCCGCGCAAGATATGGAAGAACTTTTCAAAGATTTGCCTGAAGCCATTGAAAACACCCAGAAAATCGCGGACGCCTGTAATTTTGAATTTGAATTCGGCACCATGCAGCTGCCTCACTTCGAACTGCCAGAAGGCAAGACAATCGAAGGTTATCTGAAAGAACTTGCCCACGAAGGACTTAAAAAGCTTTTCGGATACACCCTTGAGGAAGCCCCGGAGGCAATCCGCGAAAGGTTTTTGTTTGAGCTGTCGGTCATCAAGCGCACCGGTTTCCCGTCATACATTTTAATTGTCCAAGATTTTGTTAACTGGGCGAAAGAGCGCGGCATTGTCGTCGGCCCGGGCCGCGGTTCCGCGGCGGGTTCTTTAATTTCGTATCTAATCGGAATTACCAACATCGACCCGATTAAATACAACTTGCTTTTTGAGCGGTTTCTCAACCCGGACCGTATCGCTCCCCCCGATATTGACCTTGACTTCGCCGACCACAGGCGCGACGAGGTTATTGAATACGTCGCCCAAAAATACGGCCGGGACCACGTCGCACAGATTATTACTTTCGGAACAATGGCGGCCCGGGCCGCCGTGCGCGACGCGGGACGCGCCCTGGGTTTCAGTTACACCTTCTGCGACAGAGTCGCCAAGATGATTCCCTTCGCAGTTGGAATGACTTTTGCCAAGGCCCTGGAAATATCCGATGAGCTGAAACAAGTAATGGACACTGACCCACAGGCCCGACAGCTTATCCAGACCGCGCAAAAACTTGAAGGTGTGGCGCGCCACGCTTCGACCCACGCCTGCGGCGTGGTCATCACCAAAAACCCGATAACCCACTATATGCCAATACAATGGGCCGCCCAGTCAAACGCCCGCGCCAAAGGTCAAGGGCAGGCGCTTGTCACCCAGTACGATATGAAAGCGGTTGAAGCGCTGGGGCTTCTGAAGATGGACTTTTTGGGATTGCGGAACCTGACTATCATTGAAAAAGCGCTTGAATTGATTGAAAAAAATTACGGCCAAAGAATTGATATTTATAATATCCCTCTCGACGACAAAGACACCTTTGGGCTTTTGGCTCGCGCCGATACTACCGGCGTTTTTCAGTTTGAATCAAAAGGCATGCGACGCTACCTGAAAGAATTGAGACCAAACGCGCTTGAAGACCTTATCGTAATGGTTGCCGCTTTCAGGCCAGGTCCAATGGAGTTCATCCCTACCTATATCGCCAGAAAACACGGAAAAGAAAAAGTTAATTATCTTCATCCCAAACTCGCGCCGATTCTGGAAAGCACTTACGGCGTCGCTATTTACCAGGAACAGGTTTTAAAGATCGCTAACCAGCTCGCCGGCTTTACCATCGGCGAGGCCGACATCTTAAGGAAGGCTGTGGGCAAAAAAATCAAAAAATTACTTGACGAACAGCGTGAAAAAATGATCATCGGTATGATAAATAACGGAATAGACAAAATCACCGCCGAAAAAATCTGGGATTTCATTGAGCCGTTCGCCCGTTACGGCTTCAACCGTTCCCACGCCGCCTGCTACGCCCTCATCGCCTACCAGACCGCCTATCTTAAAACCAGATACCCCGGCGAGTTTATGACCGCTCTTCTTAATACGGAGAGCTTTGACATTGACCGTGTCGCCGAACTGATTGAAGAAACTAAAAGAATGGGCATTGACGTCTCGCCACCCGATATCAACGAAAGTGCTCGATATTTCACTTTAATACAGGATGAATTCGGAAAGCGTATACGATTTGGTTTGGGAGCAATAAAAAATCTCGGAGAAAACGCGGTGAGTGCGATAATGAAAGAGTTAGAAGTAGGCCGTTTTACCGAACTTCAAAGCTTTCTAGAAAGAGTCCCGGCCAAAGACTTAAACAAAAAATCGCTTGAATCACTGATAAAGTGCGGCGCGTTGGACGCCTATGGCGACAGAAAGACGTTGTATGATAATATTGAAGAATTGCTTAGGTATTCAAAGGACTGGTCGCGCTCAAAGGAGTCTCCGCAGGGCGGTCTTTTTGGTGCGAATATCAGTGTGGCCCCCCTGCGTATTAAGCCCACAGAATCGGCCACCAAAAAAGAGAAGCTTGGTTGGGAAAAAGAACTTTTGGGACTTTACATTTCAGACCATCCGCTCAAAGAATACCAGCAATTGCTTGAAAAAAACGCTGTTTTAATAAATAACATTAAGCCGGCGCTCGATGGCAAAAGGATAAACGTTGGCGGCGTCATTTCAAGCGTTCAGAAGTTCGTAACCAAAGCTCATCAACTGATGCTTTTCGTGAAAATCGAGGACTGGCTCGCCAACATTGAAGTGATAGTTTTTCCGAGCGTGCTTGAAAAAACCGCCAATTTATGGCAAGAAAATAGCATGGTCATGATCCAAGGGCGGGTTTCTAACCGCGATGGAAATTTGAAGATAATTTGCGACACGGTACAGGAATTAAAAGCAGAGTCTAGAATTTAGAAAATATTATCTCTACGGGAGATCTCCCGTAGAGAGAGAATTTAAAAAAATGGATAAAATAGAGTTAAAACCTCAAAATACGTTAGAACAGCCAAAAATATTAAAAGATCCGGAAAGCGGGCTTGAACGGGTTGTTTATGAAAAAGATGGCGAAATTACCGAAGCATTTTTGCGTACCCCCGATGGTAAAACGCTTTCATATATCGACTTCGAAGAAATATCAAAACTGCAGGATCAAGAAAGAATTTTGGAGATGATGGGTATTAAGGTAAGCGCGGCGATCACGGAACTGATTCAGGCAGACGCGACAAAAGCAAAATATTACATTAAATTTATGGAATTTCTAAAATAGCCATAAATATGAATAAACCAAATGAAGCGGAACGGATTTCTAACGGGTTAAGCCATCAAGAATTAGGCACCCAGCTGGATTTGTATTCTTTCCACGAAATAGCTCCGGGAGCGCCGTTTTGGCACCCCAAGGGTATGGTCATATTCAAAGAACTGGAAAAGCTTATCCGCGAGGCGCTTGATAAACAGGATTATCAAGAAATCTCAACACCGATAATGGTACGCAAGGATTTGTTTGAGAAATCCGGCCATTTCCAGTTTTACAAAGATATGATGTTTACTATTAAAATGGAGAACCAGACCTTCGTAGTCAAGCCGATGAACTGCCCGGAAAGCACTATCGTTTACTCTTCCCGCGTCCGCAGTTGGCGCGACCTGCCGCTTCGTTTTTCGGAAATCGGCCGGCTCCACCGCAAAGAACTTTCCGGCGTTCTAAACGGCCTTTTCCGGGTGCGTCAGATTACGATGGACGATGCCCATATTTACGCCAGTCCCGACCAGATGCTTGATGAAATAAATAAAATTATCCAGCTGATTGACAGCTTCTATAAAATTTTCAATTTTAAAACAAGCTACCACTTGGCCACTCGCCCCGACAAAGCTATGGGAGATAAGGCGCTCTGGGACAAAGCTGAAAAAGCGCTTGCCGAAGCACTAAAACAAAACGAAATAAAATACGAACTCCAACCAAAGGAGGGCGCCTTTTATGGGCCGAAAATCGAAGTCCATGTTAAGGATTCGCTTGGCCGCTCGTGGCAGTTGGGTACCATTCAGGTTGACTTCAATATGGCCGAAAGTTTTAAGCTGGGTTTTATGAATGATCGGGGCAAAAAAGAGCCGCCGGTCGTGATTCACCGGGCCGTTTTCGGATCATTTGAACGCTTCATAGGCATTCTGGTAGAAAACTATCAGGGCGCTTTTCCGGTTTGGATATCGCCCGTCCAAGTTAAAATTCTTAGCTTAACCGACCGGAATGCCGATTACGCCAAAAAAATCGCTACCGAACTAAAAGAGTCCGGCGTTAGAGCCGAAGTTGATGATTCTAACGAAACAATCGGCAAAAAAATACGCGCGGCCGAGCTTGAAAAACTGCCCTACATTCTGGTCATCGGCGACAAAGAGGAACAAGTCGGCGCCGTTGCCGTCCGAGCCCGCGGCAAAGGCAACCTCGGGCCGATGGAATTCGAAAAATTCAAAGAAAAAATTCTAAACGAGATTGTAAAAAAGATTTAATAAAAAAACCGCTCAAAATGAGCGGTTTTAAAAGTTTATCTTTTAATTTCCGTGCTTAACCGCGCAGTGGATGTTAGATTCAAAAGGCAGTGTCGCCTGCAATCTATCGGCTACATAATTGGTTAGTTCATCAGCCGTCCGAAAATCATAGGGATTAAGGCAGTTAGCCAATTCTTGAGGCAGGTCGTGCTGAATCGCCTTAAAAGCGTTCTTATAAAACTGCTGCTTATATGATTGGGGATTAGAGAGAAAGTCAGGGAAATTAGGCGCAGTATACAGCGAGGTCATTCCACTTTTTTCAAACTCAACTATAACGGATACATCAATCGGGATGACTTTTGGATTTGACGTAATCGGATGCAGAGGGGTGTGAAAAATGAATTCTGTCGGATATCTTACAACCTTAAGCCTACTCTTAAGTGGCCAAGGCCTGAGATAAACCTCTTTAAGACCGGAATAGTCAACTTTGCCGTTGTCATCAAGTATGGCAAGAGATTCTCCCCTATCACTCCGAAAAATTCTCTCAGAGTTTTTTACATAATACAAAAACACCAGTAATCCAACCGCCATTATGGAAAAACTACCTATTTCAATACTCGAGACAAAAGAAAAACCCAAAACAATAAGCACAAAGCCAATTAATGGCAACCAGTGATAAAACGCAAGCCGTGACAGCCAGCTGTGAGATTCCCAGACCGTTTTTGTCATTTCCTCCCCGTCTTGTGATATTTGTTAAAAAGCTCTCGACTCTTAAACTTGAACCAAGTTAAAACAATGCGCCAAAAAAGTCAAGAAAAACAAAAAAATTTAAATATCAGCCTCAATCTCAATTAAAATTTAAACTGATAAAGTTTAAACTGGAATTTACCAAAAGTTACCGAAATTTAGGCGAAATATCAAAAAGTTCCTCAAGTTCCTCTTTTCAAGCGATCGCTTGAAAAAAGGCAAACTTTATGCTACCTTTTGCACAATGAAACACCTTGGTCCATTATCTAAAAAAGTTTTACTACTTCTGGCAGGCGGTGTTGCCTTATCACTGACTACTAGGCCAGATAGTTATTTTCGGATAATCAAAGATATTACTAAAGAATGGAAGAAGATCAATGAACGATATCTAAGAAGGAAAATAAAGGATCTCTATAGATCGCGGATGGTGGATTATAAAGAAAATAGAAATGGGACTGTCTCTATTATTCTAACAACCGAAGGAAAAAATAAGATTTTAAAATATAATTTAGATTATGCAAAAATTAAGACCCCAACACGCTGGGATGGATTATGGCGGCTGGTAGTCTTCGATATTCCAGAAAAGAAAAAACGAGGAAGAATGGCTTTAGCGTCTAAATTAAAGGAGCTTGGTTTTTACCCAATGCAAAAAAGTGTTTTTATCCATCCCTATGAATGCAAAGAGGAAGTCGATTTTATCACAGACCTATTTGATCTCGTGCCGCACGTAAGGTTTTTGAGAGTGAAAGATATTGATATAGAATTGGATTTAAAGAATAATTTTCATTTACTATAGAGGCTATAACGTAAATTCAACTACAAATCTAATGTGCCACTTTTCATGCGATCGATTGAAAAGAGGCAAATTAGAAATTACAACTGCAAAGAGAAAAGAAATAAAATAAAGATAAGGTTATGAAATTAAAAAAACCAAAAATCATCGTAGTTGTCGGACCGACCGCGTCGGGCAAAACAGGTCTGGCAATAAAGATCGCCAAAAAATTTGGCGGTGAAATTGTTTCTGCCGATTCCCGCCAAATTTACCGCGGAATGGACATAGGAACGGCTAAGCCGACGAAAAAAGAAATGGCCGCGATTCCTCACTATTTAATAGACATTAATAATCCTGATGAAAATTACACTGTCGCTGAATACAAGCGCGATGCTGTAAAAGCGATAAAAAGTATTTTAAAGAAAGGAAAGTTGCCGATTCTGGTTGGCGGCACTGGACTCTACGTAAAATCGGTAATTGATAATTTGGAAATCCCTAATGTACCACCGGATCCGAAACTGCGTCAGAAACTGGAATTAAGAATTAAGAATTATGGATTGAAGTCGCTCTATAACGAACTAATCAAACTTGACCCCGAAGCCGCCTACATTGTTGACCCGCACAATCCCCGCCGGATTATCAGAGCACTTGAAATCGCGCTTAAAACAAAAAAGCCGTTTTCCGCCCAGCGTAAAGCCGGCCGGATGATTTTTGATTTCATCGAGTTCGGCATTTACCGGCCAAAAGAAGAATTAGAAAAGCGGATAGACAAAAGAATTGACCTCATGATGAAAGACGGCTTTCTTAAAGAGGTAAAAGAATTGGTAGAATGATGAAAGACGGCTTTCTTAAAGAGGTAAAAGAATTGGTAGAAAAATATGGACAGAATAACCAAAACTTTGACACCATCGGCTATCGGGAGATAATTGACTACTTAAACAGAAAAATAACTCTGCCGGAAGCGGTTGAGCTGATAAAGAAAAATACAAGAAACTACGCCAAGCGCCAGATGACTTGGTTCAGAAAAGACAAAAGAATCCGTTGGATTAAAGATGAAAAAGAGGCTTTAAGTCTGGGGGCCTCTTTCCTGAGTTAATTTCTTACGGCGTTCGGCCATGCCCGGAACTTCGCCTCCGAAAAGGCCTTTCATGTATTTTTCTTTCTTTTGCTCCTCTTCGGCGCTTTTGCCGTAAACCTTGCCAATGCTTTCAAGCGCTTTTTTCTTCTTTTCTTCTTCTGATTGTGGGACCAGAGTAGCTGGTGCCGCCGGCTGATTACTTTGATTTGTCATATTTTCAATTTCTTCTCTTCTATCAATTACGAATTTTTTCGAATTACGAATTCGTAATTCGGCCATATTCGTAATTCGTAGGCTTATTATTTTAACAATTTTTCAAAAATCTCCTTCAATAGCTGGGGGTTGGCCTTGCCCCGCGTTTCTTTCATCGCTTCCCCTACCAAAAACTTCAAAGCCTCCAACTTACCCTTTTTATAATCGGAAACCGCGGCGGCATTGCGGCTGACTACTTCCCGCGCTGTTTTTTCTATCTCGCCGGCGTCTTGTATCTGAACAAGATTTTTTTCTTTAACAACAAGCGAGGGGTCTTTGCCAGTGGCCCACATCTCATACAGAACGTCTTTAGCGGCCCGCGAAGTGATAACCCCTCTGTGGATTAATCCCAGCCACTCGGCAAAGTCTTCCGGTTTGATTCTTATGTCATCAACCGAAGCCGACGCCTTGTTTAAAAGCCCTAAAAGATCGGACAGAGTATAGTTAGCGGCCAGGTCAAAAAGTTTTTGTTTGTCGACGACCGCATGCGGCGCCACGTCAAAGCCTTCTGCCAGGCGGCTATCCTTATCAAGACCGGATGATTCCCAATCCATAAACTCGCTAACCACATTTTCAAAAAACTCGGCCAGTTTTTCATCGGCGACTAAAGTATTAATTTGCGCGGCTCCGAGACCGTATTGGCGCGCGAAACGCTCCCGTTTTTGGGCCGGCAGTTCGGGCAGAGCTTTGGCGACATCCTGTATAAAAACCGGATCTATTTTCAGCGACGGCAAGTCCGGTTCCGGGAAATAACGATAATCATGGGATTCTTCTTTGGAGCGTTGAGAGAACGTTTCGCCTTTTGTTCCGCTCCAGCCGCGGGTCTCCTGAACTATTTTTTTACCGTCCTCAAGCAATTCCGCCTGCCGCTTTATCTCATAATCAACGGCATCGCGCACGGCTTTAAAAGAATTTAAATTCTTAATTTCTACTTTAGTCCCTAAGTTTGGGATTTGGGTTTTGGAATTTGGGTTTTCCGGTCGAAGCGATATATTCGCTTCGACTCGGAGCTGTCCTTTTTCCATATCGGCGTCGGAAACCCCCAGGTATCTTAAAATCAACTGAAGTTCCTGGGCAAAAGCGCTCGCTTCCTGGCCCGAACGCAAGTCCGGTTCGGTCACCAGTTCCATCAGAGGCACGCCGGCGCGATTAAAATCAACCAGCGAGTGGCCGACGTGGCTTTCGTGCAAAAGCCGCCCCGTGTCTTCTTCAAGATGTATTCTTCTGACCCTTATTTTTCTGCCGCCGGGGATAGTGAGTTCACCGCCAAAACAAAGCGGCTTGTCGTATTGGGAAATCTGATAGCCCTTGGGCAAGTCCGGATAAAAATAATTTTTTCTGTCCCACCGGGTTTCGTCGGCTATTTTGCTTTCAAGCGCCATGCCGACTTTTATAGTCTTTTTAACGGCCTCTTCGTTAATCGTCGGCAAAGTGCCTGGCTGGCCGGTGCAAACGGGGCAGATGTTAACATTCGGATGCTTTTCATCCGGATCGTTACGCGAGGCGCAAAACATTTTTGTTTTGGTCTTCAACTCCGTGTGTATCTCTAAACCGATTACGGGTTCGTATTTCATATGCTTACGTTAATATGATACTAATATACTAATTTTACTAATGATACTAATTTATACGAATATTAGTATTTATTCGTATCATTAGTACTCATTCGTATATTGGTATTATAGTAATTTTCGCCAATTTTTTAGATAATACTTATAATGTTTCAGAATTTCTTCACATATCTCAAAATAGCACGATTTTTTAAATAAAAAAAGCGCTCTTTAAAAGCGCTACTTCTTCAAAATCTCAAGAATATTCCTGAAGATTTCATCCTTGCTGCGATTGCCATCAACATGAATCACGAGACCGTTGGCCTCAAAAAGGTCAATCGTCTCTTTAACATTGATTTTATACCATTCCATGATCTTATCAATGGCCGCCGGGTCTGCGTTTTCCGGCCGGACCGTAAGCACGGAGCCGCAGTGGGGGCAAGAATTGCCGCCGATAAGTTCCGTGCCACAGAAAGAAATCTCGCAATGGTCGCAATTACAGCGCTGGACGATTCTCTGTCGCGACAGCTCTTCGTCGATGTCAATGACAATGACAATGGGCTTCCTTTTAAGGAAATCCAGAAAACCCAACAGATTAATCGCTTCGGCGGGTTTTTTGGGAGAACCGTCAATGGCAATCGGTTCAAAACTTTCCAGGCGGAGCAAACTCTGGGCCAGAAGATAATTGATAATAATGTCCGGGGCCAGATTTCCCTTGCTTAGACTCTCGCCAAGTAGCGGCACTTTATTGGACAAGCGCCGCAGTTCATGGCCGCTACCAAAATACTTGAAACCAGCAAGGTCTTGAAGCAGGCGCGCCTGGGTGCCTTTGCCCGCCCCGGGCCGGCCCAAAATAATCACCGTTTCCCCTGCAAATTCGTCGGAGTAAAGGGGCTTCGGGCGGTCATTAATATGTGGATTTTCCCGCTTAATCTGCAGAATAAGTTTGCGCAGCGCGTCCTTGCCCTGGCGGAAAATTTTTATATGCTTACGAACAAAATCTAAAACGTCTTTTTCGGTATTGAAAACAAGCGCGTAGCGGTCGGTTATCATCCTGAAAACAAAAGTGGAACTATTGTCCAGCAAGACCTCGCAGTGAGGGCCGATAATAACGAGCTTCGGCACGCCTTTGAACCAGGCCTGAACTATCTCGCTTGTCGTGCCACCGGTCCCTTCTGGCAACGGCTTTGCGACAATAAAGGTTGTGCTTCTGGTATCCCTAAAATTTCTGGTTACGAGCATTTCAGATTTATTGAACTCGCAAACAAGTCCGATGTTACGGAGTTTTTTCATTTTTGGCCCGTAAACGTCTTGGGGACACTTGCGCAATTTCAGATATTCGAAAGTGTCGCCGATAATATTGATTCCGAGATCTCGTAGCACATCGTCCAAGCTGTTTTTAGCGTGAAAAGACGCCGCCGGGTCCCTCTCAATCGGACCGGAGCGGTAACACAGGACCTGACTGCGCATCTGCGTGTCCTTCTTTATTATTTCAAAGGGCTTTGCGCCATATTAATACCCGAACGCCTATTTTGCAAGAAAATGTC